>NZ_CBDNNH010000010.1:0-203498 GCF_965318445.1 Anaerosinus sp. | reverse complement strand
AAAAGAAAGTTCACTTCAAAAGAATCTGGTGTCGATAGCTATAGGGTACCACCTGTTCCCATACCGAACACAGTAGTTAAGCCTATACACGCCGAAAGTACTTGGATGGAAACGTCCTGGGAGGTTAGGTAGATGCCAGTTTTGTTTAGCACTCACTTTGGTGAGTGCTTTTTTCATTTCTTTAGATATAAAAATATACATAATACAATAAAGTAAAGAGCAGGAAGTTAACTTTTTAATGACGAAGTTTTATAAATTCTTAGTTTTGATTTATTATTTGGAGTTGATGTAGATGTCCATTTTAAGTGAAATAATGACAGCAAATGAGTATTTTACTACTCATTTACCTAAAAGTTATTCTGAAAAAAAAGAGAATAATGAAAAATTACCAAAACGACATATGGCTATTGTTACATGTATGGATACCCGTTTAGTAGAATTTTTGGAACCTGCACTTGGAGTTAGTCGTGGTGAGGCCAAAATTATTAAAAATGCAGGCAATACAGTAACAGGAACGTTTGAAGCTACAATACGCAGTCTAGTTGTAAGTATATTTGAGTTAGGAGTTAAAGAGATATTTGTTATTGGTCACCATGACTGTGGCGTTGCGAATACAAATTCAAAAGAACTGATTCAGAAAATGCTTGAGCGCGGTATTGCAAAAGAAGCAATTCAAATGATTCAAAGTGAATTAGAAAGATGGATTGATGATTTTCAAGATCCTTTGCAAAATATACAAACCGTTGTAGCAAAAATAAAAACCAATCCTTTAATACCAAAGGATATTGCAATTCATGGTTTAATTTTTGATCCTAAAACAGGAAAAGTTGATATTGTTGTTGATGGATATGAAAGTATAGGTAAATAAAGCAGGGCGATAAAATAAAAGTAAAGGATATTTATACCTTTACTTTTATTTTTTTAGTAATGAAAAATAATTTCAAAAATTCTATTTTTAAAGTATTTTTGTGAAAAGATAGAGTAATATAGTATAATTATATTTACAGATGATTTTAAGCTCTAGATGTCTAAATAAAATAGAAGGTATAGAGCTGTTTATATATAAAAATCAAAAGGGGGCTTTTATGGAATTTATATTTTTAGTTTCAGCTATCGTTATTATCCTTTGTATTGCATCTAGTGGAATTTCAAACAAATATGGAGTACCTTCACTATTAATTTTTATTTTTCTTGGAATGCTATTTGGCTCAGATGGTATTTTTAAAATTCATTTCGATAATTATGTATTTGCAGAGCGTATTTGCTCTTTTGCATTGATTTTTATTATGTTTTATGGAGGCTTCGTAACCAATTGGAAAATTGCAAGGCCGATTATAGGAAAAGCCGTGTGCCTTTCTACTCTTGGTGTTATTTTAACAGCAGCTTTAACAGGACTTTTTTGTTATTACGTTTTAGGATTTGATCTATTTGAAAGTTTTTTGCTAGGAGCTGTTATTAGTTCAACAGATGCTGCATCGGTATTTTCAATTTTACGTTCAAAAAAATTGAATTTAAAATATGGCACCGCTTCACTTCTAGAAGTGGAGAGTGGAAGTAATGATCCTGCCTCTTATATGCTTACGATGATAGCAATTATTATGATAGGCGGGGAGTCCCTAGGTAAATTAGGAATAATGGCCTTTAATCAAATCGTATTGGGGATTTTTTCAGGAGTTGTAATTTTTTTATTTGCAAAACTTATGCTAAAACGAGCTTCTTTTATGAAAGATGGATTAGATGCGATCTTTGTTTTTGCTATAGCTGTGGCGGCTTATGCTTTTCCACAAATAATTGGAGGGAATGGATATCTAAGTGCATATCTCGTAGGCCTTTTGCTGGGAAATAGTAAAATAAAGAATAAAACGGTATTGATTCATTTTTTTGATGGAATCACGGGTTTATCTCAGATTGCAATTTTCTTTTTGCTTGGATTACTAGCGTTTCCTTCGCAAATACCAGCAATATTCTTATCAGCGTTTTGTATAGCTATTTTCTTAACTTTTATTGCAAGACCAATTGCAATTTTTGCGATTTTAGGTCCAGCAGGATGCAATATTAGGCAGAGTCTTTTAGTATCGTGGGCAGGATTGCGTGGTGCTGCTTCTATTGTTTTTGCTATAATGGCTGTGAGTAGTGGTGTTGATACTAATAATGATGTTTTTCATATTGTATTTTGTATTGCTTTACTTTCAGTGGCTTTCCAGGGGACTTTACTTCCGTGGGTGTCAGAAAAATTAGATATGGTGGATAATCAGGATAATGTTCTTAAAACCTTTAATGATTATCAAGAAGATACAGAAATGCAATTAATTAAAACATATATCCCGGAAAGTCATCCGTGGATCGGAAAGTCAATTAGTGAGATAAAATTGATGATTGATATATTAGTTGTGATGATTAAAAGAGGCGATGAAACGATTATTCCCAAAGGTGACACTATAATTTTTGCTGGTGATTTTCTAATTTTAAGTGGAGAAACTTATTACGATGATGGTAATGTTATGTTATCGGAAATAAAAATAGAGGAAGGACATCCTTGGCTGAATAAAACGCTAAGAGAACTAGAACTTCCTGAGGAGACTTTAGTGATGATTATTAAGCGCGCAGATGGGGCGACAATTATTCCTAAAGGGAAAAATCGCATTAAAGAAGGCGATATTTTGGTATTAAGCGGATATGAGTCTTAAAAAAATAGCAGGAGAAATTTTCTCCTGCTATTTATAAAGCCAATTAACGTTGTTTACGGGAAAGTAATTTAATTACGCGAGCACCTGTGTTCCGAATACGTCTAAAGGGAGCTACACTTACTTTGATTTTTGGTTTCATATCTTTAATTGCACCAAAATCACCGCGTTTTAAAAAAGTTGTTTTTGTTTTTTCTGGTTTTAAAAAGCTTTTAATTGTTGCCACTATTTTTTCTGGACGGCTGTTGTCACTGCAATTGAATACATCTACAGCAGTATATCCTAAATCAGGATACGTATGAATACTAATATGACCTTCTTTTACCAATGCAATTGCATTTAGATTTTTATCATCAAGTAAATGAATAGAGGAGTCAATTAGTGTCATGTTTGCATCAGCAACGGTGATATCAATAATTTTTTTGATGAAATCTAAGTCGCTTAGATTCTTTGCTTTGCAACCATACATATCAACTGTTAGATGCCTTGCGATTAATTTCATGAAATGTCGCCCCTTTTGTTTGTTTAATAATCTTGTTGAGGCAAATTTCCTCAAATTAGCCCAGTTAATAAAAATATACTATTATACAATCTAATATTATAGATTGTATTTAAAAAAAAGTAAAGAATATTATCAAAGTACTAAGATACTTACTGTAAAAAAAAATTTTGGATATAGTTTGCTAAGATATGTTAAAATAGTAATATAAGTTTGAAATATATATTGGAGGGAGTTTTATTAATGAAAAATATAATGGAAGTTTTAAATATTAAATATCCGATTATTCAAGGTGGTATGGCTTGGATTTCAGAAGCTAAATTAGCTGCGGCCGTGTCAAATGCAGGAGGAGCTGGCATCATTGCTGCTGGTGGTAGAACTGCTGAATATATTCGTGAACAAATTCAATTAGCAAAAACTTTAACAGATAAGTCTTTTGGTGTAAATATACAATTGATGGCACCGAATAAAGATGAAATTGTAAGTGTCGTTTGTGAAGAAAAACCGGCCTTTGTTACATTGGGTGCAGGTAATCCAGTACCTTTCTTAGCAAAGTTTAAAGAAGCAGGTGTAAAAACGATTCCTGTTGTACCAAATGTGAAATTAGCAAAACGTGTTGAAGCAGCTGGTGCAGATGCAATTGTTGTAGAAGGTATGGAAGCGGGGGGGCATATTGGTGTACTTACTACAATGCCATTAATGACACAGGTAATTCCAGAGGTGAATATCCCAGTAATTGTAGCTGGAGGCTTTGGTGATGGACGGGGGCTAGCAGCAGCACTTACTATGGGAGCAGCTGGTGTACAAATGGGAACAAGATTCTTGCTAGCTGAAGAATGTGGAGTACATGCAAATGTTAAAGCAAAATTAATTGAAGCAGCTGATACAGATAGTATTGTAACCGGACAAACGATTGGACATGCTGTTCGCGGAGTAAAAAATAAGTTTTCTTTAAATTTTGTAGATTTAGAGAAAAAAGGAACATCAGAAGAAGAATTAATTAAACTAGCTACTGGAACAAATAGACTTGCTGCTGTAGATGGCGATGTAGAAAATGGTATGGTTCAAGCAGGGCAAACTTTATTACCATTGAAAAAGGTTGAACCGGCTAAAGTAATTATTGATACAATTATTGCCGAAGCAAAAGAAACGTTGGCAAAAGCGCAAAAAATTCAATTATGATAAAGTGAGATTTGATTCTGGTGAAGGTTTAAATCTCTCAAATCTTAACTTTAAATAGAAATAAAAAAGCAAGAGTTCAAAATAACTCTTGCTTTTTGCTTGCAAAAAATATTTTATTAATATATTATACTAAATAGTAATATTCTTATTTAGTAAGTATGGAGGCAAATAATGGGGAGAAAACTTTTAAGTGTTTTTATTGGCATAATGGTTATGTCATTATTTTTTATCGGCTGCGCAGGAAATAAAACTGTAGAGCAAAGTAAAGAGGGAAAGTATCGTGTTGTGACTTCATTTTATCCGATGTATATTACAGCTTTAAATGTGACTAAAGGCATTGAAGGCGTGGAAGTAATTAATATGACAAAACCACAAACAGGTTGTCTACATGATTATCAACTGACGCCCGAAGATGTAAAGACATTAGATAAGGCCGATGTTTTTATTATCAATGGGGCAGGGATGGAGTCCTTTATGGAAAAGGTAATCAACGGCCGTAAAAATTTACATATTATTGATGCAAGCCGAGGGATTGAGTTGCTAAAAGACTCAAGTGGTGAGGAGAATCCCCATGTTTGGGTTAGTGTAAGCGATGCTATAGAGCAAGTAAATAATATTGCTAGCCAGTTAGCCCAATTGGATGGAAAGCATGCTGAGCAATACAAGGAGAATGCAAAAACATATATAGATAAACTAGAGCAATTGAAACGCGAAATGCATGACGAGATAGATTCTTCCGAGAATAAAAATATTGTAACTTTTCATGAAGCTTTCCCTTATTTTGCAAAAGAGTTCAATCTCAACATTGTTTCAGTTATTGAACGTGAACCAGGAACAGAACCATCACCTAAAGAATTAGAGACAACGATTAAGCAGATAAAAGATTTGCATATTAAAGCATTATTTGCGGAACCGCAATATCCGGCCGGTTCGGCTGATACAATTGCAAAAGAAACTGGTGCAAAGGTGTACACGCTTGATCCTGTGGTAAGTGGAGAGGCAAATAGTAATGCAGCAGATGATTATATTAATATAATGAAGAACAACGCTAAAGTCTTAAAAGAGGCGTTAAACTGATTGTAGAAGAGAGATTGATTAAGAGTTAAATGTTTCTATTTTAGATTTTTACTAGCAGCCAAGTAACTACGGCTGCTAGTTTTTTTGTATAAAGAAAATCCTACGTTAAGCGTGCAGTTCGGAAAGAGTAAAGCTATAAGTAGAAAAAGAAAGCTCTTCAACCTCAATAAAAACGGTTACAAGAATCGTAAAATTTAAAAAAGAATGAATATCCCAAATAGAGAAAGAGCCAGAGAATAATGCCTAAAGTATAGCCATTTGTACTTGCATGTTTAAACATGTTAAAATAATAGTAGTTTTCATTGAAAGGGGCGCATCTATACTTTTCAATGGAATGTAATCAGCAAACGGTTGCCGATTTTAAATGAATTGTATGTTTAACCATGTATGGGGGAAAATGAATGTTATCCTAATATCATCTGAATGAAATGTTCATCAAAGCAATAGCTGATGGAATAGTCCGTATTTTAATGATGAATATCTACTTTATTAGTACTTTTAAGGGGGAGCAAATGTATAAAGATTTAGTTAATCTCAATCGCAAAAGCAGAGTCGAGAATGAATTGTCTATAATGACACAGTCGATTGTCTGTGAACTTGCTGAAACGAATAAAAAAATAGGTTTTTCTGCGAATGAGATTGCTATTCGATTGAAACTTGTTCGAAGCAATGTCAGCAAAGAATTGAATTGTCTATTGGGAGAAAATAAGGCAATTAAGATTTCTGGAAAACCGGTTCTGTATTTAGCGACAGAGGTTTTGCAAAAAACTTATGGCAATGTTTTGAACCAAAGTGTCTTTCAGAGTATTTCTCAATTGCAGCAATGCTTGTGTCCAGATCAGGATGATACCCCGGCAGAAAAAGAGATTTCGCAAAATTTTTTACAATCCGATTTACAGCAGGTAAAACAAGAAAAAATAGAAAAAGAAATAAAACACCATGATCAGATTTTTGGAAATATCACTGGGGCTGAAGATGATTTGCAGTTACAGGTAAAGCAAGCTAAGGCTGCTATTTTATATCCACCCAATGGATTACATACGCTGATTATCGGACCGACGGGGAGCGGTAAGACGACATTTGCCGGGATTATGTATCGTTATGCGATTGATACAGGGAAAATGCCATCAACAGCATCTTATGTGATTTTCAATTGTGCTGATTATGCTGAAAATTCACAGTTGTTGATTTCACATTTATTTGGTCATGTAAAGGGAGCTTATACCGGGGCTGAACGAGAGCGCCGCGGCTTGATTGATCAGGCAGACGGCGGGATATTGTTTTTGGATGAGATACACCGTTTGCCACCGGAAGGGCAGGAAATGCTGTTTTCTTTGATTGACCGCGGAACGTATCGGCGGTTGGGGGAAGCTGAGGGGGTTCGAACGGCTAATGTTTTGATTATTGCAGCAACGACGGAGGATCCACAGTCTGCGATCTTAGGAACTTTCTTAAGGAGAATTCCTTTGGTCATTACGTTACCGGGCTTGAATGAGCGTAATCTCAAGGTACGGATGAAGCTGATTTGTCAGTTTTTTCGGGAAGAATCAGTAAAAATAAAAGTTCCTTTGATGGTTGCCAAAGAGGTGCTTAAAGTATTGCTTCTATACAAATGTCCGGGAAATATCGGACAGCTGCGTAATGATATTCAGTTGATTTGTGCGAATGCTTTTGTGGAATATATTACGAACCAGCAAAATGGTGTGCAGATAAAATTATCACAATTATCGCAAAATTTAAAAGAAGGTTTTTTTGCAATTGATGAAAAAAGACAGGAGCTTATGCAAAACTTCAATTTGAATGATTGTGAAACGATAATATTTGATGGAATGAAGGATGGGTTAACGGAAAGCCTACACAATGTATTATTGTATGATGAATATCAGACGGGAGAAGATTTCTACGATTTGATTTTAGAAAGTGCGCAAAAACTATATAAAGAGGGTTTAGAAGTAGATCAGATCAAGGATAATATAGCAGGGCAGGTCCAAAAGAGAATGTATCAATCGGTACCGAAAGCCCGCGCGAACAATCTCCACGTAGATAAAGAGGTTTTATCCAAGATTGCAACGCCGGAAATCGTTCGCATTATTGAAGAGGAACTGGAAAAAGCCAATGCTGTATTTGGCAGAATTCTTGATGCTAAGATGGTCTACAGCTTGGCGCTTCATATGGAAACTTTGATTGAACGTCTGCGTCAGGGGGAAGTTAGGATTTATCCTAACAGTATCAAGGTAAGTAGCGACCACCCGGAAGAATATCGTGTAGCGATGCAGATCAAAGTTCGGGTCGAAAAAGCATTGAATGTGATTATTCCAAGTGATGAAGCGGCATTTATTGCTATGGCTTTGTATTCAATGAATATAAAAAAAGAAGGGAATATTCAAATATTAGTCCTGTCGCATGGAATTTCGACGGCGACCAATATGGTTGAAGTTGCCAAGATGCTGCTCGGATACGATTGTTTACATGCTTTAGATATGCCGATGGAAGAAAAGGTTACGGTTACTTTGAATAAGGCAGTGGAGCTTGTCAAGCGAATTAACACGGGCGGCGGAGTTTTGCTTCTGGTCGATATGGGATCATTAACGACTTTTTCCGAAGTTATCACTAGTCGCACGGGGATACCGACGAGAACTATCCGCATGGTTAGTACACCGATGGTAATAGAAGCGGCGAGAAAAGCGATGATGACAAATATGACATTGGAGGAGCTTGAGGAAAGTGTAATTACAATGAGTGGTTTTATCGGTGGACGTGTAAAGGTTGCCGTGGAAGAGGAGATTCAGTTTGAGCCGTTAAAGGCTCAAACGATGAGTTATTCGCATGGGATCATCACGATGCTAGAAGATGTATTGGCATTTCTTAATGTAAAAAAGGCTTGTCGGGTGCTCGACGAAGTCTTGGACAAGATTGCCGCTGACTGCAATTTCATCGTAGATGATACGATTCATTTAAAATTTTTGTTCCATTGTTCGTGCATGATTGAGCGTTTAGTGCGAAAAGAACCTTTGCCGTATAAAAAGTTTGCCCGAATTAAGGAAGAACATCAAACCGTTTTTCAATTTGTGGAACAGAACTTTGAAGTTGTAGAGGAGATTTTTGGAATTTTGATTCCGGAAACAGAGATTGCCTATATTGTAGAGATGCTAAATACACATTTCTATCATACTGGCATAGATGACAGTATTTTGAAGCTGAAAAAATAGATAAGGATATCAAAAAACGAGTTGAATTCGTATGGATTCAACTCGTTTTTTGATATAGATTTCGATACACATGTTGATACAGATAAAAGAAGATTTGGTTGATACACATAAAAAATCCATGATGATGAAAAAAATATTCTGCGGATAAAAATAAAAAATTATAACTGTTTTTAGCGAAACAGCATGTCATACAAGGAGCGGCAAGCGAAGCAAAACACTTTGATACACATTCCCGATGTGTATTGGCATGATACTTGCATTAATTAATAGGTGTAAAGAGAAAGCTACTGATAAAACAGGGGATAGAGAAGCGAGGTGATAAGATGATTGGGATATTGTTATTAACACATGAAAATTTCGGAGCAGCGATGTTAAAGAGTGCCGAACTGATTGTCGGAGGTTTGGAGCAAGTCAGGGCGATTGGGTTGAATAGGGGCGATGATATCACTGTGTTTTCCGAACGGGTGAGAGATGCAATTGAAAGCATGGATACAGGTGATGGCGTATTGGTTTTTGTTGATTTATTTGGTGCAAGTCCATATAATGCTACAGCATTAGTAAGCACCGGCATTGAGCAAAAATTTCGCTGTGTAGCGGGCATCAGTTTTCCAATGGTTTTAGAAGCACTTACAATGCGGGAATCTTGTCCGCTTAACGAGCTTACGGATAATTGTATGAATGCAGGCAAGGATGGAATCAAGGAATTATTTAGCGAAATGAATGCTTTATCAGAAGAAAAAATTAAAAAATAAACGTAAAGAAGGGTGAAAATTATGCTGAATATTGTATTGACTAGAATTGATGACCGCTTAATCCACGGACAGGTGGTTACGGCTTGGGCTAAAATCACGAAGGCAAATCGGATTATTGTAGTTGATGATGAAGTGGCAATGGATGAGTTTATGGTCAAAATCTTAAAGATGGCGGCGCCGAGGTCGTTTAAAATAGGAATTCATACTATCGCTGATGCAAGTGAAATATTAAAGGGTGAGGATACCGGTGAACGGGTTATTGTCTTGGTAAAAACACCAAAAACGATTGAGGCGTTGATTGAAAATAATGTAGAAATAAAAGAGTTGAATCTCGGCGGAATGGGGGCCATTCAGGGGAGAAAACAATTTTATCGCAATATCTCGATATCGGATGATGAAAGGGAATCCTTTAAATCGTTAGAGCGGCAAGGTATACATGTCTATGTACAGATTGTACCGGATGCTTCGGCAATGGATATCGGAAAATTACTGTAAACTGCTTTAACAAAAACGAGAAAGTAAAATCAAATATTGAGGGGGAAATAACGTGGAAATTTCAATTTTTCAGGCGGCATTAATCGGTTTCTTTTACTATCTCTCATGGAGTCCTTGGTGTACGTATGTTGGGTTCTTTACGTTGAACAGACCTTTATTGGCAGGTTTTATCACGGGGATTATACTAGGTCAGCCTTTAGAAGGAGCCTTAATCGGAGCTGGTATAAATGTGATTTATCTGGGCTTTATTTCAGCCGGCGGGGCGCAAATGGGAGATCCGTCATTTGCAGGATATGTTGGTACGGCTTTGGCTATTATTTCTAACTTAGATGTAAGTACAGCAATGGCAATCTCAGTTCCACTTGGAACGATTGCAACGGTGCTTTGGATTGCAAAGATGACAGTAAATTCGTTTTTCGTGCATTGGGCGGATAAAGAAGTTGAAAAAGGGAATCTCAATATGGTCGCATTCATTAATGTGGTTCCACCGCAGATTTTATTGTTTTTAGTTAGCTTCATTCCAGCAACTTTGGTTGTATACTATGGACCAAATGCAGTAAACGGAATGCTCAGTATTTTGACGGATAATGTTTTGCATGTATTCAACGTAATCGGAGCCATGCTTCCGGCACTTGGGATTGCAATGAACTTAAAGCTAATCGGGAATTCTTTTACGATGCCGTTCTTCGTTTTGGGGATTATTCTTTCGGTTCATTTCCAAATGGATATCGTTATCATTTCCATCATAGGGGCTGTTTTGGCATTGACAGTGAGTTCTTTACGAAATAATTCGAGCGGTGAAGCATAGAAAGTGGAGGAGGATGAAACATGGAAACGAACAATCTTTCAAAAAGTGATGTAATAAAATCATGGTTTAATTGGTTTATGTTTGCTCAGTCAAATTATAATTATGAAAGATTACAGGCAACCGCATTTGCCCACTCAATGCTGCCGGTAATCAAGAAATTATATAAGACAGCAGAGGAGCAAAAAGAAGGTGTTAAACGTCATTTATCTTTCTTTAATACGGAACCTATCTGCGGGTCGGTTATCCATGGGGTTACGGTTGCGATGGAAGAAGAACGAGCGAATGGCAAACCGATTAGTGATCAGGCTTTTAATGGGATTAAAACAGGGTTGATGGGACCTGTCGCCGGAATCGGCGATACGCTTACGCAGGGAGTAATTACTCCGATCATGCTGGCGATTTGTATCGGGATTACAAATAATAATAATATTGCCGGACCGATTATCTTCGTATTGGCACAGTTTTTCATTATGACAACGATTTCTTTCAGCTTGTGGATGAATGGCTATAAATATGGGCGCATAGCGGTAGAACAGATTATGGAAGGCGGCAAAATCAACCGTGTTATTGAAGGTGCATCTATTTTAGGTACACTTGTTATGGGCGGATTAGTAGGACGGTTTATCCCGCTGCAGTTTGCTGCTAATTTGGATTTGGGCGGTATGCAGTTTAATTTGCAGGCGGATTTATTGGATAAATTGATGCCGGGATTGATTCCGCTGGTATTGACTTTAGCTGTTCTCAAAATGGTAAAAGCAGGGGTGTCACCAATTAAACTGATGGGGATATTGATTGCCTTTGGTGCGATTACCGGTATTTTAGGTATCTTCTAATAGATAAGGAGAGGTGATTGAATTATGCAATTGACCTTGGATAATATAGATGCGTTAAAGATTACGGATTATATCGGTGGGGAACTTTCTTGCGCCTGTGGTAAACCTCATTCGATTCAGATGGACAAGATTGTCATTGAAGAAGGCGCAGTGAATAAAACGGCGCAGGTACTCGAAGAACTCGGGTATAAAAAAGCACTGCTCGTTGCCGATGCAAACACATGGAAGGCTTGTGGACAGCTGGTTGCCATGGTCTTGAAAAAGAAAGATTTTCCGTTTAAAACCTGCATTTTTGCTGAAAGTTCGGATGATTTGGTACCAGATGAAGCGGCAACTGGAAAAATATTTATTCAAGCAGACGCAGATGTAGATGTTATTTTGACGGTAGGTTCAGGTGTATTAAATGATTTAGGTAAATTTGTAAGTTGTAAGTTAAACATTGATACGGTAATCGTAGCGACCGCGCCTTCAATGGATGGATTTGCTTCAACGGGAGCTGCGCTGATTGTTGGAGATTTAAAAACTTCTTATCAGGCTGTTTGCCCGCGTGCGATTATTGGCGATGTAGATATTTTGAGAAATGCACCAATGCCAATGATTATCGCCGGCTGGAGTGATATCATCGGCAAATATTCAGCGTTGGCTGATTGGAAGATTAGCCAGATTATTAATAATGAATTTTACTGCGATGTCACAGTAAAGATGGTAAAAAAATCAATAAAGACTTGTATGGACAATATTGAAAAAATAAAACAACGGGATGCTGTGGCGATTAAGAACTTGATGGAGGGACTGGTATTAACGGGAATTGCCATGAGCTTTGTCGGCATATCGCGACCGGCATCGGGGTCGGAGCATCACTTAGCACATTATTGGGAAATGCAGTTCCTTTTCGCGCATAAAAAGGCGATTTTCCATGGAACTAAGGTCGGTATTGGAACGGCGATTACGACTCGGCTGTATGAACTGCTTCGTGATGCGGATGTAGACTTTGTGCAGGCAGCTCAAAAAGCTAAAGCGTTTGATGTAGCCAAGTGGAAGGCGGATGTCGAAACATATTATCGTCAATGCAGTCCGGAAATTTTAGCATTGAGCGAAAAAGATGGGCGAAATTCATTGACGAATCGGTTGGAACGTCTACAAACGATTGAAAAGCATTGGCAAGAAATCCATGAAGTATGTACTGATATTGTGTCCTCTGAAAAGATTAAGGAAATTTTGTATAGTGCCAATGCTCCAGTCAATCCGCAGGATGTTGGGATTGATTGTAAGATGGCAGTAGATGCCATTCGTATGGCAAAAGAAGTTCGGAACCGGTATACGATTCTGGGGCTGTTGGCAGATTTAGGGATGCTTGATCAATTTTCTGAGCAAATTGGCAAGGAATTAAAATAAAGTAGACTTGATTTAGGTGGAGTTTTCACTCCACCTAAATCTTAGCCGACCTTATCCAGTCGCTTAGCTGCTTGCTTGTGCTCTGAAGTTACTCCCACTTATAGAAGTTGGAAGTCTGTAAAGCCACGAACCCAAATCTTTGATTTTGTGTGAATCGCTTATTTCGATAAATGAGCAGGATCAAATTGGCGTGGTATTTAAAAAACGGAAAAAGGGGTGTAGAGCCTTTATGAAGAGTATTGGAGAAATTAAGGCTTTTTTATTGGATATGGATGGCACGATCAATCTTGGACAGAGTTTGCTGCCTGGAGCAAAAGAGTTCATCGACTATTTAAAAGAGAGTGGTCGGGAATATCTGTTTCTTACGAATAATTCCTCTAAGGACAGCGCGCATTATGTGAAAAAAATGCGTCATTTAGGAATTAAGTGCGATGTTGAAAATATATTGACATCAGGGGATGCTACCATCAGCTATCTTTACAGCCTAAAGCCAAAGGCGAGAGTCTTTCTTATGGGAACTCCGGAGCTGGAAATGGAGTTTAAAAAATATGGCTTTGTTTTGACTGATAAAAATCCGGATTTTGTAATTTTGGGTTTTGATATGACGCTGACTTATGAAAAGATTGTTAAAGGTTGTAATTTCATCCGTCAAGGGGTCACCTATATTGCGACGCATCCGGATTTCAACTGTCCGGTAGAAAATGGCTATATTCCCGATACGGGAGCGATGATGGAGCTCATCAAGGCTTCTACCGGGAAAATGCCGCAGGTCATCGGCAAGCCGAATAAGGAAATCATTGAAAGTGCATTTCGAAAAATGAAGCAGCATAATCGAGATGAAGTTGCTATGGTTGGCGACAGAGTTTACACGGACATCAAGACCGGTGAAAATGCGGGAATTACTTCTATTTTGGTTTTGTCTGGGGAATCGACGGTTGAGGATCTTGATAAATATGGAGTTAAGGCAAATTTTATTTTCGATGGTGTAGGGGATATCTGCAAACAATTAAAAGAATACGATGCTCTGGGAAAATAAACAGGGTGAAAAATGTGCTGCCGGTCATTTATTCGATCGGCAGCACATTTTGAAGGGGGAGTTTATATGTTCGATTATCAAATAGAGAGAAATAAAGAACAGGATATAAAAGCGGTGAATGCTATTCGAATACTGGCTGCTGACAGCGTGCAAAAAGCAAAATCGGGACATCCGGGAATGGTGCTTGGCAGTGCTTCCATGGCATATGAGCTGTGGGGGTATCATATGAAACACAATCCGAAGAATCCAAAATGGGAGAACCGAGATCGTTTTGTACTTTCTGCCGGACATGGTTCGATGCTCTTGTATTCATTGCTACACCTGTTTGGCTATGGGCTGCAAATCGAAGATTTAAAAAAGTTTCGTCAGGATGGTTCCCTTACTCCGGGGCATCCGGAATATGGACATACGGTTGGCGTCGAAGCGACGACCGGACCGCTCGGTGCAGGAATGGGGATGGCCGTTGGTATGGCAATAGCGGAAGCACATTTGGCTGCCACGTTTAACAAAGCGGATTTTCCAATCGTAGATCACTATACTTTTGTGCTAGGCGGAGATGGTTGTATGATGGAAGGCATCTCATCAGAAGCATTTTCGCTTGCTGGAACTTTAGGACTCCACAAGCTAATCGTATTCTATGACAGTAATCGAATTTCAATCGAAGGCAGTACGGATATCGCTTTTACAGAAAATGTTCAAAAACGCATGGAAGCCTTTGGATTTCAGACAATTACCGTTGAAGATGGCAACGATCTCGAAGCAATCGGAGCTGCAATTGAAGCGGCAAAAGCAGATACGAAGCATCCATCCTTTATCACGGTAAAAACGCAGATTGGTTATGGCTGTCCGGTGAAACAAGGAAAATCTAGTGCTCATGGCGAACCGCTCGGCGAAGAAAACATCAAAGCCTTAAGAGAAAAGCTTGGCTGGAAAAGTCAAGAAGCCTTTTCTATACCGGAAGAGATATATGCGCGGTATCACTGCCTTGCGCAAAGCGGTGAACGAAAAGAAGCTGCATGGAACGAACTGTTTGCTGCCTATAGTGAGCAATATCCGGCAGAACAAGCACGCTGGAAAAAATATCATGGAGATGTTGATGCAAAAGCACTGCTCGAAGACAAGGAATTTTGGGCGTATGAAGAAAAGGAACAGGCGACAAGAAATCTATCGAGCATCATGATTAATCGCCTCAAAGAGCGGTTGGAAAATCTGATTGGCGGCAGTGCTGACCTCGCCCCATCAAATAAAAGTTATATGAAAGATGGAGGCGATTTTGGAAAAGAAAACTATAGGGGGCGTAACCTACATTTTGGCGTAAGAGAACTTGCTATGGCGGCAATCGGCAACGGCATTGCATTGCATGGTGGGCTGAAAACGTATATCGCGACCTTTTTTGTATTTAGCGACTATATGAAACCGATGGCTCGGCTGGCAGCATTGATGGAACTTCCCGTGGTCTATGTATTGACGCATGACAGCATTGGAGTCGGTGAAGATGGAGCAACTCATGAACCAATCGAACAACTGGCAATGCTGAGGGCTATGCCGAATTTCCAAGTATTTCGACCGGCAGATGCAACAGAAACAGCCGTGGGGTGGTATTTGGCAGTGACGAGTAAGAAGACGCCGACGGCATTGGTACTTACCCGGCAGAATCTGCCACAGCTTGCCGACAGTAGTCAAGAAGCATTGAAAGGTGCGTATATTATAGCTGATGCAAAAAAAGAGCAGGCCGATGGAATATTAATCGCCAGCGGATCGGAAGTGTCGTTGGCAATGGCGGCAAAAGCGGAATTGGAAAAGGAAAATATAGATGTGCGCGTTGTGAGTATGCCATGTATGGAGTTGTTTGAACAGCAGGACGAAGTTTACAAAGAAAAAATCCTTCCCCGAGGAATTCGAAGCAGGGTGGCAATTGAAACCGGAACTGATTTTGGATGGGGCAAATACACGGGAATTGATGGAGAAAACGTTACGATGCAGGGGTTCGGTGCATCAGCTCCGCCAGAGATATTGTTTAAAAAGTATGGATTTACGATAGAAAATGTTGTAAAAATCATGAAAAAGGTACATGATAAAAATAGAAAGCAAATATGATTTTGCAAAGTGAACTTAGCTTATAAACAAGGCTGTTTTGGTAGGAGTTTTAACTTCCATTAAAAGCAGACACGTAATCAAGGGGCTTACGAGGTCTTTACTTCCGTATGAAGAGGCGAGGATTATAAGCGATGAACAAAATTCTTGCGAACATAGTGTGAGCAGAAGAATTTGTGTGAATTGCCTAGTCTTTTAGTAGACTCCGTTAGTCATCGGATAAATGGCGGTGAGAAAATGGATAAAAAAACGATTCGAAAGATTGGGATACTGACCAGTGGCGGAGATGCTCCTGGGATGAATGCAGCGGTTCGTGCGGCGGTTCGTACCGCAATTGGTTTTGATATGGAAGTCATAGGAATAAAACGCGGTTATAACGGGCTGATTCATGGAGATTTTATTGCGTTGGATGCAGGTGCTGTCGGTGATATGATACAGCGTGGCGGAACGTTTCTTTATACAGCTCGCTGCATGGAATTCATGGAAGAAGCAGGTCAAAAGAAAGCCTTTGAAATGGCAAAGAAGCATGGAATTGAAGGAATAGTCGTTATCGGCGGTGATGGCTCTTTCCGCGGGGCAGAAAAACTTAGTGCAATGGGATTGCCGACCGTTGGGATTCCGGGAACAATTGATAATGATATCGTATGTACGGAATACACGATTGGCTATGACACAGCCTGCAATATCGGAATGGAAGCGATTGATCGGCTGCGTGATACGGCGCAGAGCCATGAAAAATGCAGCTTGATTGAAGTCATGGGGAGAAAAGCAGGTCATTTGGCGCTTGAAGTTGGAATTGCAGCCGGGGCGAGCGCAATATTAGTACCGGAAAAAGAATACGATATAAAGAATGAAATTTGCCGCAATATTACAGAGGGACAAAAAAAGGGGCGGACACATCATATCATTATCATGGCGGAAGGATGCAGAGATAAAGTCCAGGATGTTGCTGAAATAATAGAAAAAGAAACGGGGATTAGTACGCGCGTAACGGTTCTTGGTCACATCCAGCGCGGCGGAGCACCGACGGTAAGGGATCGAGTCGTAGCAACGCGGATGGGGTATTTTGCAGTTGAACTTTTACGCGCGGGACGGGGAAATCGGCTCGTAGCGATGAAAGGTAATGCGTTGACGGACTATAACATAAACGAAGGGCTCATGATGAAAAAGTCTATTGACGAAACATTATATACGATTTGCCAGACGGTTGCACGATAAGTGAAGATATAGGCATCGGACTTATTGTGACGTATATGGTCGTTGTCCAGTATAGTACGAAAAGAATGATTGAATTGATAAAGAATAGAGCTACTGATTAAGAGTCGGTAGCTCTATTCCTTTTATAAGAGAAAAAATAGAAAGAATAATATGACAATTACAAAATTTGTTCAGTAAAAGGAAAGTAATAAAAGTATAACTCTAAAAAGGTCCTGAATAAAAGGAGCGAGTTTCAATTGTGATTAATAGAAGAGAGTTGCAAAAACGGTTTCTATTTATGAATTAAAACAGATAAATATGGAAATAATTGATATTATTATCATGACTATTTTGACCTGTATGAAATTTATAGGAGAAGACGAAAATCAGAGTAAAATGGGGTAATAATTATGTTGACCGGATTTTTAGGAATTGATTCAATAAGAGTGAATGTAGATTGTAAAGATTGGAAGGGAGCAGTAAAAGAAGGATGCGAGTTACTTCTAAAAAAAGGATATATAGAATCAAGCTATGAAGAAGCCATTATAAAAAATCATATGACAATTGGTCCTTATATGGTAGTTGCTCCACAAATTATGCTTGCGCATGCTAGACCAGAAGATGGGGCAAAAGAAATCTCATTAAGTCTAATTACTTTAAAAAATGCAATTGTTTTTGGCAATGAAACGAATGATCCGGTAAAACTGATTATTACATTGGCAACAACGAACGGTCAAGAACATTTAAAACTTTTAGAGTCTCTAATGGAACTATTATCTAATGAAGCTGATGTAAAAAACATCATGCAGGCGCAGACCGTTAGTGAAGTTGAGTCCATAATAAAAAAATACAAATGAATTTATCTTATCAAAGGACTAAGGCGTTCTAAGAATAAATGAAGTTAAGCGCGACTAAGTCTATAGATAAGGTAGATGAAGTTAAAACAAATTTTACTTTGTGAGGAGGATATGAAATGAAGATTTTAGTGTGTTGTGGCAGTGGGTTGGGAAGTAGTTTTATGATTGAAATGAATATCAAAAAGGTATTAAAAGAACTTGGTTTGGAAGCTACAGTCGAGCATTCAGATTTATCGTCAGCAGCAGGAATTAAGGCTGATATTTATGTCGGAACGCGTGATATTGCATCACAATTAACTTCTCTGGGCGGTAAAGTAATTTCATTAAATAGCATGATCGATAAAAATGAATTAAAAGAAAAAATCGCCCAAGCATTCGAGTAAAAGAAAAGGAAAAGCATGAAATAGAATAAGAGATGGGGGAAAGAATATGTTGCAATTTATTTTGGATATTTTAAGTGTTCCGGCAATTTTAGTTGGTCTAATTTCCATGATAGGTTTAATTGCTTTAAAAAAGAGTGGAGCAGATATCATTAAAGGAACAGTCAAGACAATTCTTGGATTTTTAATTCTTGGTGGTGGTGCTGGAATTGTTGTTGATGCTTTATCAAGTTTTGGGGCAATGTTTCAAGAAGGGTTTAATATAAATGGGGTAGTGCCCCATAATGAAGCAATTGTAGCGATGGCATTAAAAACATATGGTACTCAAACTGCACTTATTATGGCATTTGGTATGGTTGTTAATATTTTAATTGCTAGATTTACGTCGCTAAAATATATCTTTTTAACGGGGCATCATACGCTTTATATGGCTTGTATGATCGCATCTATTCTTGTCGTAGGTGGAGTAGAGGGAGTTTTGCTCGTAATTATTGGTTCGCTATTATTAGGTTTTATCATGGCATTTTTCCCGGCGATTGCACAACCGACAATGCGTAAAATAACTGGAGGCGACGATGTTGCATTTGGTCATTTCAGTACGGTAGGTTATGTGTTATCTGCTTGGATTGGTTCACTTGTTGGAAATAAAGAAAAAACTACAGAGGATATTAATTTTCCACAAGGGTTAAGTTTTTTACGTGATTCATCTTTAGCAGTTTCTTTAGTTATGCTTGTCTTATATTTAATTGTGGCATTTGCTTCAGGCCCGGCTTATGTTGAAAAAGAGTTAAGTGGCGGGCAGCATTTTATTGTTTTTTCAATTTTACAAGCGATTACATTCGCCGGTGGTGTATATATCATTTTAGCAGGGGTGAGACTTGTTTTGGCAGAAATTATTCCGGCTTTTAGTGGGATTGCAACTACTTTAGTTCCTGATGCTAAACCTGCAATAGATTGCCCAGTTGTATATCCATATGCGCCTAATGCTGTGTTGATTGGTTTCTTATCAAGTTTCGTTGGTGGCGTGGTAGGAATGTTAGTTTTACTTATGATTGATAGATCTATTCCAGGTTTGCCAATTATTTTACCGGGTGTGGTACCACATTTCTTCTGCGGGGCAACGGCTGGTGTATTTGGTAACGCTACTGGTGGATTGAAAGGCGCAATCAGTGGGGCTTTTGTGCAAGGTTTATTGATTACGTTCCTACCTGTATTATTGATGCCGGTACTTGGAGATTTAGGTTTTGCAAATACAACGTTTAGTGATGCTGACTTTGGTGTAGTTGGTATCTTGTTAGGTAATGTACTACAACTCTTTAGATAAATTATCTGCTCTCCTCATTCTCATAAGGGAGAGTCTTATTTTTAGATGAGGTGAAGAAAACGTGGACTTAGAAAAATTACAGAGGCTAGCAAAAAAAGTTCGGATTGATATCATTGAAATGTTGAAAACTGCTAAAACGGGGCATCCAGGAGGGGCATTATCTTTAGTAGAAATCTTAATAATTTTGTATTTTGTAAAAATGCACATTGATCCAAGGCGTCCGCAATTAGATGATCGCGATAGATTTATTTTATCTAAGGGGCACGGAGCACCAGCTTTATATGCTATATTAGCTGAACGTGGTTTTTTCCCAGTTTCTGAACTAGGCACATTAAGACAGTATAAATCACGACTGCAAGGTCATCCAGATTTAAAATCGACACCGGGAGTTGATATGTCATCTGGCTCTTTAGGACAGGGATTATCAATTGCGAATGGGATGGCAATGGCAGCAAAATTAAAAAAAGAGAAACATCATACGTATGTAATTTTAGGTGATGGTGAACTGCAAGAAGGGCAAATTTGGGAGGCAGTAATGACTGCTGCACATTATAAATTGGATAACTTAACCGCTATTGTTGACTATAATGGATTGCAGATTAATGGAAGAAATGAAGATGTAATAAATATCGCACCGATTGGAGATAAGTTTAAAACTTTTGGCTGGAATGTAATTGAAATCGATGGACATGATCTCTTAGCGATTAGCAAGGCAATTGATACAGCAAAGGAATGTATGGATAAATCCACAGTTATCGTTGCCAAAACAGTAAAAGGTAAGGGGATATCTTTTATGGAAAATGTGCTTAAATGGCATGGAACCACGCCTAATGAAGCGGAATGCAATTTAGCATTAGTTGAGTTAGGAGGAGATAGAAAATGAGTTTAGCGTTAAGAGAAATTTTGGGGAGGACATTACAAGAATTAAAAGATGATGATAGAATTGTTGTACTAGATGCAGATTTAGGAAAAGCGACAAAAGCAGATAGTTTTGCTAAAGTTTGTCCAGAGCGATATATTGATGTAGGCATTGCAGAGCAGGATATGGTTGGAATGGCGGCAGGTCTTGCAGCCGGAGGGATGATTCCGATTGCAACAAGTTTTTCAGTATTTGTTACAGGAAGAGCATTTGATCAAATTCGCAATACTGTATGTTATGCAAATTTAAATGTAAAGCTAGTGGGGACGCATTCTGGGGTTACTGTTGGATATGATGGCGGAACGCATCAAGCTATTGAGGATTTGGCAATCATGCGTAGTTTGCCGAATATGACGGTACTTTGCCCATCTGATGAAGTTGAGACCAGGGCGGCAATTTTCGCGGCTATTGAACATAAAGGTCCTGTGTATTTAAGAATAAGCCGTGTTGCAACAGGAACAGTTCATGATAAAGAATATACTTTTAAAATAGGTAAAGGAGAAATATTAAAACAAGGAAATGATGTAGCGATTATCGCTACGGGAATTATGGTAGTAAAAGCGATAGAAGCAGGAAAGCAATTGGCGGCAGATGGGATTGAAGCTATGGTAGTGAATATGCCAAGTATTAAGCCGATTGATAAAGAGTTATTGATTGAAGTTGCAAAAAGAACGGGAAAAATAGTTACGGCAGAAGAGCATACGGTTATAGGAGGTTTGGGATCAGCGGTAAGTGAAGCTCTATCTGAGTATCAGCCAACACAAATGCGGTATGTAGGTGTTAAAGATAAATTCGGCTGTTCTGGCAGTCCGGAAGATTTACTTACGAATTATCATTTGCAAGAGATTGATATTATACATGCAGTAAAAGATATAATAAAATAAAAAAATACGTCTCTTATTGTAAAGTAAAACAATAGAGACGTATTTTTCTATAACATTTTGAAACTACTTTTATTTTTCTTGTGGTATAATGGTAAATAGAATTTAATAAATTATATTTGATTTGTTAATATAAGAAGTGTTCGTGTAAAGGAGATACAATGAGTAAACATAGTGCCGAACTGAATGAGACGAAAGTAAAGATTTTACATGCGGCGGCTTTAATTGTAAAAAGGGAAGGCGCTACTGCGCTTACTCTGGAATCGGCGGCGAAAGAAGCTGGAATCAGTAAAGGTGGCTTGCTCTATCATTATCCAAATAAAGATACACTGATTAAATGTATGAATGAATATTTGCTCAATCAGTATCTGGATAATATTCAAACACGAGTTGCAGAAGCAAAGGATGTAAATTTAAGCAATGGCGGAAAATGGACGAGAGCTTATATTAAAGAATCCTTTGAGACGCAAGCACAAGACAATGATTATTCTACGGTACTGTTGACTTTGGCAGCACTGCAAAATGAAGATAGAACGATGTATCAAGAAAAACAAAAATATATGCAAAAATGTAGTGAGTCGGATAAAATAAATCCACTGATGGCAACGATTCTTCGTTTGGCAGCAGATGGTCTGCAATTTCATGAAGCATTAGGTCAGTCAGCAATAAACCCAGAAATGAGAGAAAAACTGGAAAAGACTATGTTAGATTTAACGGATGAACGTGAGGCTTGGCAAGGATCGTGGAGAAAGAGTTATTTATTGCCACGTTATAACATATAATCAGTCATTAAAAAAAGAAATTTTATTTCTTTTTTTATTTTAACTATTTACTGTACCGTCTGGACGGTTTATAATAAGATTGAATAAAATCAAAAGTCAAAGGAGGCGTATTTATGAATCAAAATCGAATTTTTTTCCTTGATAATTTACGGTCAGCAATTATTCTTTTAGTCGTGGTTTTTCATGCGGCATTAGCTTACATGATTTATGCACCAGAGTGGTGGTATGTTGTGGATACGAAGCGCGTGCTGTCGGCAGATATTTTTGTTATTTGGGCAGATATTTTTATTATGCCGGTAATGTTTTTTATTTCGGGTTATTTTGGTATTAAATCATTTGCAAAACGCAGCCAAGCTACTTTTTGGAAGGATAAATGGAAGCGGATTGGCTTCCCTTGGATTTTTGGTGCGATGGTACTTGCTCCGCATACTGCTTATTTGATGCTTGCAAGTCGTGATATTCCGATGAGCTTTTGGGATTTTTATCAAAACTTATTCTGGGGTGTGGCGTATCAGCAATCACATTATTGGTATCTAGGTGCATTGATGGCATTATATTTATTAATGACAATTGTATGTATCATTTATCCGGAGTTAAAAGAGCAGAAAACAGCTTCAAAACCGTCTGGAAGATTTATTTTTGGTTTGGGTATTCTCGGAGCGATTGGTGTTGGCGTGGTGAATTCAATTTGTAGTGATGGTGCTTGGATACATCCGCTATATTTACTGGTATTGCAACCAACTCGTGTACCTTTGTATTTGATTTATTTTGCGTTAGGCATTTATGCATATAGAAAACAATGGTTTACGCAAACGGGGTATTCACCATGTGCAAAGTTTTGGATTCCTGCGTTTATCCTTATGTCAATTGTATACACCACGCATAAATTATTAACGCAAGCAATTTTTCAATTATCTCCTGCAGATTACTTAGTGCTTAATGCAACATTACATTCATTTTTTTGCTTAGCTTCCGTTTTTGGCTTGCTTTCATTGTTTAAAGTTACTTTTGATTATACAACACCAATGTGGGCGACTTTATCTGCAACTTCTTATCCAATATATTACGTACATCAAACGATTGTCCAAGAAATGAACTGGGCAGTACGACCAATGGATACAAATGCATTTGTAAAATATGCAATTGTATGTGTGGTATCGCTAACGTTATGCTATCTCATTGGAAAATTCGTCTTGTTGAAGATACCTGCATTTGGACCAAGTAAAAGAAAATCAATAAATATGTAAAATTAATTGCTAGAACTATGCTTTAGGAAAAATAATGCATAGTTCTTTTTTTATAATAAAATGCGACTAGGATCCATCTAAAGCTTAGCCATCGGATAAATTTATTGTAAATAAGACAGACTAAGTTTTGATTTTACTGTTGCGAATCAATCTGTAGTAAAATATAATATACTTAAAGGTCAAAAAGTCAGAATGAAAACAGCAGGTGATAAAATTGAGTAATATTGCGGATTTAATAGAAGAATATATTTTGCGTAAATTAGCCGCTGAAGATAGTAGGAAGGTTGAACTGAGGAGAACGGATATTGCTGATGAAATTGAATGTGCACCTTCTCAAATTAGTTATGTTTTAAATACGCGATTTACACTTGAACGGGGTTTTACTGTAGAATCTCGAAGAGGATTAGGGGGATTTATTCGTATCACACGTGTACCTATCCAAAAAATGATTTATCGGGATATTTTGCAAGAAATAGATGAAGACATACCTTTTGAGAAGGTAAAATCTATTGTTCACTATTTATTGAAAAATCGTTTAATTAGTAATCGTGAAGCTGCATTGGTTATGCAATTTACTACGTTGGCTTTTCAACAGCCTAATTTAGAAGAACGAAAAAAAGCATTGCAAGTAATCTTTTTGACTTTGGCTGATTTTTCGTAAGGGAGAGGATTTAACATGCTATGTGATGATTGTAAGAAAAATCAAGCGTGTATTCGTTTAACGCAAGTGAGTAATGTAAATGCGAGTAAAATAGATAAGCATTTATGTGAGGAATGTGCAAAAAAATATGGTGATTTTATTTTTAATGTAAATCAAAATTTCTCGGTGAATGATTTTTTAGCGGGAATGTTTAATAAAAGTTTACCTGATACACCACAAGCGCAGCCTAGAGTCGAGGAATGCCCGAATTGTCATATGACATATCGGGATTTTAGCCGAAATGGGAAGATTGGTTGCAGTGTTTGTTATGAAACTTTTGCAAAAAAATTAGAACCGTTATTGCGTCGATTGCATGGGGATAGTTCGCATACAGGAAAAATTCCAAAACGATCTGGTGGACAAATAGAATTGCGGCAACGGATTACAAAAATGCGCAAAGTTTTATCAAATTACGTAGTAAATGAAGAGTATGAAGAAGCAGCTAAGCTGCGCGATGAGATTAAAGCATTAGAAAAGGAATTATCTAGTGAAGTGGGGTGAGAATATGAATAAAGAGTTACTATTAATGCCAAACAGTTCATGGATGGACGGCAGCGGAAACGAAAGTGACATTGTATTATCAAGCCGCGTTCGCTTGGCGAGAAATCTCGTTCGTATTCCTTTTCCAAATCGCGCCGATATTGCGCAGTTGGCTGCGGTTGAAAGAAAGGTTGTAGAACTATTATCGGATATTGAAACGGTAACAGGAAAGGCGTGTGATTTCATTGAACTAGATCAATTGACTTCTTTAGAGCGCAATGTATTAATTGAAAAGCATTTGATTAGCAATAACCACGTTGAGAATCCAGAAAATCGGGCATTACTACTTAGTGAGGATACAAAGGTCAGTCTCATGGTGAATGAAGAAGATCATTTGAGAATCCAATGTATGGTATCTGGTTTTGATTTAGTTGAACCGTTTAGATTAGCAACTCAGATTGATGATGTTATTGAAAGCAAATTGGATTTGGCGTTTAATGAGCAAATCGGCTATTTAACTTCTTGTCCGACAAATTTGGGCACGGGGATTCGTGCTTCGGTAATGATGCACTTGCCAGGTCTAGTTTTTACAAGGCAAATCAATAAAATTATCAATGCATCTACACAATTAGGATTGGCAGTGCGTGGATTATACGGAGAAGGCACCGATGTCATCGGAAATATTTTTCAAATTTCAAATCAATTGACGATGGGATTTAGTGAAAAAGAAATTATTGAAAATTTATCAAGTGCTGTTATGGAAATTTTAACGCACGAACGGGCGGCACGAAAAGCACTATATTCTCAATCGCCAGATAGTATGAGCGATAAAGTTTGGCGTTCTTTTGGTATATTAAAATATGCGCGTAGTATGGCTGCAAGTGAAGCTTTAGGACTTTTAAGTGAAATTCGTATGGGAATTGATTTGGGAATTATACAAAATGTACCGGCTGAAGTTTTCAATGAATTATTGGTGTCTACGCGACCTAATTTTTTACAAAACAAAAAAGAACATGCAAACTTATCACAAAGTGAAATTAATCGTGAACGTGCAAGCGTGATTCGCGCTGTGTTGAGTAGTTTAACAAATGCTTAATTGCTAAGTTGGGGTGAAAAAAATGCAAGGTAGATTTACAGAAAGAGCTGTGAAAGTATTGAAATTGGCGCAATATGAAGCGCAAGAATTAGGACATAATTATATTGGTACAGAACATTTATTGTTGGGATTAGTACATGAGGGGGAAGGCGTTGCCGCCAAAGCATTGCAACTCATGCAAGTGGATTTGAATACACTTCGTGAGAAAATCGTGATGGGTGTCGGTACAGGACAAGGGAATGCAAATGAGCTTTATTACACTCCGCGTGCAAAACGTGTAATGGAATTAGCTCTAGCGGAAGCACAAGACCTGGGACATAATTATATTGGTACAGAACATATTTTATTGGGTCTGTTACGTGAAAATGAAGGGATTGCGGCCAAGGTATTGCAGTCAATGGGAGCTGATCTGTCCAAAGTTCGCCAAGTTGTATTGGAAATGATTGGAAGTAGTATCGGCGGGCAGAGTCCGAGTGGTGGTGAAAAACCACGAGGTAAAGGAAAAGCCGGTAATACGATGACACCTACTTTAGATAGTTATAGCCGTAATTTGAATGCGTTAGTAGAGGAAGGAAAACTTGATCCGGTTATTGGTCGTGAAGTTGAAATTGAACGTGTGATTCAAATTTTAAGCCGTAGAACGAAGAATAATCCAGTATTGATTGGTGAGCCAGGAGTAGGAAAAACCGCAGTAGCCGAAGGGCTTGCACAAAGAATTGTGATGGGAGCTGTACCAGAAGTCTTGACAGGTAAGCGTGTAATGTCACTTAATATTGCAACAGTGCTTGCGGGGGCAAAGTATCGAGGGGAATTTGAAGAAAGATTGCGTAAGATTATTGATGAAGTAAGAGCTGCTGGCGATGTTATTTTATTTATTGATGAATTGCATACATTAATTGGTGCTGGAGCTGCAGAAGGTTCAATTGATGCGGCAAATATTTTAAAACCAGCATTGGCGCGTGGGGAATTGCAAGCAATTGGTGCAACGACATTAAATGAGTACAAAAAATATATAGAAAAAGATTCTGCTTTAGAGAGAAGGTTTCAAACAATTTTTGTTGGTGAGCCTACTGTCGAGGCGGCAATTAAAATATTAGAAGGGATTCGCGATAAATATGAAGCTTTTCATCGGGCAAAGATTACAGATGAAGCAATTGAAGCTGCTGTAAAATTATCGCACCGTTATATTTCTGATCGGTTCTTGCCAGATAAAGCAATTGATTTAATGGATGAAGCATCTTCAAGGGTAAGATTAAAGGCTTCTTCTCACCCAGTAGATATAAAATCATTAGAAAAAGAGTTAGAACGTCTTAGACTGGAAAAAGAAGCGGCAATTACTTCACAGGATTATGAAGCAGCAGCAAAAATTCGTGACTCTGAATTACAAGTTAAGGATGCTTTGTCAATTAAACAAAAGCAATGGAATGAACGTGAAAGTACACGTATTGTCGTTGCGGCAAATGATATCGCTGATGTTGTCGCAGCGTGGACGGGAATTCCAGTAAAACAATTAGCCGCCGAAGAATCAGAACGATTATTAAATTTAGAAAAGATTCTTCATGCGCGTGTGATTGGTCAAGATGATGCTGTTGAAGCTGTAGCAAAAGCAGTACGTCGTGCAAGAGCTGGGCTAAAAGAAGTGAAACGTCCAATTGGTTCCTTCTTATTTTTAGGACCAACTGGCGTAGGAAAGACAGAACTTGCGAGAGCGCTTGCTGAAAGTTTATTTGGTGATGAAAATGCGATGATTCGTTTCGATATGTCTGAATACATGGAAAAGCATACCGTATCTCGGTTAATTGGTGCACCGCCGGGTTATGTTGGTTTTGAAGAGGGCGGACAGTTAACCGATGCAGTACGTCGTAAACCATATGCTGTAATTTTATTAGATGAAATTGAAAAAGCGCATTATGATGTATTCAACATATTATTGCAAGTATTGGAAGATGGACGGTTAACGGATAGCCAAGGTAGAACCGTCGATTTTAAGAATACTGTAATTATCATGACTTCTAATGTTGGAGCAAAACACTTAAAACAAGAAGGCAAAGCGGTTGGATTTAATGTTGGCATTGATAAAGAACGTGACGATATGGCGGCGAAGAAGTTAGTGCTAGATGAAGTAAAACGCATATTCCGACCGGAATTTATTAATCGTATCGATGAATTGATCGTATTTAAGGCATTAGGCAAAGAAGAACTTGTACAAATTATCGATATTATGCTCAAGGACGTAAATAAACGATTAAAAGAAATGCAGATTGAGATGGAAGTCACAGCGGAGGCAAAAGATGTGATCATTAGAGAAGGTAGTGACTTTACTTATGGCGCACGTCCATTAAAGCGAGCAATTCAAAAATTAGTCGAAGATGAAATTGCCGAACTATTATTAAAAGGTGAAATTACTAAAGGTGATTCTTTAATAGTAGAAAGCCAAAATGAAAAACTACATTTTGGAAGAAAATAAAAAGTTGGAGCAATGCTCCAACTTTTTATTTTTAGCTTAAATTCTTCATTATTAAATATATTTTAGAATTAATAACAAAAAAGAATATATAATTTTGTATACAAAATCAATAGATTTTGTGATTTGGTTTTGTTATAATGATAAAGTATAGTAGCAAAGACGCTATTCCTTCTTAAAATAGTTGGAGTTGTCTTTGTTTTTTTTATATAGGAAATGAAAAGAAAATCACAATTAAAGAAGGGGGATAAATATTATAATCTAGAAATTGCATGTATTTATAATTAATCTAGTTATATGCAGGAGGAATGTTTATGATGATTTGGGCCGGAATAGTTATGGTTTTAGTTACAATTTATTTTTTGGTGAAACGTTATGATGCACGTTTGGTATTATTGGCATCTGGCATTATTATGGCTTCTGTAGCTGGAACTCCAATGGAAGCGTTTGCTGCTTTTTCAAAGAGTATGACGAATAGTGGATTGATACAAGCTGTTTGTTCCGTTATGGGGTTTGCAATGGTGATGCGCTATACAAAATGTGATAAACATTTAATCAATTTAATGGCAAATGGACTTTCTAAATTTCGTCCATTATTAATTCCAGGTGTTGTTTTAGGAACTTTTGCTATCAATATTGCTTTACCTAGCGCAGCAGGAACAGCAGCTGCAGCAGGTGCAATTTTTGTTCCATTAATGATGGGGGCAGGAATTCATCCAGCGATGGCAGCAGCTGCTGTAAAGTGTGGCACATATGGAAGTATGCTTAATCCTGGATTAGCCCATAATCCTTTTGTTGCTAAAATTGCAGGGGTGGATGTAATGGATGTTATTGCATTTCAATATAAAGCGAATATTACGTCCCTTATTGTAGCAGCGGTACTAATTACGTTGATTGCCTATTATAGAAAAGAGCATAAGGGATATACAGCAGAAGGTCTTGAGATTGAAGGTTCATTTAAAGTAAATGTATTATACGCATGTATGCCAATTCTCCCTATTTTGATTTTGATTCTCGGTTCATCTGGAGTGGTACCAGAGTTTAAAATGGATGTTCCGGCAGCAATGATTATTGGATCTATATTAGCTTTATTAGCAACACGTACGAATCCTGTAAATTTAACGAATGCCTTTTTTGACGGGATGGGAAAAGCTTATGCAGATATTTTAGGTATTATTATTGCAGCAGGGGTATTTGTATCTGGATTAACATCGATGGGATTGGTAAAAACTTTTATTTCTGCAATGATTGATAATCCTGCAATTGTAAAAATTTGCGCAGCTATGGGACCATTTTTATTAGGCTTTATTACAGGTTCAGGGGATGCTGCAACGTTTGCCTTTAATGAAGCAGTAACACCTCACGCGGTAGACTTTGGTATGACTTCATTGCAAATGGGAAGTATGTCTACTTTGGGAGGTACGTTAGGGCGTACAATTTCTCCAATTGCTGGTGCGACAATTATCGTAGCAGGTATTGCTGGCGTAAATCCAATGGAAGTTACAAAACGTAATGGATTACCAATTGTTTTTGCAATGATTGCAGGAATGCTTGTTTTAGCTATGTAATTTGTATTTAAATAATAAAAGAAGGGAATAAGGCGAAAATGGATGCGGTTGATAAAAAAATTATAAACTTAGCAGATAAATTACAGGGGGCAATTGTTGCAAGAAGACGTGATTTACATAAATATCCTGAAACTGCTTGGACAGAATTTCGTACAGCATCAATTGTTATAAAAACATTGCAGCAGCTTGGCTATGATGTTCAATTTGGCGAAGAAGTTATTGTAGAGAGTAAAATGATGGGCGTACCATCAGAAATAATACTAGAAGACCAAATGAAAAGAGCAATTTCACAAGGGGCAGATCCGGATTTAGTAAAGAAAATGATAGGCGGAAAAACTGGAGTTGTTGCAAGCTACAAGTTTAGTAAACCAGGTCCAGTACTTGGTCTACGTTTTGATATGGATGCTAATGATGCTAATGAAACAACAGAAGCGAATCATCGCCCCAATAAATGCGGATTTGCATCTGTAAATGCGAATGCTATGCATGCCTGTGGACATGATGGACATACTTCAGTTGGATTGGCAGTAGCAGAAATTTTGATGCAAATGAAGGATGAATTAGCAGGTACGGTAAAATTATTTTTTCAACCAGCTGAAGAAGGTGTACGTGGAGCAAAGGCTATGGTTGAGAGCGGTTTAGCAGATAATATTGATTATATGTTAGGTGCACATTTTGGATTTAAGGCGAATAAGACGGGACAAATTGCTTGTAATGTAACTGGATTTCTAGCGACTAGCAAATTTGATGCGGAATTTACTGGGGTTCCGGCTCATGCTGGTGCGGCTCCGGAAGTAGGGCGTAATGCGTTATTAGCAGCAGCTACAGCAGCTTTAAATCTTCATGCTATATCACGTCATAGTGATGGAACTTCACGAATTAATGTTGGAGTTTTGAATGCAGGAAGTGGACGCAATGTCATTCCGGCAAATGCAATTTTAAAGCTAGAAACTCGTGGTGCGACAAGTACTATTAATGAATATATGTCCAAAGAGGCAAAGCGGATTATTGAAGCTGCGGCTCAAATGTATGAGGTAAAGGTAAGAATTACTGAAATGGGTGGTGCCGCAGGCGGAAATAACACAAAGAATTTAGCGGATAAGATAACTACTGTTGCACAGCGCTTAGATATATTTAATGAAATTATTCCGCATAGTGATTTTGGCGCTAGTGAAGATTTTTCTTACTTCATGGAACGTGTACAAGAAAATGGTGGACAGGCTGCCTATATGATGGTAGGTGCAGATTTAGCGGCAGGACACCATGATTCATATTTTGATTTTGATGAAAGGTCACTTGGATTAGCGGTGAAAATTATTGCAGGTTCAGCTGCTGAATTGCTTTTGCAAAAATAAATTTTCTGGTGATATAAAAATAGATTGTACAAATTTTATTTGTACAATCTATTTTTATTAGCTATTTAATTTATAATGTTAAAGGATAGATTAATTTGTTTCACAAAGAATGTATTTCCAGGTGAAATCAGGGCGTAGATTAATTTTTATTTTAATTCTACTTTAATAATACCGCTGGAATAAGGTGCAATATCATATTGTTGGAAAACTAAAACTGGTGTGGTTGGACTTGTTAAGTAAAAATTACTTGGATACTGTGTAATTCCTTTAAAATCGTTATAAAGAGGAATAGAATTTTTTTCACAGTGAGCAAAAATTGCTTTGTTAATTTCAGATGGTTTATAGTCGAACATCTGAGTCAATTTTAATTCTTCGCCTGTTTTCAAATCATAATTAAAAGATGTGGAAATCGTTTGCCCATGAGCTCCACCCCAGAAGGTATAAGCTGTAAACTCAATACTAAACAAGTCATTGGATAAGTAGTGAACTTCATAAGTTAATTTAGCTTCTTCTGGTTTGACTTTTCCATCCGGCTGCATAAACTTCATTAAAAATAATTGAATGTCATGATTAATTTTATCTTGAACTTGTAGATTATCGTTGTTTACAAGTTGAGGAAAAGCTAATGAATAGACACCAGTCGCATATTGTTCATTACGTACTTCTGCAGCAAAAGACGTTTGAGGAACAATTGTTAAACATAAAGTAAAAATCGTAAAGATAATAGAAATTTGAGCAATACTTTTTTTCATTGATAAATCCTCCTTTTTTATTTATTATACTAAAAGAAATGAAGCTTGTCTTTAGGAGAAAAGAGGATTTAATTTTATTTTTGAGAAGTATTGTATAGATTGCAAAAGTGAAATGAGGAATTTTGATGGCGAAAAAAAAGACAGCTTATGTTTGCCAAGAATGTGGATATAATGCAACAAAATGGTTAGGTAAATGTCCTGGCTGTGGTGAATGGAATACATTAGTTGAGGAAAGGATTCAGCCTGAACGACAAGGGGGACTTAGTTTGGGGCTTTCGACAGGGAGTTCGCCTATTGCAATTGACGAAGTCACTACGGAGGATATGCCAAGATTTCATACGGGATCTATGGAACTGGATAGAGTTTTGGGTGGTGGTGTTATTCCGGGCTCTATGGTACTTGTGGTTGGGGATCCAGGAGTAGGAAAGTCGAGTTTAACATTAAAAGTTTGTGCAAATGTTGCGAAAAAACAAGGTAAAGTACTTTATGTTACGGGGGAAGAAAGTACTCGTCAAGTACGTATGCGGGCAGATCGATTAGATGCAATAGAAAAAGATTTACTTGTACTTAGTGAAACGAATTTAGAAATGATTGCAAAACAGGTTTTAGAGGTGAATCCTGAACTGCTTGTTATTGATTCGATTCAGACCGTTTTTAAACCAGAAATTCAAAGTGCACCAGGCAGTGTAAGCCAAGTGCGTGAAAGTGCTGTGGAACTACTAAGAATTGCAAAATTAAATTCAATTGCTGTCTTTGTAGTCGGGCATGTTACGAAAGATGGTGTTTTAGCAGGTCCGCGAGTTTTAGAGCATATTGTGGATACAGTTCTTTATTTCGAGGGTGAGAGAAACGCACAATTTAGAGTACTTAGAGCAGTAAAAAATAGATTTGGCAGTACGAATGAAATTGGTTTATTTGAAATGCGGGGAGAAGGATTAGTAGATGTGCCTGATGCATCAAAATTATTTTTGTCAGATTCGCCAACGAATGTACCAGGCAGTGTGATTATTCCAACGGTTGAGGGAACAAGACCTTTATTAGTTGAGGTACAGGCCTTAGTCAGTCAAACACCTTATATGCCGCCGCGTCGTACGGCTGATTTTGTGGATGTAAAGCGTATCCAGCTATTGCTTGCTGTTTTAGAAAAGCGAGTAGGAATGTTATTGGGAAATTGTGATGTATATGTAAAAGTTGCAGGGGGAATTAAAATTGATGAACCAGCAATTGACTTGGCACTTACGATTGCATTAGCTTCAAGCTTTCGCAACAATACAATAATGAATGAAACTGTTATTTTTGGTGAAGTAGGGCTTGCAGGAGAGGTAAGAGCTGTTACACAAGTGGAAAGCCGTGTACGTGAAGCGGTAAAAATGGGATTTAAACACATCATTTTACCCAAAAAGAATCTTACCAATTTATCTACAGATAAATTGGTAAGAGTATATGGAGTTGAAAATGTCCGCGAAGCATTAGAAATCGCTTTTCGGTAAAGGTTATAAGTGTATTTTTTTTACAAATTTAGCGAATGCATGATTCCCGTCTAATTTTACGACTTCATATAAGCTGTTGTCTTCAGCAAGGACTTCATCACCGATATAAACTTGAACGGAAACGGTCATTAATTCAATGGTTCCAGTTTCATCGGTGATGCGATAATAATCAAAAGGTTTAGCTGTTTTTATCTCTGGTGAAGGCGTTAGGGGGAAATTGTCATTCATATGATAATAAAATGTATAAATTTCAATAAAACAGAATATGATACATAGTGTCCATAAAATGTAAATGTTAAATTTTTTCATAGCGCACCTCAATTTGGTGGGATTTTTGATTGTAGCTTAACCGGACAAATTATTTTTATGTATAATTTTATAATAAAGGAAGACTTGGTCCAGGGCTTTTATTTAAATCTTATTTTTAACGAATTAGCTGTTTTTAACTTTAACGATAAAAGGTAGGAAGCTGGAAAGATGTGAATCAAAATCTTTTGTTTTCCGTGAATTGCTATTTTTTGAGAAGAGAGGGATGGACATTGGATAAATAAAAGAGAAAAAAGTTTTTATCTGGATTGACAATGTGATGATTGCGTGCTAAAATAATAAATTTTGACAAATAAATAATTCTATGTTATAATTTTAGCATATAGGAGGTGCTGCTGTGCTTAATGTAGGTGATAAGGTAGTATATCCAATGCATGGTGCTGGAGTTATTGAAGGCATAGAAGAATGTGAAGTAATGGGCAAGAGTAAGAATTATTATATTTTAATGATGCCTTTTGGTGGAATGAAAGTGATGATTCCAATGGACAATGTTGAAAATATAGGCTTGCGTGAAGTCATTACTGCATCAGATGTTGAAAAAGTTGTTGAAGTATTTAAAAATGAGCCTGAGCAAACGACAGGAAGTTGGAACCGTAGGTTTAATGCCAATTTATTGAAGATTAAAAGTGGCAGTATATACGATGTTGCTGAAGTTGTAAGAAATTTGATATTACAGGACCGTTCAAAAAAAATATCTACTGGTGAAAGAAGGTTATTGGATACTGCAAAGCAAATATTAGTTAGTGAGCTGGTGTTTGCTTGTGATAAGGATGCTTCAACAGTTGAGGCATGGGTTTATGATTTACTTGATAAAAATACGCCAGGTGACTGACGTATTTTTTTATTGATTTTTGGTTAGAATTGTAATATGTTAGGTATAATAATGTTAAAAGGAGGTGAATCTATGTTAGATAGAGTGTTAAGATTTGTTATCACGATTTTAATGGCTATTGTTGGTTTAATGTTGATGAGAATGGCGAGTCCGCTTGTCACGTTGCTCATCGGTGCAGAGTTTTCACAGATGGGCATATTTGGCATGACCTTAACTAATATATTATCTGTTTTATTTGGTGCTATTTTAGGGGGAGCGCTTGGTTTTTATTCATCTCCATGGATGATTAAAAAGCTAATCAGCTTTTCTGTGTGGGTAGAAGCACAATTAAACAAAATGCCGATTCATGATGTAATTACTGGGGCCATTGGTTTGGCTATTGGACTTATAATTGCTAATTTATTAGGTGCTGCTTTTTCTTCTCTTCCGATTGTTGGAAATTATGTTCCGGTTATCTTTAGTATTGTACTTGGTTATTTAGGAATGCATATTACATTGCAAAAACGCGACGAAATTGCAAGTATGATGGCAGGATTGGTTGCTTTGTTTACCAGACTTGTAAGAGAGATTCCTCGTGAACGCGATAAAGAAAAAGATAAAGATAAACAGAAAAAATCCGATAAAAGCAAGTATAAGCTTCTAGATACAAGTGTAATTATTGATGGACGTATTGCTGATATTTGTAAAAGTGGTTTTATTGAAGGAACGCTTTTAATCCCGGTATTTGTTTTAGAGGAGTTACAACATATTGCCGATTCGGCAGATCTTTTAAAACGAAATCGAGGCCGACGTGGTCTAGATGTGTTGAATCGAATTCAAAAAGAATTTGAGATGTTTGTTGAAATTGATGAACGAGATTTTGAAGATGTTAGTGAAGTTGATTCAAAATTAATTAAACTAGCACAAGTAGTGCAGGGGAAAATCATTACCAATGACTATAATTTAAATAAAGTTGCAGAATTGCAGGGGGTACCTGTCTTGAATATCAATGAGCTTTCAAATGCCGTAAAGCCGGTTGTGATTCCAGGTGAGGATATGATTGTTTGTGTAGTAAAAGACGGTAAAGAATTTGGTCAAGGTGTTGCCTATCTAGATGACGGTACGATGATTGTTGTTGAAGGCGGTAAAAAATTCATGGGAGAAACGATTGAAGTAGTTGTAACTTCTGTGTTGCAGACTGCGGCAGGTAGAATGATTTTTGCGAAACCTAAAACTGCGGTAGAAAAAGGCGCTTGAGCCTAATTTTGAATTTCACTAAAGAAAAAGTTCTACTTTTGTAAAAGAAAGTAGGACTTTTTTTGTTTTGGTTGAACTTTTATAATATCAGAAAAAAGTATTTCGGAAAATGAGGGAAATAATAATCATGATAACAGCGATTTTTCCTGCTGCCGGTCAAGGCAAACGCATGGGGATGAAAGTAAATAAAATTTTTTTGTCTTTAGGGGGAAAAACAGTTTTATATCATACGCTATATACTTTTTCAAAGTGTGAAATGATTGATGAGTTGGTTGTAGTTGCTTCGCCAGAAGAGGTAACAGTTGTACGTGAATTATTAAAGACAATGGATGGATTGAAACCTTGGCAGGTAGTTGCAGGCGGCTTAGAAAGACAATACTCAATTGATAATGCGCTTGAAGTCGTTTCTCCGGGAACTAAAATTATTTTAGTGCATGATGCGGCTAGGCCTATAATTTCAGCTAAAATTATAGAAAAGGTCATAGAGGAAACCCGTCAGCATGGTGCGACGATTACTGCGGTCCGAGCTAAGGACACGATTAAAGTGGTTGATGAAAAGGGAATTGTTATTGATACTCCCCAGCGTAATGGACTGTGGGCGGTTCAGACACCGCAAGGGTTTCAAGCAGATATTTTGAAGGATGCTTATCAAAAAGCAAAAGAAGATGATTTTCTTGGAACTGATGATGCTAGCTTAGTAGAACGAATGGGCAGAAAAGTCAAAGTCGTGGAAGGCGATTATACAAATATAAAAATAACGACACCGGAAGATTTAATTATGGCGGAATCGTTTATCAAACGGAGGAGTAATCAATGATTAGATTTGGAATGGGCTATGATGTACATAAATTAGTCGAAGGACGTAAATTGATTTTAGGAGGCGTAGAAATACCGCATACATTAGGGTTATTAGGACATTCGGATGCAGATGTTTTATTACATGCAATTTCGGATGCGTTGCTTGGTGCCGCTGCACTTGGCGACATAGGACGTCATTTCCCCGATACAGATGAAAAATATAAAGGAATTTCTAGCTTAGTTTTACTAAAACATGTAAAAGATTTATTAATGAAAAAAGGGTATATGGTAAATAATATCGATGCAACAATTGTTGCACAAAAACCAAAATTAGCGGGATTTATTCTACAAATGAATAAAAATATTTCCGAAGTCTTGGAAATTGATTTAGATGGTGTGAATGTAAAAGCGACGACAACAGAAGGGCTAGGTTTTGCGGGTATGCAAGAAGGAATTGCTTCATACGCTGTTGTTGGAATTAAAAAAGTATAAAGTAGACTTGATTTAGGTGGAGTGTTCACTTCTCCTAAATCTTAGCCATCGGATAAATTTATTTTATTTGTATAATTTTTTTCTAATGGTATATATTAAAAGTAATGATTTGGCAGGGAGGACTTGCGATGCGTACTTTTATTTGTACTATATTAATTTATTTCATGATGGCTGCAAGTTGTGTACAAGCAAATGGATTAAATCTGGAGTTATCAATGGGCGAAGATTCTCATTTATCGGGACGACTTTGGTATGATAATCAATTGATTTGGTCAGTTTTTTTTGCCGGAAAAAATTATGCACAGCCAGCAGTGGCAAATCAAAGTGATGGTAAAACGGTTATCATTACTCCGGAAATTGAGTCAGGTTTTTTCGTTTTTAAATTGCATTAATGAAAAAAATAGCATAAAATAGCTAGGATAAGGTTTTTCTTGTCTTAGCTATTTTGCATGTATAGATATTATTTGATAGAATATACATATTATTGTTTTGGAGGTTTTTACATATGTCAGAAGAAATACGTGTACGGTTTGCGCCAAGTCCAACCGGACCATTTCATATTGGTGGAGCAAGATCAGCATTGTTTAATTGGTTATTGGCAAAAAAATATCAAAATGGGAAATTAATTTTACGTATTGAAGATACAGATCGCGCAAGATCGACAAAAGAATCAGAAGAAAACATCAAAGAAGCACTAAAGTGGTTAGGTATTACTTGGGATGAGGGGATAGATGTAGGTGGTGAGTATGGTCCATATCGCCAAACAGAACGCCTTGATATTTATAAAGAATATACAGATAGATTAATTGCTGAAGGTAAAGCATATTATTGTTACTGCACGGATGAAGAGTTAGAAGCGGAACGTAAATCGTTGATGGAAAAAAATGAAATGCCGATTTACCAAGGTCGCTGTCGCCATTTAACGGAAGAGCAAAAAGCGAAATTTATTGCTGAAGGGCGTAAACCGACAATTCGTTTTAGAACACCGGAAAACGGGCAGATTGTGTTCGATGATTTAGTTCGTGGGAAAATGTGTTTTGAATCTAATGGTGTTGGTGATTTTGTTATCGTAAAATCAGATGGAATTCCAGTTTATAATTATGCTGTAGTTATTGACGATGCATCGATGAAAATTACACATGTTATTCGTGCCGAGGAACATCTTTCCAATACGCCTCGTCAAGTTGTGCTTTATGAAGCTTTAGGATTAAAAGTTCCGACCTTTGGGCACATCTCTTTAATTCTAGGTAAAGATAAAACAAAAATGAGTAAGCGTCACGGTGCTACTTCGGTTGAACAATATCGTAAACTTGGATATTTGCCAGAAGCAATTGTAAATTTCTTAGCCTTACTTGGGTGGGCACCAAATAGTGAACAGGAAATTTTCTCAAGTGAAGAATTAATTCAAGAATTCTCTATGGATAGAGTTGCAAAAAATCCGGCTGTTTTTGATATTGATAAATTAAATTGGATTAATGCACACTACATGAAGGAAGCTGATCCACAGTTAATTACGGATTTAGCAATTCCACATCTAGTTGAAGCTGGATATATTAAAGGTGAGTTAACTGATGAGGGAAAAGCGAAACTTAAAGAGTTCGTAGCAGTTGTACAAGATCATTTAAGTTATGCAGCACAAATCGTAGATTATGCAGGCATTTATTTTAATGATGATGTTGTTATCGAAGGTGAAGATGCAGAGGAAGCAAAAGCAATGCTACTTGATGAAGAAATTCCAGCAGTGATTGCATTATTTAAAGAAAAATTGAATGCTTTAGAAATAGTAGATGCTACAGGAGTAAAACCAATTTTAAAAGCGATTACAAAAGAGTTAAAAGTGGGCGGGAAAAAAGTATTCATGCCAATTCGTATTGCAATGACTGGTCAGATGCATGGTCCAGATTTAGTACAATTAATTGCAGTATTAGGTCGTGAAAGAGTTATTCAACGCATTGATAAAACAATGCAGAGTGTTAGAGGATAAGTAAGCATTATTTTATGATGTATATCATAGAATACAAGGTAAAAACAATGATGAGGAGAGTAAGTGAATCGAATCTTGACAGAGAGGCGTTGCAAAGCTGGAAGCAATGCTAAGGGGCGATCACCCAAATGCACCTCGGAGTTATTTGGCTGAAGATAGTAGGTCAAATCGGCAGCAACCGTTATTGTGTAAGTGAGACATTTATTTTTATTTGTCTAAACAGAGTGGAACCGCGGACCACCGTCTCTGTATGAGATGGCGGTCTTTTTTTATTCATTTTTAAAGGAGGAATATGATGTTTGCTCGTATAAAAGAGGATATTGATGTAGTTTTTGATCGTGATCCTGCGGCAAAGAGTGTTTGGGAAGTGTTATTTTGCTACCAAGGCTTGCATGCGATTTGGTTGTATCGGATTGCACACTATTTATTTGTACGTGGTTGGGTCGTTTTGCCGAGAATGATTTCAAATTTTGCTCGCTTTTTAACAGGAATTGAAATTCATCCAGGAGCAACAATTGGCAAAGGTTTGTTCATTGATCATGGTTCTGGTGTTGTCATTGGAGAAACTGCAGAAATTGGTGATAATGTAACGCTATATCAAGGCGTTACTTTGGGTGGTACTGGTAAAGAGAAAGGGAAGCGTCATCCGACGATTAAAAACAATGCTGTTGTAGCCTGTGGGGCTAAAGTATTGGGATCTTTCACCGTTGGAGAACATGCAAAAATTGGTGCAGGTTCTGTTGTTTTAAAACCTGTACCACCGTATGCGACAGTAGTAGGTATTCCAGGGAAAGTTGTATTAATGTATGGTAAAAAAATAGACGAAGATTCGAGATCTATTGATTTGGAACATAATAATTTACCAGATCCAGAAGAAGAAATGTGGTTGTGTATGCATCGTAACATTCAACAGCTGGAAGAACGTATTAAGCATTTGGAAAAGGAGTAGAAACAGTGAGTTTGAGAGTATATAATACATTGACGAAACGAAAAGAAGAATTTGTACCACAAGTAGCAGGTGAAGCAAGTATTTATGTATGTGGAGTAACACCGTATAATCATCCTCATATAGGAAATGCAAGACCTTTTGTTACATGGGATGTAATTAAACGTTACTTAAGAAAGTCAGGGTATAAAGTAAAACATATTCAAAATTTTACAGATGTTGATGATAAGATTATTCGGACGGCAAATCAAGAAGGGGTAAAATGGTCAGACATTTCCAATCGTTACATTGATGCATATTTTAAAGTGATGGATCAATTACATGTAGAGCACGCCGATGTTTATCCAAAAGTATCTGAGCATATGGGTGAGATTATTCATATGATTGAAGTTCTAGTGGAAAAAGGTTACGCTTATCCATTAGATGGTGATGTATATTATAGTGTTGAAAGATTTGAAGGTTATGGTAAATTAAGTGGTAGAAAATTAGAAGATATGCAAGCTGGTGCACGTGTAGATATAGATCAACGTAAAGAAAATCCCATGGATTTTGCTCTATGGAAAAGTGCGAAACCGGGTGAACCGGCTTGGGAAAGTCCTTGGGGAAAAGGCAGACCAGGTTGGCATATTGAATGCTCGGCAATGTCGCTTAAATATTTAGGGGAAACGTTTGACTTTCATGGTGGTGGCAGTGATTTGATTTTCCCTCATCATGAAAATGAAATTGCCCAATCACAGGCTTGTTGTTCTAATCATGATAGCTTCGTAAAATATTGGCTACATAATGGCTTTATTACAATTAATGAAGAAAAAATGAGCAAATCGCTAAATAATTTCTTTACTGTATTAGATATTTTGGAAAAATATCCGGCAGAAGTTTTACGTTTCTTTATTGTTGCTACACATTATCGTAGTCCGCTTGACTTTAGTGATGAACGCTTAAACGAAGCAGCGCGCAGCCTTGACCGTCTAAAAACGGCAATGGAAAACTGTATGGAATTAGAAAAACATGCAGAAGGAGAAACAAGTGAAATTAGCAAGTCTTTAGTTGATGCTGCGAAACAGGCAAAAGCAGATTTCTATGCGGCAATGGATGATGATTTTAATACTGCATTAGCACTAAGCAGTATGTTTGCCTTAGCAAAAGAAATCAATGTATATTATAATGCGATAACAACAGGGAAAATTACACACGCGAAAGAAGATTTCATCATTGCCCATGATGTTTATTTTGATATGGCGGATATCTTGGGAATTTTAATTGATGTACGCGAAGGAAAACAAGAGGAGGATCAAGAAATGGTTGAAGATTTGATGAAGATTATTATTGAGTTACGTCAAGAAGCACGTCAAAATAAGGACTGGGCAACTGCAGATAAAATTCGCGATGGATTAAATGCAATTGGTGTGACCTTAGAAGATTCACCAACAGGCGTTAGGTGGAAAAAATAATGCAATTTGAACATTTTAAATATCTTGTGGATACGATGTTTCAAGAAGAAGAAACAGGTGGATTGAAACAGAAGTATCACGATATAAAAGTAGAAGCTATGCATCCGCTAGTTTTAGCATATATTGGTGATGCATATTTCAATTTATATGTACGGGGCAAACTTTTGGCTTATGAACAGAACAAGGTGCAAGTGCTGCATAGTTTTGGGGCGAAAATTGTTTCGGCAGCTTGGCAGGCAGTTGCTTATCAAGGAATTGCTGAAGAATTAACAGAAGAAGAGCAAACATTTTTTAAGCGAGGGCGTAACGCAAAAAGCCATGTGCCTAAAAGTGCGACAGTTGCTGAGTATCGTGCAAGTACCGGCTTTGAATCATTATTGGGGGCACTTTATTTAAGTGAGAGGTTTGACCGCTTAAATGACCTTGTAGAAAAATCTTTTCAAATTATTGCAAAAGCGATGATGCAAAAAACACGAAAAAAATGATTTCGAAGATCATAATGTTGGCTGGTAGAACCTTGGTTTTGCCAGCCAGCGTTCTCTTGTTGTTTTGATTTGTGTAAATTTAGGGGGATAGTGATGAAAATTACGCAATTTACCGCAACTGGCTTACAGGAATTAGAAGCTTGTTTAGAGATGAATGAAATTAATCGAATCGGCGAAAGTGAATTAAGAAGTTTATTAAAAACGATTAACTTGTCGTTTATTTATGAGGATATCAATCGCTTGCAAAGTACGTTAATTTGTGAATGCAAAGACTCCTATGTGCAGCAGAGTCAACGATATGTGTCATTAACGGAAGATGCTTATGACTTGCCGGAGTTGAGCAAAGAGGATGAAATTCAAGCGAATTCATTGTTAAAAGAAGCCTTTTCTCTATACGCCGAAATGTCAGAAAAAAAAGCGGGTGAGTTTAAAGGTCGTCCCAAAATTGAGCATTACTTACATGGAATTCCAATTGAAGATGCACGCTATATTTTGCCTTTAATGGCAAAAACAAATGTATGTACAGCAATGGCAGGAGACAAACTAATTGATTTATTTCGTTTATTTAATGATGTACAGTATGGTGCATTATTTCATGAAATCGCTGAAAGTTTGCAAGAGTTCGTTCCAAAGCGTTTATTTATGCTAATTTGTCAGCAGAATAATCGTGAGATACATTCAGAATTAGTGGAAAGTTTTTATGCAGAGATGTTTGCTAAATTATCACCGACGGATAATTTAGTTTTTTTCGATCAATGCGGGGAACTAGATAAAAAAGTAGGATTTGGTGCGTTGACGAGTACTATGAAAGACGCGCCGTCAGCTGTGATTGCACGCTGGGGTGAGGAAGCAGATACAAAGGCTCGCGGAGTAGTAGAGCGTGTTTTGGGATATGGACATGACAGCATTGCCGAACAGGCAAGAGTCCGTTTTGCGATGATGTGTAGTTTAGTGACGTATCATCAACAAGAACGCCATAGAATCACATCGAATTATCGGGAGGATTTTGTAAAAGTAATCTTAGATGAAAATCGTGAAGTAAAAATTCCACAGACGATTAATAATTCTAAATTTAAAGAGCGCTTTATTGAATTGACGAAAAAATTTAAAGATTTTCGTTTAGATATAGCTAAGCGTTATGGTATGGATAAAGCAATGTGCTTTTTATTAAATTGTGATCAAATAAAATTGATGATTTCCACAAATGCACGGGCGGATATTTCCATGCTTGCAGATCGAACTTGTATGAATGCACAATGGGAAATTCGTGAATTGGCAATTAAAAAGGTGATCGCACTTAGAACTTTATCACCTGTATTATATGAAAAAGCTTTACCTTCTTGTGTAAAAGGTATTTGCCGTGAAGGAAGAATGTCTTGTGGACAAGCAGGAAAAGTTCGGGAGTTATTTGCAAAACTTTAATAAAAGGAAGATGGCTATGGAAAACAATATGACAGATGAGATGATTGTTGGCAGAAACAGTGTGATGGAAGCTATAAAAAGTGGACGGGTAAATAAGATTTTGTTGGCAAAAGGTGATAGACAGGGTTCGATTCGCGAAGTTATTGGTGTGGCAAAAGAAAAAGGTATACTGATTCAAGATGTTGATATAAAGAAAATTAATGATTTGGCAAAAGGCTTGAGACATCAAGGCGTTTTGGCGTATGTTGCACCTGTTGAATATGTTGAGCTTGAAGATATTTTAGCAAAAGCGGAGGCTGCTGGTCAGCCACCTTTTATTGTTTTATTAGATGAATTAGAAGACCCACATAATTTAGGGGCGATTCTTCGGACTGCTGACGCAGCAGGAGTACATGGTGTGCTTATACCAAAACGTCGTAGTTGTCCACTTTCGGCTACAGTTGCAAAAACTTCGGCGGGTGCGGTAGAATATGTACCCGTTGCGAAAATTGGCAACGTCGCGCAAACGATTAAGGAATTGCAAAAACTTGGCATGTGGGTTGTCGGGGCAGATATGGACGGCGATAAAGATTATTATGAAGCGGATTTAACAGGTCCGTTAGTATTGGTCATTGGTAGCGAAGGTAAAGGAATTGGCAGATTAACCAAAGAAGTGTGTGATTTTCTCGTAAGGATTCCGATGCAGGGGAAAATAAACTCACTTAATGCATCGGTAGCAGGATCAATTTTAATGTATGAATCTATGAAACAACGTCAAATTAAATGAGAATATAATTAAGCCAATATAAAAGAAAGAGGTACTGTAAGAGTATCTCTTTCTTTTATATTAAGGGTAGTTTATAATGAATAGAGATTGTAGATTCATAGGAGATACAAGATGAAAAAGCATAAAAAAGAGCACTACATCATTGATGGATATAATGTAATAAATTCATGGCCAGAGCTTGTTGCACTACGTGATAATTTATCCTATGCTAGAGATCGTCTAATTGATATTATGGCTGAATATGGAGCGTTTGAACATTATGATATAACGATAGTTTTTGATGCATTATTTGTTGGTGGAAATGAATCACATTATGAAATAAATGAAAATTTAGTGGTTGTATACACTGAGGAAGGAGAGACCGCAGATAGCTATATTGAAAAATTTGCTTATCAATTGGTACGCGAGGGCAAAGAAGTGTATGTAGTTACCTCGGACGGAATTGAACAAAGTGTGATATTAGGAGCTGGAGCATATCGTATTCCATCAAAAGAAATGTTAAGGAATGTAAAAAAGACAAAGAAGAAAATAGCAGAGGAATATACTTTGCCTAAACATAAAATTCAGAGACGTGAATTAGGCGGTCGAATAAATGATGATATTGCAAAAAAATTAGATATTTTGCGGAAAAAGCAATAGAAACTATGGAAATATGAGGAGTATTTCTTAAAATGCTTGACTAGTATGGGGTGCTAGGGTATAATTTGCAGTAAAGTAAACATGTCTATTGCTTTTTTGGAGGCGCTTAATTGCGTTTTTTTTTCTGTTTTATTGGTCTGCAAGTTAAACGAAAGTGTTTATTTTGAATTCATTTAGAAGTTTTAGGTGTTGCTCTTCATGAAAGAGTTTGGTTTATATTAAATATAGTGTTTGGGAAATGCCGTTAGGAGGTGGTGCGATGCGTACAAATACTCAAAGTGAAGATTTGTATAGTGTCTTTGAGAACATGACAGATGAAGAGATTGTTGCTGAAGCCAAAGAAAATAATAATACTATCGCACTAAATTATCTAATTAATAAGTATCGTAATTTCGTTAGAGCGAAGGCTCGTTCTTACTTTTTGATTGGTGCTGACCGTGAGGATATTATTCAAGAAGGTATGATTGGTTTATACAAAGCAATTCGTGATTTTCGTAATGATAAGTTATCTTCTTTTCGGGCTTTTGCTGAGCTTTGTGTTACCAGACAGATTATTACAGCAATAAAAACAGCTACAAGACAGAAACATATTCCGTTAAATTCTTATGTTTCTTTAAATAAACCTATATATGATGAAGATTCAGATCGCACATTACTTGATGTACTATCTGGTTCGAAAATTTCAGATCCAGAGGAATTAGTAATTAGCAGAGAAGAATTTATAGATATTGAGTCCAAAATGGGACAAATCCTAAGTGACCTTGAATGGAAAGTTTTAATGGCATATCTTGATGGAAAATCTTATCAGGAAATTGCAGTAGAGCTTGATCGTCATGTAAAATCTATAGATAATGCTTTGCAACGTGTAAAACGTAAATTAGAACGCTACTTAGAAAATCGTAGTGATGATACAGATGTAAATACTGTATACAATGGACTTACGACGATAAATAAGCAGCTACATGGATTATGTGGTGGACTAGGACACGATTGATAAAAAGCATAGAAAGTTAATGCGAATATAAAAAGTGGACAAGGTTAAAATTGATTAGAAATAATCATTTATAAAAGAAAAATTGAGATTGTGTCATATAAAAAAAGGCATCTATTAAATGATTAGATGCCTTTTTTCATGGTATGTTTTGTATTGTATGAAGGATGAAATAGTAATTTTGACGAATACATAAATGATAAAACTTTTATCCGGAATTATTTACCGAGATATTCATAATATAAAGTTTTAAAGAATATTCTTTTAACGTTGTCTATCTGTAAGTGAATTTTTAGCTGATAGCAAGGATAAAAATTTTAGGAGGAAATGGAATGACAAACAAGAAAAGATTGGCGATTATTTGCGGTGGTGGTCCAGCACCAGGAATGAATAGTGTAATTAGTGCAGTTACGATGGAAGCGCATAAACAAGGCATTGAAGTATTGGGAATGTATGATGGTTTTTCACATCTAGCACAAGGAAAGAAAAACTATGTAGTTTTGAATTATGATATGGTAAGTCGCATTCATTTAAATGGTGGCTGTATTCTACATATGTCTAGATACAACCCAACCAAGAATGAAGATGATTTAGCTAGAGTGGTAGATACTTTGCTTGAACTTGGTGTAACGTATATGGTCACAATAGGTGGGGATGATACTGCTTTCAGTGCTTCAAAGGTTTCAGAATATGCACGAAAATGTGGAAAAGTAATCAATTCCGTTCATGTACCTAAAACAATAGACAATGATTTACCTTTGCCTGAAGGGATTAGTACATTTGGTTTTGAAACAGCTAGAGCATTAGGCACTACAGAGTTAGAAAATTTGATGGAAGATGCACGTACGACAAATAATCGTTGGTATTTTGCAATTGCTATGGGGCGTACAGCTGGACATTTAGCGCTCGGCATGGGAAAAAGTGCTGGAGCGATTATTACAATCATTCCTGAAGAGTTTAAAACAAAGGAAGTTAGGCTGCAACATGTAGTTGATTTACTTGTTGGTTCGATTGTAAAAAGGAATGCAACTGGTCGTAACTATGGTGTAGCGGTTATCGCAGAAGGTGTTATCGACAGGATTGCTCCAGAAGATTTTAGTGTGCTAGGCGCAGCTTGTTTTGATGATCACGGTCATCTTCGCTATTCTGAACTTGATTTTGGTGATGTATTAAAAAAATTAGTGATAATAGAATTGAAAAAGATTGGTTTGAATGTAACGATTATAGATAAGGAAATTGGTTATGAGCTTCGTTGCGCTGCACCGATTTCTTTTGATATTGATTATACGCGATCGCTTGGTTATGCAGCAGTAAGTTTCCTTATGGAGGGTGGAACGGATGCAGTTGTAAGTATTCAAAATAATAAAATTGTTCCTTTGAAATATGAAGAAATTCGCGATGAAAATACAGGAAAAACAAAAGTAAGATATGTGGATATTCATTCATTAAATTATTTTATTGCTACAGAATATATGATTCGTTTAGTAAAAGATGATTTTATAAATGAGGATAAATTGAAAATTTTAGCAAAAGAATTTAACTTAACACCTGAACGCTTTAAAGAAAAATACGAATATCTTGTAAAATAGAGAATGGAAAGATGAAGAAAATTGATTTTTCTTCATCTTTTATCTGATAACTAAGCTGCGCTAAGACTTTTAACCTTTATAAGGAGGAGTTAGTTATACCCACAGGGCATAGGCGGGCGGCTAAGTTTCTGGATAAGATCAACTAAGGTTCAGATAGAGTGGAAACTTTACCTGGATCAAGTCTTACCTTAACATTTTCAGTAAAATGTTAAGAATATGTATAAATTTTTAAAAAAAAGATAAAATATTTTCAAAAAGGTATTTACAAATTTAAAAACATGTGATAATATTATATATCGTCACCAGTTGATAGAACACATCGCGGGGTGGAGCAGTTGGTAGCTCGTCGGGCTCATAACCCGAAGGTCGCAAGTTCGAGTCTTGCTCCCGCAACCAAAAAAAGTGTTGACAAAGCAAAAAAAACGGTGTACAATAAATGAGGTTGTTAACGCTGGTGTAGCTCAATTGGTAGAGCAGCTGACTTGTAATCAGCAGGTTGGGGGTTCAAGTCCTCTCGCCAGCTCCATATAAGGATGGGTTCCCGAGTGGCTAAAGGGAGCAGACTGTAAATCTGCCGGCTCTGCCTTCGTTGGTTCGAATCCAACCCCATCCACCATTAATTTAATATCGCGGGGTGGAGCAGTTGGTAGCTCGTCGGGCTCATAACCCGAAGGTCGCAAGTTCGAGTCTTGCCCCCGCAACCAAAACAAAAGTTAGTGATCGCTGATGTAGCTCAGTCGGTAGAGCGTATCCTTGGTAAGGATAAGGTCACCGGTTCAATCCCGGTCATTAGCTCCATAAATACGGCGGCGTAGCTCAGTTGGCTAGAGCATGCGGTTCATACCCGCAGTGTCCGGAGTTCGAATCTCTGCGCCGCCACCAACAAAAAAATAAACCCCTATTGGGGTTTTTATTTATGTCAAGGTATCTGTTTATCATAAATTTATGTATATAGGCTTTATTAATGTATATAATAAGTAAAATATCTACATAAGTATCTGTTTATTTCAACTTATTACTGTGAAGGTTTTTAAAATAAGTTTTTGTTGTAATAATCTTGATAGAAAAAGGTGTGGATAAGCTGTTGACAGCTTGGATTAATTATGATAAATTATATTAGTGACATTTTGAAATGTAGTATATTTTCAGGCAAGAGGGGTGCATAGGATGCGTAATGCAGTTACATTGGCCTGCGTTGAATGTAAACAACGTAATTATCAGACCAATAAAAACAAAAAAAATGACCCGGATAGATTAGAATTCAACAAATACTGCAAGTTTTGTAAAAAACACACTTTACACAAAGAAACAAAATAAAATTTTGCTTAAATTTGTTTTGATATAGGGGTATAGCTCAATTGGTAGAGTAGTGGTCTCCAAAACCATTGGTTGTGGGTTCAAGTCCTACTGCCCCTGCCAATTTACTTTGTGGTGTATCTAGCAGTATGTTACGGGGATGTGAAATGATGGCTGCTCAAGAAACAGCTGTTCAAGCTAACGGTTCACGTGTTAAGAAATTTTTCCGTGAAGTAAAGGCGGAGATGCGTAAAGTATCATGGCCTAATAAAAAGGAACTTATAGCGTATACAGGTGTGGTTTTTATTTCTGTAGTGTTTATAGCTGCGCTTATCGGTTTAATTGACGGAGTATTTGCGCGTTTGCTAGAACTTTTTTTACGTTAATTCGGCTAAGGGGGTGGGGGACGTAGTTGTCGTCCCTTAAGTGATGGAATCCGAAAAAAAATGGTATGTAATCCATACATATTCAGGCTATGAAAATAAAGTAAAAGCTAATCTAGAACGTAAAGTTCATTCTATGGGAATGGAAGATGAGATTTTTCGCATTGTTGTTCCTATGGAAGATGAAGTTGAATACAAAGGTGACCAAAAGAAAGTCACGAAGAAAAAAGTTTTTCCTGGATATGCATTGGTTGAAATGATTGTAAGTGATAAATCTTGGTATATTGTTCGTAATACACCGGGTGTTACTGGGTTTGTTGGTTCTGGAACGAAGCCTATACCTTTGACAGATGCTGAAGTGAAACGAATTCTTAAATCCATGGGGATCGAAGAGTTGAAGCCGAAGTTTGATATTGAAGTATCACAAGCGGTGAAAATTACTTCTGGTGCTTTTGAGAATTTTGAAGCTACAGTGACAGAAATTAATCCTGAACGTAGCAAGATAAAAGTTCTTGTTAGTATGTTTGGACGTGAAACTCCAGTTGAACTGGATTTTACTCAAGTAGAAAAGATTTAATGGTTTATATTAAGGAGGTGTAATACAAATGCCGAAAAAAGTTGTTAAACTTGTAAAATTGCAAGTCCCTGCTGGTAAAGCTACTCCAGCTCCTCCAGTTGGTCCTGCACTAGGTCAAGCTGGTGTTAATATCATGGCTTTCGTAAAAGACTTTAACGAAAGAACTGCACAACAATCTGGACTTATTATTCCAGTTGAGATTACAGTTTTTGAAGATAGATCCTTTACATTTATCACGAAGACTCCTCCAGCTGCTGTTCTTCTTAAAAAAGCTGCTGGTATTGAAACTGCTTCTGGTGAACCTAACAAGAAGAAAGTTGCTAAATTACCACGTGCTAAAGCTATGGAAATTGCTGAAAGCAAAATGAAAGATTTAAATGCTGCTAACCTTGAAGCTGCTACTCGCATGATTGAAGGTACTGCTCGCAGTATGGGTATCGAAATCGTAGATTAATTCTGCATTTGATATCTGTGGGAGGAATAACCGCTATTACCACGAAAGGGGAAAGAAAGATGCCAAAATTCGGTAAAAAATATCAAGAAGTTGCAAAACTTATTGAAGATAAATTATATGATCCGCAAGAAGCGATTGAGCTTGTGAAAAAAACGGCTACAGCTAAATTTGACGAAAGTGTTGAACTTGCTGTAAAATTAGGTGTAGATCCTAAACATGCTGATCAACAAGTTCGTGGTGCTGTTGTATTACCACATGGTACTGGTAAAAGTAAACGTGTGTTAGTATTTGCTAAGGGCGACAAAGTGAAAGAAGCAGAAGCAGCTGGTGCTGATTTTGTTGGTTCTGATGAACTTGTTGCAAAAATTCAAGGAGGCTGGGCAGACTTTGATGTTGCTGTAGCTACTCCTGATATGATGGGTACGGTTGGACGTTTAGGTAAAATCCTTGGTCCAAGAGGTTTAATGCCAAATCCTAAAGTTGGTACTGTAACTTTAGACCTTACTCGTGCTATTAATGAAATTAAAGCAGGTAAAATCGAATACCGTACAGATAAAGCTGGAAATATCCATGCTCCTATCGGTAAGGTGTCATTCGATGCTGAGAAGTTATTAGAAAACTTCCAGACCTTAATTGATACATTGAATAAAGTGAAACCTGCTGCTGCTAAAGGTCAATATATGCGTTCAATTTCTGTAAGCGCAACTATGGGCCCTGGCATTAAGGTTAATCCACTTAAAGTTTCCGCCAAAGGCTAATTTTAGTCTTACAACTTAATAATTTTTAAGGCTGTAGATAGCAGGTGCGTATGCATAATGGAGTAGTCCTCCTGCCGAGGTCGGAGATTTAAGTATGGCTTACATTGCCATTTACGACCTCCGGTATTTACTGCCGGAGGTCTTTTCGCGTTATTTAATGAGAGGAGGTGTAGTTCATGGCTGTAACTTCAGCAAAACAAGCAGTTGTTGCTAGTTTGAAAGAAAAAATTGGCAGTGCCCAAGGTGCTGTATTAACTACTTATAGTGGTTTAAGTGTTGCTCAAGATACTGAACTTCGTGCTAGACTACGTGAAGCGGGTGTTGAGTATCGTGTTGTAAAAAATACAATGCTTCGCATTGCGACTAATGAGTTAGGTATTGAAGGTTTAGAACAATATCTTGAAGGTACTACTGCAATCGCAATTTCTGCGACTGATCCAGTAGCTCCAGCAAAACTTATTTCTGAGTTTATTAAAGAAAACAAATTAAAAGCTCTAGAAGTAAAAGCTGGTCTTGTAGAAGGCAAAGTAATTGACGCCGATGGCGTTAAAGCTCTTGCTGCATTACCTGCACGCGAAGTGCTTATTGCACAAGTTCTTGCTGGTATGCAATCCCCGATTGCTGGTCTTGTCAATGTATTGCAAGGTTCTATCCGCAATGTGGTTTATGCGCTTGATGCAATTCGTCAACAAAAAGAATCTGCGTGATGCGTGAATTAATAAAACAATAAATTAATAAAAATGAATTTTTGGAGGTATTTTATAATGAATAAAGAACAAATTATGGAAGCTATTGAGAACATGACAGTTCTTGAATTATCTGAATTAGTAAAAGCTTTAGAGGAAAAATTTGGTGTATCCGCTGCTGCTCCTGTAGCTATGGCTGCTGCTCCTGTAGCTGGCGCTGCTGCTGCTGAAGAAAAAAGCGAATTTGACGTTATCTTAGCATCTGCTGGTGCTAGCAAAATTAATGTTATCAAAGCTGTTCGCGAAGCAACTGGCTTAGGTCTTAAAGAAGCTAAAGAATTAGTTGATGGTGCTCCTAAAGCTGTAAAAGAAAAAGTAAGTAAAGCTGATGCTGATGCTCTTAAAGCAAAACTTGAAGAAGCTGGCGCAACTGTAGAAGTTAAATAATTTTGGCTGAGATGAAAAATTAAAGAGTACCCAAAAGGTACTCTTTAATTTTGCTATAAATTCATAAATAAAAGATTGACAAATGAAGATGTTTGTGATAATATTTTTTAATGCAGAACGTATAATAAAAATACATATTTCTACGATTGTGTAGGTTTCTGCAATAAAAATATTCAATTTAGGTATAACATGCGAACTGGTAGGAAATAGTAATATAATGGAGGATGAAGATGGTATCTCATCAATAAAAAAGCAAGGTGAAATGTTATTTAGCAAAAGCCTTGTCTTTTTTTGATATTATATATCTTCTCCATTTATCATTTTTATCCTGCCATGACTGCGAAGTTTAGTCAAATTGGGCTAAGGGGTGAAGGATTTAATGTTCAATCCTGTTCCGGTGGGCAAAAGAGTCAGGTATAGCTATGCAAAAATTAAAGAAGTACTGGACATGCCTCATCTTCTTGATATTCAAAGAAATTCCTATGAGTGGTTTTTGAAGGAAGGTTTACAGGAAATCTTCCACGATATTTCACCTATTCAGGATTTTACAGGAAACTTAGTGTTATCGTTTGAAGCTTTTAACTTAGGTGAAGCGAAATACGATGTTGATGAATGCAAAGAACGTGATGTAACGCATTCTGCACCACTAAGAGTAAATGTACGATTGATTAATCGTGAAACAGGCGAAATAAAAGAACAAGAAGTGTTTATGGGCGATTTTCCGTTAATGACTGATACTGGTACGTTCATTATTAACGGTGCGGAACGTGTTATTGTAAGTCAGTTAGTACGTTCTCCAGGAGCGTACTATGGTGAAACGATTGATGCTAGTGGTAAAAAATTGTACAATGCTACGGTAATTCCGAATCGCGGTGCGTGGCTAGAATTAGAAACAGATGCGAATGATGTTATTTCGGTACGAGTTGATAGAACTCGTAAGTTACCTGTAACTGTATTGATTCGTGCATTAGGCTATGGGTCTAATATGATGATTTCAGAATTATTTGGTGACGATGTTCGTATTAAAGCGACTTTAGAACGCGATAATACGGATTCAAGAGAAGAAGCCTTGGTTGAAATCTATAAAAGACTTCGTCCAGGTGAACCTCCAACTGTAGATAATGCTACCCAATTATTAGAATCATTATTCTTTGATCCAAAACGTTATGATTTAGCTACGGTTGGTCGTTATAAATTGACGAAAAAATTAGGTTGGAAGAGACGTTTGATGGGTAAAACTCTTTATCAGCCTATTGTTGATAAAGAAACAGGGGAAATCATTCTTCCAGCAGATACCGTTGTTACGGAAAGTATGCTAGAAGAGCTTGATGAAGTTAAATTATTTGAAGCAGATCAAGTAATTGAAATTAAAATTAAGGATAAAGATGGTAATCCAATCAAAATGATTTGTTCGCCTACTTTACCGTATAAACATAGAACAATTACAAAAGAAGATATTATTGCTTCAATTAACTACTTATTAAACTTAATGGATGGGTTCGGCAATACTGATGATATCGATCATCTAGGGAATAGACGTGTTCGTTCTGTTGGTGAATTGTTGCAAAATCAATTTAGAATTGGTTTATCCAGAATGGAACGTGTCGTAAAAGAACGTATGACAATTCAAGACGTTGATGTAATTACCCCTCAGGCTTTAATTAACATCCGTCCAGTTGTAGCTGCGATTAAAGAATTCTTTGGTTCCAGCCAGTTGTCACAGTTCATGGACCAACATAATCCATTAAGTGAATTGACACATAAACGCCGTTTAAGTGCATTAGGTCCTGGTGGTTTAAGTCGTGAACGCGCGGGCTTCGAAGTTCGTGACGTCCATCACTCTCACTATGGCCGTATGTGTCCAATTGAAACACCAGAAGGTCCTAACATCGGTTTGATTGGTTCGCTTTCTACTTATGGTAGAATTAATGAATTTGGTTTTATTGAAACTCCATATCGTAAAGTAGATAAAGTAAATCGCAAAGTTACAGATGATGTTCGTTATCTAACTGCCGATGAAGAAGATGAAATGATTGTTGCACAGGCAAACCAAGAATTAAATGATGATGGCTGGTTTGCTGATGAGCGCGTTACAGCGCGTTATAAACATGATACATTACTCGTTCCGGGGGAAAGCGTAGACTATATGGACGTTTCGCCAAAACAAGTTGTATCTATAGCAACGGCAATGATTCCTTTCCTTGAAAACGATGATGCGAATCGTGCCTTAATGGGGGCGAACATGCAACGTCAAGCGGTACCTTTACTTCGTACACAAGCTCCGATTGTTGGAACTGGTATGGAATATAAAGCTGCTTGCGATTCAGGGGTAATGATTCTTGCTAAAAATTCTGGTGTGGTTGAAAAAGTAACAGCAGATGAAATTCATATTCGCACTGAAAAAGGTGCGTTAGATATTTATAAAATGCAAAAGTACCTTCGTTCTAACCAAGGTACTTGCATTAATCAGCGTCCAATTGTTCATAAAGACGATGTAATTGTAAAAAAACAAGTTCTTGCTGATGGTCCGGCGACTGACAATGGAGAATTAGCTCTTGGTTATAATGTGTTGGTAGCATTTATGCCTTGGGAAGGTTACAATTACGAGGATGCGATTTTACTTAGTGAAAAATTAGTAAAAGAAGATATCTATACTTCCATACATATTGAAGAATATGAATGTGATGCTCGTGATACAAAACTTGGGCCAGAAGAAATTACACGTGATATTCCAAATGTAGCTGAAGAAGCTTTACGTGATTTAGATGATCGCGGTATTATCTGCATTGGTGCTGAAGTTCGTCCAGGAGATATCTTGGTAGGTAAAGTAACGCCGAAAGGCGAAACTGAGCTTACGGCGGAAGAACGGTTACTTCGGGCAATTTTCGGTGAAAAAGCTCGTGAAGTACGTGATACATCACTTCGTGTACCACATGGAGAAGCTGGTAAGATTGTTGATGTTAAGGTGTTCAGTCGTGAAAATGGTGACGAATTGCCACCAGGAGTAAATCATCTTGTACGTTGTTATATTGCACAGAAACGTAAGATTTCTGTCGGCGATAAAATGGCCGGTCGCCATGGTAATAAAGGGGTTGTTTCACGTATTATGCGTGAGGAAGATATGCCGTTTTTACCAGATGGAACGCCAGTACAGATTGTACTTAACCCATTAGGTGTACCTTCGCGTATGAATATTGGTCAGGTACTTGAAACTCACTTAGGTATGGCAGCTCGTGCACTTGGTATGCAGATTAAAGCTGGTGATCCTACAGTAGAAACTAGATTACGTGACTTAGGTTATGATATAGATAAAAATGGTATGCCGGTACCTGATGTTGCGGGTATTCATATTTCAACTCCAGTATTCGACGGTGCGAAAGAGACAGAAGTGTTTTCAACATTAAAAGCAGCTGGCCTTCGTGATGATGGTAAAACGATTCTTTACGATGGTCGTACAGGAGATCCATTTGATAACCCTGTAACTGTTGGCTGTGTTTACATGTTAAAATTGGCGCATTTAGTTGACGATAAGATTCATGCTCGGTCAACTGGTCCGTACTCCTTAGTAACGCAACAACCATTGGGTGGTAAAGCTCAATTTGGTGGACAACGTTTTGGGGAAATGGAAGTTTGGGCATTAGAAGCTTATGGTGCTGCTTATACATTGCAAGAAATCTTAACAGTAAAATCTGATGATGTTGTCGGACGTGTTAAGACGTATGAAGCGATCGTAAAAGGCGAAAATATACCAGAACCAGGTGTACCAGAATCATTTAAGGTATTGATTAAAGAGCTACAAAGTATTGGACTTGACATTAAAGTATTAACTGAAGATGCGCAAGAAATTATGATTCGTGATACAGATGAAGATATTAATGAAACAGCAAAAGAATTAGATCTAAATGTGGATGGCGTACAACCAAAGCCACCAACGGAGCCAGCTTTAGAACCTGAGGCATATAACGATGATGCTGAAGGAAATGAAGAGGCTGAACCTGATACAGCTGATTTAGATATTATTGCTGAACTTGGAAAATTCCCGAATGATGAGAATTTGGACGATGAAGATGCTGATGTATCTTTAGAAATTGATGATTTAGTCGAAGATGACTTCGAATAATAGAAGGGAGTGACACCCCCTTGTTGGATGTAAACAATTTTGATTCGATGCGTATAGGTTTAGCTTCGCCAGAAAAGATCAGAGAATGGTCACATGGTGAAGTGAAAAAACCAGAGACAATTAATTATCGTACATTGAAACCAGAACGTGAGGGTTTATTCTGTGAAAAGATTTTTGGACCAACACGTGACTGGGAATGTCATTGCGGTAAGTATAAACGTATTCGTTATAAAGGTATTATTTGCGATCGTTGCGGTGTTGAAGTTACGCGTTCGAAAGTACGTCGTGATAGAATGGGGCACATTGAACTTGCTGCCCCAGTATCGCATATTTGGTATTTCAAGGGCATACCAAGTCGCATGGGATTGATTCTAGATATATCACCTAGATCATTAGAAAAAGTTTTATATTTTGCTTCTTATATCGTACTTGATCCTGCAGATACTCCTTTGATAAAAAAACAACTTTTAACAGAAAATGAGTATCGTGAAAACCGAGATAAATACGGTGCAGCATTTAAAGTTGGTATGGGTGCTGAATCTATTAAAAAGCTTCTTGCTGAACTTGATTTAGAAAAAATGAGCAAAGAATTACGTCAAGAATTAAAAGAAGTGAGCGGGCAACGTAAAATTCGTGCGATTCGTCGCTTGGAAGTAGTTGAAGCTTTCCGCAAATCTGGCAATAAACCAGAGTGGATGATCATGGATGTTGTACCAGTAATTCCACCGGAATTACGTCCAATGGTTCAACTAGATGGTGGCCGTTTTGCTACTTCTGATTTAAATGATTTATATCGTCGTGTTATTAATCGTAATAATCGTTTAAAACGGTTACTTGATTTGGGTGCACCCGATATTATTGTTCGTAACGAAAAAAGAATGTTACAAGAAGCGGTGGATGCATTAATCGATAATGGTCGTCGTGGCCGTCCAGTAACAGGCCCAGGAAATCGTCCGCTTAAATCTTTGAGCGATATGCTTAAAGGTAAACAAGGGCGTTTCCGTCAAAACTTACTTGGTAAACGTGTTGACTATTCTGGTCGTTCCGTTATCGTTGTTGGACCGGAGCTTAAGTTACATCAATGTGGTTTACCTAAAGAAATGGCACTTGAATTATTCAAGCCATTTGTAATGAAAAAATTAGTGAATGCTGGTCACGCACATAATATTAAGAGTGCAAAACGTATGGTGGAAAGAATTCGGCCAGAAGTTTGGGATGTACTTGAAGAAGTTATTAAAGAGCATCCAGTACTTTTAAATCGTGCACCAACGCTTCATAGATTAGGAATTCAAGCATTTGAACCTGTACTTACAGAAGGGCGTGCGTTAAAATTACATCCACTTGTATGTACTGCTTACAATGCCGATTTTGATGGTGACCAAATGGCGATCCATTTACCACTATCAGCAGAAGCACAAGCAGAAGCACGTATCTTAATGCTTTCAGCACACAATATTCTTTCGACGAAAGATGGTCGCCCAGTTGCTGTTCCTACGCAGGATATGGTACTTGGAGCGTACTATTTAACAATTGTTAAACCAGGTGCTTTAGGTGAAGGCAAAGTAATGACTGGCATTAATGAAGCATTGCTTGCTTATCAACATAAAGAATTATCATTGCAAGCGCAAATTAAAGTGCGCGTTGAAGGTTATGGTATGGTTAACACCACGCTTGGCCGTATGATCTTTAATGAAAGCTTGCCACCAGAAATTCGTTATTATTATAAAGATGATAATGAGGAATGGTGCTTAGGTATTCTTATGGATAAGAAAAACCTTGGTAAACTTGTTGGTAACTGTTACCGTAACTTTGGTAATGCAAAAACTGCAGAAGTTATTGACCGTGTAAAAAATCTTGGTTATTCTTATGCTTGTCGTGCTGGTATGACAGTTGCGATTGCCGACATCAAAATTCCGAAAGAGAAGAAAGAAATTCTTGCAAATACGGAAGCACAAGTTAATTCGATCGAAAGACAATATCGTCGTGGACTCATCACCGATGATGAAAGATATAACAAAGTTATCAGCTTATGGACGAAAGCTACAGATGATGTAACAAAAGCCATGATGGATAACTTGGATAGATTTAATCCGATTTACATGATGGCTAACTCTGGAGCCCGCGGTAATATCCAACAGATGCGTCAGCTCGCTGGTATGCGCGGACTTATGGCGGATCCATCAGGTAAAATTATCGACTTACCAATTAAAGCAAATTTCCGTGAAGGATTAACGGTATTAGAGTACTTTATTTCTACGCATGGTGCTCGTAAAGGACTTGCGGATACAGCTCTTAGAACAGCCGATTCTGGATATTTGACACGTCGTCTTGTTGACGTTGCACAAGATGTAATTGTTCGTGAAGATGATTGTGATATTGTAGGTATCAATTTAGTTCGTGAACGTGCGAAATTGGCAAACTCTACAAGTGGAGCAATTGAGTTCTTAAAAGATTCTTTATTAGGACGCTTGCTTGCAGCGGAAGTAACTGATCCGAAAACGGGCGAAGTAATCATTCCTATTGAAACAGTGCTTGATGAAGAAAATCTTAAGCTTATTGCTGAACATTCAATTCCTGAAATCGTTGTACGTGGTACTTCTTATGAAGGAGATATCAGCAATGCAACGACAACAGAAACAATCACATTAGGTGCGCCAGAAGAACATGTTCGTGAGACAATCAAAAAATCAATGATTCGCGAAATGCTTGGTAAAAATACAACAAGTGCTGTGTTTGATCAAGATGAAAATGAAATTGTACCTGCAAATGTACCGCTTACAGAAGATCATATTGAAGCAATTCTAGCTAGCGATGCAAAAGAGGTACGAGTTCGTAACAATAATATTCGCGGTATTGAAGTTCAGGCAATTATGGAAGGTGCTGCTGTTATTGAACACTTAAAAGATCGTATTGCCGGTCGTGTTCTTGCAGAAGATATTGTTGAGCCTGAAACAGGAGAAGTTATTGCAGCAATTAATCAAGCAGTAGATGAAGATTTAGCAGAACGTATTTGTAAAGTACGTAAAAAAGTAAAAATTCGTTCTGTACTTACTTGTAAGTCACAATTTGGTGTATGTATCAAATGTTATGGACGTAATTTGGCAACAGGTCATCAGGTGGATGTCGGTGAAGCTGTTGGTATTATTGCAGCACAATCTATCGGTGAGCCTGGTACACAGCTTACAATGCGTACGTTCCATACGGGTGGGGTAGCCGGTGACGATATTACACAAGGTTTGCCACGTGTCGAAGAGTTATTTGAAGCTCGTAAACCGAAACGTCAATCCATCATTGCTGAAATTGATGGTCGCGCTGAAGTTAAAGATACAAAAGGGATGCGCAAAGTAACTATCTTCCCAGAAACTGGCGAAGAACGTGTTTACCAAATTCCTTACGGTGCACGCATTATTGCGAAAGATGGACAAATGGTAGAAGCTGGAGATAGACTTACGGAAGGATCTATCAATCCACACGATATTCTAAGGGTTTGTGGTTTAAAGGCTACACAACGTTACTTAGTATATGAAGTACAAAAAGTATATAAATCTCAAGGTGTTGAAATTAATGATAAACATATTGAGGTTATGGTTCGTCAAATGCTTCATAAAGTTAAAGTTGAAGAATCTGGTGATACGGATTTCTTACCTGGTGAATATATTGATGTAAACAACTTTGAGGCTGAAAATGCAAAAGCGATTGAAGTTGGCGGAGAACCCGCAGTTGCTAGACCAATTTTACTTGGTATTACAAAAGCTTCTCTTGCTACTGATTCCTTCCTATCTGCAGCATCATTCCAAGAAACAACACGTGTTCTTACTGATGCAGCAATAAAGGGTAAAGTTGATCCATTGCTCGGCTTAAAGGAAAATGTTATTATCGGTAAATTAGTACCAGCTGGTACTGGCATGACACGTTATCGTAATATTAATGTTGTAAAAAATCATCCATCACAAGATGAAGTTGTTGCAACTGAAGAATAAGAAAAGAGGACGATTTTCGTCCTCTTTTTTTGTTTTATAAAGAATTAATAGGAATTTGTTGCTTTCATATTATGAAAATTTTAAAATCTTTCTTTTAATATAGATGTAGATTAATAATAGACGATTTAAAAAAAATAAAAAATAGAAATAAAAGGTATAATTTTCTGGATTTCTGTTATAATGAATTAATGACACACCACGCACCGTGTACTTAAAAATATTGATTAAATAAGTGTTGACAATGATTATTTCAAATGGTATTATATACGAGTGCCAGAAATGAGAAGAATCATCTGTGAAACACGGGAGTGAAAATTATGGCGCTTAATCGTTTGAAGAATGCGAATCGAGTTATTGGCATCAAGCAAGTCACAAAATCTATTAATAAAGATGTAGTAGAAAGTGTTTTTTTAGGAAATGATGCTGATGCGCGTGTAATTGTTCCGCTAAAAAAATTATGCGAAGCGAAAAATATTCTTTTTTCTGAAGAATATACGATGGCTGAACTTGGTGAAGCTTGCAAAATTGAAGTCGGGGCAGCGGCGGTCGCTATTCTAAAGTAATTTTGTTAAAAATTTCAACTCTTTTATAAATTGAGTTGAGGTTATTAAATAATGAATCTTTATTTTGAGGAAGGAGGTGCATGTATGCCTACAATTAGCCAATTAGTACGTAAAAGTAGAGAAAGTATGACTAAGAAATCCGCATCGCCAGCTTTGAAAGAATGTCCACAAAAGCGCGGTGTGTGTACGAGAGTATATACAACTACTCCTAAAAAACCTAACTCTGCATTAAGAAAAGTCGCAAGGGTTCGTTTAACTAATAGCATTGAAGTAACTGCATATATCCCTGGTATTGGTCACAATCTTCAGGAACATAGCGTTGTATTGATTAGAGGCGGCAGGGTAAAAGATTTACCAGGTGTTCGTTATCATATCGTTCGCGGTGCTTTAGATACTGCTGGCGTTCAAAATCGAATGCAAGGTAGATCTAAATACGGTGCGAAACGCGCTAAACAAAAAAAATAATTTGAAGATAATTTCCAATAGGAGGGGATTTATATGCCAAGAAAAGGTGCTGTACCAAAACGTGACGTGTTACCAGATCCGGTGTATAATTCCAAAGTCGTAACTAAGTTTATTAACAAAGTTATGTTATCTGGTAAAAAAAGCGTTGCAGAAAAAGTTGTTTATGATGCATTTGAAAGTATCAGAGCAAAAACTGGTAAAGATCCATTAGAAGTGTTTGAAACTGCTTTGAAAAATGTAATGCCAGTATTAGAAGTTCGTGCTCGTCGTGTCGGCGGTGCTAACTATCAAGTTCCAGTAGAAGTTCGTCCTGATCGTCGTATGACATTAGGTATTCGTTGGGTTGTGAACTACGCTAGACTACGTGGTGAAAAAACAATGAATGAAAGATTAGCTGCTGAATTAATGGATGCTGCGAATAATACAGGAGCAGCAATTAAGAAAAAAGAAGATACTCATAAGATGGCTGAAGCTAATAAAGCATTCGCTCATTATCGCTGGTAGTATCTAAATAGACTTTTATCTCTATACTTAATTAAGGAGCGATGTAATAGTGGGTAGACAGTTTCCACTTGAAAAGACTCGGAACATTGGTATTATGGCTCATATAGATGCCGGAAAAACCACTACTACTGAACGTATTCTGTTTTACACTGGGAAAGTGCACAAGATTGGTGAAACTCATGAAGGTGCGGCAACTATGGACTGGATGGCGCAGGAGCAAGAAAGAGGTATTACCATTACTTCTGCTGCTACTACTTGCCAATGGCTAGATCATCGCATTAATATCATTGACACACCAGGGCACGTGGACTTTACAGTTGAGGTAGAACGTTCGTTGAGAGTACTTGATGGTTCTGTTGCTGTATTCTGTGCAAAAGGTGGAGTTGAACCTCAATCTGAAACAGTATGGCGTCAAGCAGATAAATATCATGTTCCACGTATGGCTTACGTAAATAAAATGGATATCTTGGGTGCGGATTTTTACCGTGTTCTTGATATGATGAAAACTCGCTTAAATGCTAATCCGGTAGCACTTCAATTGCCAATCGGTTCTGAAGAAGATTTTATTGGTATGGTTGATTTGATTAAAATGGATGCTATCATCTATACAGATGAACTTGGCAAAGTGAGTGAAGAAGTTGCAATTCCTGATGAAATGAAGGAAAAAGCTGAAGAATATCGTCAAATCTTATTGGATGCTGTTGCAGAATCTGATGATGAGTTGATGATGAAATATCTTGAAGGTGAAGAATTAACAACAGAAGAAATTAAAGCAGCTATTCGTAAAGCTACAATTGATTGCAAAATGACTCCTGTTCTTTGTGGTTCTTCTTACAAGAATAAAGGTGTTCAACCGATGCTTGATGCAGTAATTGAATATATGCCATCTCCACTTGATATTCCAGCTATTAAAGGTGTTAATCCTGATAGTGGTGAAGAAGATCATCGTGAAGCTAGTGACGAGGTTCCGTTCTCTGCTTTAGCGTTTAAAATTATGGCTGACCCTTATGTTGGTAAATTGGCGTTCTTCCGTGTGTACTCTGGCATAATCGGTTCAGGTTCTTATGTGTTTAACTCCACAAAAGGCAAGAAAGAACGTATTGGTCGTATCTTACAAATGCATGCGAATCGTCGTGAAGAAATCGAAATGGTTTACAGTGGTGATATTGCGGCAGCCGTTGGTTTAAAAGATACTACAACAGGTGATACTCTTTGTGATGACAAAGCACCTATCATTTTAGAATCCATGGAATTCCCAGATCCTGTTATTTCGGTTGCTGTTGAACCAAAAACAAAAGCCGATCAGGAAAAAATGGGTATTGCACTTGCAAGACTTGCTGAGGAAGATCCTACATTCCGCATGGCTACAGACCAAGAAACTGGTCAATGTATCATTTCCGGTATGGGTGAACTTCATCTTGATATCATTGTTGACCGTATGCTTCGTGAATTTAAAGTGGATTGTAATGTAGGTAAGCCACAAGTTGCTTATCGTGAAACAATCCGTAAAACGGTTAAATCCGAAGGAAAATTTGTTCGCCAATCTGGTGGTCGTGGTCAATACGGTCATTGCTGGCTTGAACTTGTTCCTCAAGAGCCAGGTGCTGGCTTTAGCTTTGAAAATAAAGTTGTCGGTGGGGCGATTCCTAGAGAATATATTAGTCCAATCGAAGCTGGTGTAAAAGAAGCTATGGAAAACGGTGTTGTTGCTGGTTATCCAATGGTTGATATTAAAGTTATTGTTTATGATGGTTCTTATCATGATGTTGACTCTTCAGAAATGGCGTTCAAAATTGCTGGTTCCATGGGCTTTAGAGCTGGTGCTCAAAAAGCAACTCCAGTACTTTTGGAACCATATATGAAAGTTGAAGTTGTTGTTCCAGAAGAGTATATGGGCGATGTTATCGGTGATATCAACTCGAGACGTGGCCGTATAGAAGGAATGGAACCACGCGCAGGTGCTCAAGTAGTAAATGCATTCGTTCCACTTTCTGAAATGTTTGGTTACGCAACAGACCTACGTTCTAAAACACAAGGTCGTGGTAATTACTCCATGGAAATTTCACATTATGATGAAGTTCCTAAAAATATATCAGAAGCTATTACAGCTAAAAACAAAGGCGAATAAGGGAGGATTTTTTAACAATGGCAAAACAAAAGTTTGAAAGAAGTAAACCACATGTAAACATTGGTACAATTGGTCACGTTGACCATGGTAAAACTACTTTAACTGCTGCAATTACAAAAGTATTAGCAGAAAAAGGCGGCGCTGATTTCATGGATTACTCCATGATCGATAAAGCTCCAGAAGAAAGAGAACGTGGTATCACAATCAACACTTCCCACGTTGAGTATGAAACTGAAAAAAGACATTATGCTCACGTTGACTGCCCAGGCCATGCTGACTATGTAAAAAACATGATTACTGGTGCTGCACAAATGGATGGTGCTATCTTAGTTGTAAGTGCTGCTGATGGTCCTATGCCACAAACTCGTGAACATATTCTTCTTTCTCGTCAAGTAGGCGTACCTGCTATGGTTGTTTTCTTAAACAAAGCAGATATGGTTGATGATGAAGAACTTATGGAATTGGTAGAAATGGAAGTTCGCGAACTTCTTTCCAGCTATGACTTCCCTGGTGATGACATTCCTGTAATCACTGGTTCAGCTCTTAAAGCTCTTGAAGGTGATGCAACTTATACAGCTAAAATTTTTGAATTAATGGATGCTGTTGATGAATACATCCCAACTCCAGTTCGTGATACTGATAAAACTTTCTTAATGCCAGTCGAAGACGTTTTCACAATCACTGGTCGTGGTACAGTAGCAACTGGCCGTGTTGAACGTGGTGAAATCAAAGTTGGTGACGTAGTTGAAATCGTTGGTATGAACGATGAACCTAAATCTACTACTGTTACAGGTGTTGAAATGTTCCGTAAATTGTTAGACCAAGCTGTTGCTGGTGATAACATCGGTGCGTTACTTCGTGGGGTTGACCGTAAAGAAATCGAACGTGGTCAAGTACTTGCAAAACCAGGTTCCATTAAACCTCACACTAAATTCAAAGGTGAAGTTTACGTTTTATCCAAAGAAGAAGGCGGACGTCATACTCCTTTCTTCACTAACTATCGTCCACAGTTCTACTTCCGTACAACTGACGTTACTGGCGTAGTTAACTTACCAGAAGGTGTAGAAATGGTTATGCCTGGTGATAACATTCAAATGTCAATCGAACTTATCACTCCAATCGCTATTGAAGAAGGTCTTCGTTTCGCTATTCGTGAAGGTGGCCGTACAGTAGGCGCTGGCGTAGTAACTTCCATTGAAGCATAATTATAGTCTTAGCTTTATAGGGGCGACAGAAGTCGCCCCTATAAAAAAGGCTTTTGGTACCCCAAATGCGATGACGTGGAAGATTGCTTATCATTGATAAGGGAACTTGCGCGGAGAAATGTCCGTTCTAGAAAAGGGCGATAAGGAGGAAATTAAATTGCCAAAACAACAAAAAATTAGAATTCGTTTAAAAGCATATGACCATAAAGCACTTGATCAAAGCGCGGTGAAAATTGTTGAAACTGCAAAAAGAACAGGTGCAATGGTATCTGGTCCAATTCCACTACCTACGGAGAAAAAAATCTTTACAATCCTACGTTCTCCACATGTTAATAAAGACTCTCGTGAGCAATTTGAAATGCGCACACATAAACGTCTAATTGACATTTTAGAACCAACTTCCAAAACTGTAGATGCTTTAATGCGCTTAGATTTGCCAGCTGGTGTGGATATCGAGATTAAATTGTAAGAGGAGGTGGAATAAATGGCTAAAGCAATTATAGGTAAAAAACTTGGTATGACACAGATCTTTACTGAAGAAGGCAAAGTAGTTCCTGTAACTGTTGTTGAATCCGGTAAAAACTTTGTTGTTCAAAACAAAACTGTTGAAAACGATGGATATAATGCGGTACAATTAGGTTTTGGTACTGTTAAAGATAAAAAAGTTACGAAACCAATGAAAGGTCATTTCACTAAAGCTGGTGTAACTCCTGTAAAATTTATTCGTGAAATGCGCTTAACTGATGCTTCTGAATATAAAGTCGGTGATGTTATCGGCGTTGACATATTTAGTGCTGGTGAATTGATTGATGTAACTGGTACTGCAAAAGGTAAAGGCTTTGCTGGCGGTATCAAACGTCACAATTTCAGACGCGGACCTATGGGGCATGGCTCCAAGTCACATCGTGAACCAGGTTCAACTGGTGCAATGATCAGTGGTGGCGGCGGTAGAGTACTAAAAGGTAAAAAATTACCAGGCCGCATGGGTGCTCATAAAGTAACAATTCAACGTTTAAGCATTGTTAGAGTAGATGCTGAACGTAATTTAGTTTTAATTAAAGGTGCTATTCCTGGACCTAAGGGTAGCTTCGTAGTGATAAGAAATACTGTAAAACCTAAGAAATAAGCTCTTGTAGCTCGAAAGGAGGATGTGCTATATTATGCCTAAAGTAGCAGTCTATACAATCGCAGGCAAAGAGGCCGGCGAGTTAGAATTAAATGAAAGCGTATTTGGCGTAGAAGTGAATGAAGCTCTTGTTCATCAAGCTGTGGTAATGCAACTTGCAAGCCAACGTCTTGGTACTCATGCAACAAAAACTAGAGGTTTAGTACGTGGTGGTGGCCGTAAGCCTTGGAAACAAAAAGGTACAGGTCGTGCTCGTTCAGGAAGTACTCGTTCCCCAATTTGGGTAGGCGGTGGTACAGTTTTTGGACCAACACCTCGTTCTTATGCATTCAGAATGCCTCGCAAACAACGTCGTTTAGCAATTAAATGTGCGTTATCTTCAAAAGTACAAAATGGTGAATTAGTGGTAGTTGACAGCATTGATTTTGCAGCACCTAAAACTAAAAATGTTGTACAAATGATGAAAGATTTTGGCTTTGATAAGAAAGCTCTTATCATTACAGCTGATATGATTGAAAACGTGGAGAAATCTTCCCGTAATATTCCTGGTGTAAAAGCTATTAGTTCTTGTGGGCTTAATGTTTATGATATCTTAAATCATAATAAGCTTTTCATTACTAAAGATGCAGTTACCCGCATTGAGGAGGTACTTGCGTAATGGCAAATGCACGTGATATTTTAATCCGTCCACTTGTAACTGAAAAGTCCACTGCTTTAATGCAAGAAGGTAAATATACTTTCGTTGTAGCAAAGGGTGCTAACAAGATTGAAATCGGCGCAGCTGTCGAAGAAATCTTCAAAGTAAAAGTTGCAAGTGTAAACACAGTTCGTGTTTTAGGAAAAACAAAACGTATGGGGCGTACTCAAGGTAAACGCCCAGACTATAAAAAAGCTATTGTTAAACTTGCTCCAGGAGAAAGCATTGAATTCTTCGAGGGCGTATAATAGCTGATTTTTTGGAAAAGGAGGTAACCCAATGGCAGTAAAAAGTTTTAAACCATATTCTGCAGGTAGAAGATTTATGACAGTAGCTAGTTTCGATGAAGTTACTACTGATAAACCAGAAAAATCTCTTGTTGTATCGCTTAATAAAACTGGCGGTCGTAATCAACAAGGTCGTTTAACTGTAAGACATCAAGGCGGCGGTCATAAACGTCGTTATAGAATCATTGACTTCAAACGTAATAAGGATGGTATCGTTGCAAATGTTGCAACAATTGAATATGATCCTAATCGTTCAGCGCGTATTGCACTTTTAAACTACGTTGACGGTGAAAAACGTTATATCTTAGCTCCAAACGGTTTAAAAGTTGGAGATAAAGTTGTAAGTGGTCCTGATGCTGATATTAAACCAGGTAATGCATTACCTATTAAAAATATTCCAGTTGGTACTATGCTTCATAACATTGAGTTAAAAATCGGTAAAGGTGGACAGTTAGTTCGCTCTGCTGGTACAGGTGCTCAACTAATGGCGAAAGAGGGAGATTATGCACTGCTTCGTATGCCATCAGGTGAACTAAGAAAAGTTCACATCAACTGCCGTGCAACAATCGGTCAAGTTGGTAATCTTGAACATGAAAATATTACAATTGGTAAAGCAGGCCGTAATCGTTGGAAAGGCGTTCGCCCAGAAACCCGCGGTGTTGCAATGAACCCTAATGACCATCCACATGGTGGTGGTGAAGGCCGTAGCCCAGTTGGTCGTAAAAATCCAGTTACTAAATGGGGTAAATGTGCTATGGGTGCTAAAACTCGTCGTAAAAAAGCTTCTGACAAACTTATTGTTAAAGCTCGCACGAAATAATAAATAATTAAAACACATTTTATACGAGCAGCATCGCTGCCTTGCGAAAGGAGGATACATCGTTGTCAAGATCGATTAAAAAAGGACCTTATGTGCATGAAAGCGTAATGAAAAAAATTGACGCTATGAATGATGCTAATGAAAAAAAGGTTATAAAGACTTGGTCACGTAGTTCTACTATTCTTCCTAGTTTTGTTGGTCATACTATTGCAGTACATGACGGACGTAAACATGTACCTGTTTATGTAACAGAAGATATGGTAGGTCACAAACTTGGTGAATTCGCACCGACTCGTACATTTAAGGGTCATTCTGGCGAAGAAAGACGTACATCACTTAAGTAGTTTTGCCGAAAGGAGGCTAATCTGTGGAAGCTAAAGCAGTTGCAAAATATATTCGTATTACGCCTCGTAAAATTCGTATTGTCATGAACTTAATCCGTGGCAAAAACGTTGCAGAAGCGTTTGCGATTTTAAAATTCACACCAAAAGTTGGTGCTGATGTAATAGAAAAAGTGTTAGGCTCAGCGGTAGCAAATGCTGAACATAACTTTGATATGAATGTTGATAAATTATACGTTGCAGAAGCATATGTAGATCAAGGACCTACATTAAAACGCATTCATCCACGTTCCCGTGGGCAAGCGTTTAAAATCCTAAAACGTTCCAGTCATGTAACAGTTGTTGTAAAAGAAAGATAAGAAGGAGGGAAACGAATTGGGTCAAAAAGTTAATCCACATGGCTTACGTCTTGGTGTTGTAAAAACATGGGATGCTAAGTGGTATGCTGATAAAGATTATGCAAATAATTTGCATGAAGATATAAAAGTTCGTAAGTATTTGAAAGAATCACTTCGTACTGCGGGCGTATCAAGAATTGAAACTGAACGTGGACAAAATCGTTTAAAATTAACGATTCACACAGCGAAACCAGGTATGGTTATCGGTCGTGGCGGTTCAGGAATTGAAACTATTAAAAAAGGCTTAAAAAAATTAACAACTAAACACGTTGATATCAATATTGCTGAAATTAAACAACCTGATCTTGATTCAACATTAGTTGCTGAAAATATTGCAGCTCAATTAGAACGTCGTATTGCGTTCCGTCGTGCGATGAAGCAAGCTGTTGGTCGTACAATGCGTATGGGCGCGAAAGGTATTAAAGTAATGGTAGGCGGTCGTTTAGGCGGTGCTGAAATTGCAAGAAGTGAATCTTATCGTGAAGGTAGTATTCCACTTCATACTTTAAGAGCTGACATTGATTACGGTACTGCTGAAGCACATACAACTTACGGCTTAATTGGCGTAAAAGTATGGATCTTCAAAGGTGAAGTTTTACCAGAAGTAAAAAGACCTGCTGCTGCCGAAGTTGAAGGGAGCGAAGCATAATGTTATTACCAAAAAGAGTGAAACACCGTAAACAGTTCCGTGGTCGTATGAAAGGTAAAGCGCTAAGAGGTAACACAGTAAGTCATGGTGAATTTGGCTTACAAGCGCTTGAACCAGCATGGATTACAAATAGACAAATTGAAGCTGCACGTATTGCGATGACTCGTTACATCAAACGTGGTGGTAAAGTTTGGATTAAAATATTCCCTGATAAGCCTGTAACTGCAAAACCTGCTGAAACTCGTATGGGTAGTGGTAAAGGTTCACCTGAATACTGGGTAGCAGTAGTAAAACCAGGTCGTATCATGTTTGAAATGGATGGCGTTGCTGAAGAAGTAGCTAAAGAAGCTATGCGTCTTGCAGCACACAAACTTCCTATTAAAACAAAATTCGTAACAAAAGCACAATCAATAGCGCAGGCGAAAGCGCAAGCGGAGGGCGGTGAAGTAAATGAAGGTTAATGATATACGCGATATGAGTGCTGGTGAACTTAACCAAAAACTTGCTTCCCTAAAAGAAGAATTATTTAACCTCAGATTTCAACTTGCTACTGGTCAGCTTGAAAATCCAATGCGTATCAAAGAAGTAAAGAAAACGATTGCCCGTATTAAGACAATCCAACGTGAGCAAGAGTTAAAAGCTGAGCAAGCGTAAGGATTTCGACGGCTAGAATGATATGCAACGGAAGGAGGCTTTTTACATGAGTGAAAGAAATGAACGTAAAACTAGAATCGGTAAAGTTGTGAGCGACAAAATGGATAAAACAGTTGTAGTTGCTGTTGAAGATTTAGAGCAACATCCACTTTACAAAAAAGCAGTGAAAAAGACTGTAAAATTTAAAGCTCATGATGAAAACAATGACAGCCATATTGGCGATACTGTTGAAATCATGGAAACTCGTCCATTGTCGAAAGACAAACGTTGGAGAGTTATTGAAGTTCTTGAAAGAGCTAAATAAGAATACAACGACTTTTGTATTCTCTATGAATGGAAGAATTTCATAAAGGAGGGAAAACAATGATTCAACAACAAACAATGCTTAATGTTGGTGATAATACTGGTGCGAAAGAAATCATGTGCATTCGTGTGCTTGGTGGTTCTTACCGTAAATTTGCTAACATTGGTGACGTAATTGTAGCTGCAGTTAAATCCGCATCTCCAGGTGGTATGGTAAAAAAAGGTGATGTTGTTAAAGCTGTAGTTGTACGTTCTAAAAAAGGTTTACGTCGTCCTGACGGTTCTTATATTCGCTTTGATGAAAATGCTGCGGTAGTGATCAAAGATGATAAGACACCTAGAGGTACTCGTATATTTGGACCAGTAGCTAGAGAGTTGCGTGAAAAAGATTTCATGAAGATCGTATCCCTAGCTCCAGAAGTAATCTAAGGTAGGAGGTGCCTAGTTTGTCACAAAGTAAATTGCACGTAAAAAAAGGCGATACAGTTCTTGTTTTATCCGGCAAAGATAAAGGCAAACAAGCGAAAATCATTGAAGCATTACCGAAAAAAGCTAAGGTTGTTATTGAAGGCGTAAACAAAGTAAAACGTCATACAAAACCTAGCCAAAGTGCTCCACAAGGTGGCATCGTGGTAAAAGAAGCTCCAATGAGTGTTGCAAAAGTTATGTTGGTTTGTCCTGCATGCTCTAAAGCAACTCGTATTGCGAAAAAAGAATTAAATGGTAAATTCGTTCGCGCATGCAAAAAATGCGGCGAAATCGTTGATAAATAAGAAATGATGGAAAGGAGGTAACCTGTCAGTGGATAGACTGAAAGAGAAATACCTTAATGAAGTAGCTCCGGCTATGACTGAAAAGTTCGGATATAAAAACGTAATGGAAATTCCTAAAGTAGAAAAAATCGTAATTAACATGGGTGTTGGTGAGGCTGTAGGTAATCCTAAAGTTCTTGATTCAGCAGTAGCAGATTTAACTCTTATTTCTGGTCAAAAGCCAGTGCTTACTCGTGCTAAGAAATCTTTAGCTGCTTGGAAATTACGTCAAGGCATGCCAATTGGTGCGAAAGTAACACTTCGCGGTGAACGCATGTACAATTTCATGGATAAATTTATGAATGTTGCTCTTCCACGTGTGCGTGACTTCCGTGGTATCAGTGCAAAAGCATTCGATGGACGTGGAAATTACTCCATGGGTCTGAAAGAGCAATTAATTTTCCCTGAAATCGAGTATGACAAAATTGATAAAGTTCGTGGAATGAATATTATCATTGTAACAACTGCAAAAACAGACGAAGAAGCGAGAGAGCTTCTAAAATTAATGGGAATGCCATTTAGCGCGTAAAGGAGGTACTTATTGTGGCCAAAAAGGCGATGATTGAGAAATGGAATCGCGAACCTAAATTTAAAGTTCGTGCGTATAACAGATGTAAAATTTGCGGCCGTCCACATGGATTTATTCGTAAGTTTGAAATGTGCCGTATTTGTTTCAGAGAACAAAGCTACAAAGGTGCTATCCCTGGGGTAACCAAAGCTAGCTGGTAAACATTAACGGAAGGAGGATATCTACCTATGGTAATGACTGATCCAATTGCTGATATGCTGACTCGTTTGCGTAATGCAAATTCTGTATATCATGAGAAAGTAGAAATACCGGGATCAAAAATTAAAGAAGCAATTGCTAACATTTTAAAAGAAGAAGGCTTCATTAAAGATTTTGATTTCGTTTCTGACAATAAACAAGGTGTTATTCGCATTAGCCTGAAATATGGTCCTAATCGCGAAAAAGTAATCACTGGCATTAAACGTATTTCCAAACCTGGTTTACGTGTATATGCAAAAAGTGAGCAATTACCTCGTGTACTTGGTGGACTTGGGATCGCGATTGTTTCTACTTCAAAAGGAATGATGAGCGATAAGCAAGCTCGTCGCAATGGTCTTGGTGGCGAAGTAATCGCTTACGTTTGGTAATATAGTTTGTGTAGCTAGGAGGTGTACGAATGTCAAGAATTGGTAGAGCACCGATTGAGATTCCAGCTGGCGTAACAGTAAAAATGGAAGATAATACGGTGACTGTAAAGGGTCCAAAAGGCGAATTAACTCGCGCTTTTCATAAAGATATGATTATTGAAATTGAAGGTAACGTTCTTACAGTAAAACGTCCTTCCGATGTAAAAGAACATAGATCATTGCATGGTCTTACTCGCACATTAATCAATAATATGGTAATCGGCGTAACAACCGGTTTTACAAAAACTCTTGAAATCAATGGTGTTGGTTACAGAGCGGCGAAAGCTGGTAACAATGTAAACTTATCACTTGGTTTCTCTCATCCAGTAGTAGTTGAACCACCTAAAGGTATTACTTTAGATGTTCCTGCTCCAAATAAAATCATTGTATCCGGTATTAATAAAGAAGAAGTTGGCGCAATGGCAGCTAACATTCGTGGATACAGAGAACCAGAACCTTACAAAGGTAAAGGTATTAAATACGAAGGTGAAACTATTCGTCGTAAAGTTGGTAAAGCCGGCGGTAAAGGCAAGAAGTAATCTTTAAGTGAAAGGAGTGACTAACTTGCTTCTTAAAGCAGATAAAAATAAAGCTCGTCAAAAACGTCATTTAAGAGTACGTAAAAATATTTCTGGTACAGCTCAAAAACCACGTTTAAACGTGTTCCGTAGCTTAAGTAATGTTTATGCGCAAATCATTGATGATGTGAATGGTGTAACTTTAGTTGCAGCAAGTTCTAAAGATAAAGATTTAGCATTGAACTATGGCGGAAATATCGAAGCTGCAAAAGCAGTTGGTGCAGCAGTTGCAAAACGCGCATTAGAAAAAGGTATTGAAGATGTAGTTTTTGATCGTGGTGGTTATATCTATCATGGTAGAATTAAAGCATTAGCAGAGGCAGCTCGTGAAGCTGGACTAAAATTCTAAAAGTTTTAAAAAAGGAGGTAAATTATGGCCAGAATAGACTACACTTCTCTAGAATTACAAGAGAAAGTTGTTTATATCAACAGAGTTGCTAAAGTTGTAAAAGGCGGACGTCGTTTTTCATTCAGCGCACTTGTTGTTGTTGGAGATGGGAATGGTCACGTTGGTGCTGGTTTAGGTAAAGCTGGCGAAGTTCCTGAAGCAATTAGAAAAGGCATCGAAGATGCTAAGAAAAATCTTATTAACGTATCGTTAGTAGGAAGAACAATTCCACATGAAATTATCGGTGTATTTGGTGCAGGTCGCGTACTTTTAAAACCTGCTGCTGAAGGTACTGGAGTTATTGCTGGTGGTCCTGCACGTGCCGTGCTTGAACTTGCTGGTATCCATAACATCCTAACTAAATCACTTGGTTCATCTAATCCTAATAACATGGTTCGTGCAACGTTAAAAGGTTTAGAACAATTGAAAAAAGCTGAATTAGTAGCTGAACTTCGTGGTAAAACTGTTCAAGAACTTTTGGGTTAAGGAGGAATTTTTGATGGCAAAACTAAAAATCACTCTTACCAGAAGCCTGATCGGCAGACCTGAAAAACAAAGAGCTACTGTTAAGGCTTTAGGTTTAAGAAAAATCAATTCATCAGTAGAACAAGAAGATAATGCGGTGATTCGCGGCATGGTTCATAAAATTGAACATCTTGTTACAGTTGAAGAATTGCAAGACTAAGTTCAAGGAGGTGCTATGCATGAAATTACACGAATTAGCTCCAGCGCCTGGATCTAAAAAAGTACGTACCCGTGTTGGTCGTGGTTTAGGTTCTGGCTTAGGTAAAACATCCGGTAGAGGTCATAAAGGACAAAATGCTCGTTCTGGTGGTGGCGTTCGTACAGGATTTGAAGGCGGTCAAATGCCGATTTACCGTAGATTACCAAAACGTGGATTTACTAATATTTTTGGGAAAGAATATGCAGAAGTGAATGTTGCTGATTTAAATCGTTTTGAAGACGGTGCTGAAGTAACACCAGTAACTTTAATTGAAGCTGGTATTCTTAAAAATGTACGTGATGGCGTGCGTATTTTAGGTAACGGCGAATTAACAAAGAAATTAACTGTAATCGCTAACGGCTTTACAAAATCCGCTGAAGCAAAGATCACTGCAGCTGGCGGAAAAGTCGAGGTGATCTAAGGTGCTTTCGGCCCTGTCAAATATACTCAAGATAACTGAGCTCAGACAAAAAATCGTATTCACACTGACGATGTTTGCTATCTTCAGACTAGGAACTCATATTCCTGTTCCGGGTGTTGATGCGAGTGTAATCGAAAAATTGTTCACGAGCGGCAACCTTTTTGGCCTTTTGGATTTATTTTCCGGTGGTGCTTTAAGTAAATTCTCAGTATTTGCGATGAGTATTACACCTTATATCAATGCTTCGATTATTATGCAATTATTAACAGTAGTTGTACCACAATTAGAGCAATGGTCTAAGGAAGGAGTAGAAGGGCGAAAGAAGATTACCCGTATTACTCGGTATGCAACTGTTTTTTTAGCTTTTATTCAAGCGATTGGTATGGCTTATGGATTAAAAGCTGCGATCATAAATCCAGGGTTCGCGTCAATTCTTTTAATAGCAATTACGCTTACAGCTGGTACTACATTTTTGATGTGGATTGGTGAACAGATTACTGAAAAAGGCATCGGTAATGGGATATCTCTTATTATCTTTGCTGGTATAGTTTCAAGATTGCCTGAAGGGGTAATGCACATTTGGCAGTACTTACAAGCAGGCGCAATTAATTTATTCAATGTTTTATTGTTTGCAATTATTGCAATTGCGATGATTGTATTTGTAATTGCAATACAACAAGGTCAACGTCGCATTCCTGTACAATATGCAAAACGTGTCGTTGGTCGCAAAATGTATGGTGGTCATTCAACACACATTCCGCTTAAAGTAAATCAAGCGGGTGTTATTCCAATAATCTTTGCGTCATCCGTGCTGATGTTTCCAGTAACTATTGCCCAGTTTATTGATATTGGATGGGTAAAAACAATTGCGGGATATTTTGCGTGGGGAACTCCACTTCAAACAGTGCTTTATGCGCTTATGATTATTTTCTTCACGTATTTCTATACTGCGGTTACTGTAAATATATCGGATATGGCAGAGAATCTGAAAAAATACGGTGGTTTTATTCCGGGATTACGTCCTGGCAAGCCAACGGCAGAATATTTAGACCGCGTTATGACCAGAATTACTCTCGCTGGAGCAGTTTTCCTTGCTTTAATCGCAATCTTACCAAACTTTATCGCGGCTGTTACAAATATTGATGGGGTTTATTTTGGTGGTACTGCCCTACTGATCATTGTCGGTGTAGCACTTGATACGATGAAGCAAATTGAGGCTATGGTCTTAATGCGTCACTATCAAGGATTCATGAAGTAGGGAGGAAATCGAATGTATATCCTATTAATGGGCCCTCCGGGTGCTGGTAAAGGTACTCAGGCGGCTATGTTAGTTGAAAAGTTTACAATCCCTCATATTTCTACAGGAGATATGTTTAGGGCTGCGGTAAGTGAAGGAACTGAGCTGGGTAAACAAGCAAAAGCATGTATGGATGCTGGTCAATTGGTTCCGGATAGCATAACTATCGGTATTGTAAAAGAACGTCTGGCAAAACCAGACTGTCAAAATGGTTTTATTCTTGATGGTTTTCCACGTACTATTGAGCAAGCGGATGCACTTGATAACACGCTTGAAGAACTAAAGATAAAACTTGATCGCGTGATAAACATCAGTGTTCCGGCTGAAGATTTAATCAGCCGGGCAACTGGACGCCGTATTTGTAAGAACTGTGGTGCTACTTACCATGTTACTTATAAGCCTACTCAAGTAGAAGGTAAATGCGATACATGTGGCGGAGAAACATATCAACGAGCTGATGATAGCGAAGCTACCATGACAAAACGTCTTTCGGTTTATGCTCAGCAGACTAAACCGTTAGTGGAATACTATCAAGATAGAGGTTTATATACTGAAATCGACGGTAGGCAGGCAATTGATAAAGTTCTTACCGATATTGTTGCTAGCTTGAGGAGCGAATAGGATGATCATCCTAAAGTCTGATCGAGAAATTGACTACATGCGTGATGCTGGTAAGATTGTAGCACAAACGCTGGTTGAGATTCAGAACGCTGTTAAGCCGGGAGTTAGTACACTCGAGCTTGATAAAATCGCCGAGAAATATATAATAAGCTGCGGAGCAATTCCCGCTTTTAAAGGCTATGGTGGTTTTCCAGCGACAATTTGTTCATCAATTAATGAAGAAGTTGTTCATGGAATCCCTGGTTTAAAAAAGTTAAAAAATGGAGATAATGTCAGTATTGATGTTGGTGCGGTAATTAATGGTTATAATGGTGACTCGGCTGTGACTTTTCCAGTTGGTGAAGTTACAGATGAGATGCAGGAACTATTAAATGTTACCGAGCAGTCTTTATACAAGGGTATTGAACAAGCAATTGATGGTAATCGTCTCGGAGATATATCTAATGCTGTTCAAACATGCGCCGAAAAACATAGTTACGGAATCGTCCGTGACTATGTGGGGCATGGAATTGGCAGAAAAATGCATGAAGATCCTCAGATACCGAATTTCGGTGCTGCTGGTCGCGGACCACGGTTGAAAGCTGGTATGGCATTAGCGATAGAGCCGATGATTAATTTAGGAACTCACGAAGTAAAGACATTACATGATGGATGGACGGTTGTAACAAAAGATAAAAAGCCTTCGGCACATTTCGAGCATACAATCGTTGTTACTGATGGTAAGCCCGAGATTTTAACAAAACGCTGAGGTGATCTAAAAAGTGAAGAGCGTTTATCCTATATCATTAGGTCAGAAAGTCGAAAGCATTACCGGTCGTGATGCAAATAAGATTTATCTGGTTGTCGCAATAAAAGGGAAGGAAGTATTTCTCGCTAATGGCAGAGAAAGAAAACTTGCCAATCCAAAGAAAAAAAATATTCGGCATGTCAAAGTTTACAAGTGGATTGCTGAGGCTGTGGCTGATAAATTTGCAAGTAACAAAAAAGTTACGGATGAAGATATTCGCCTAGCTATCGTCAAGTGCACATCGGATAATTTGTGACAAGCGGACGAGGAGGGAGAGATCTCATGTCCAAGCAAGACGTAATTGAGGTTGAAGGAAAAGTACTTGAAGCATTGCCAAACGCAATGTTCCAAGTTGAATTAGAAAATGGTCATGTTGTATTGGCACATGTTTCAGGTAAAATTCGGATGAATTTTATTCGTATCTTACCTGGTGATAAAGTTACAATTGAGCTTACGCCATATGATTTAAAACGTGGCCGTATAACCTACCGTTTCAAATAGTCTTTTTGATGTCTGGTGCAAACAGGCATCAGGCAAGTAAATTGACAATGTAAGAAAAGGGGGCATAAACGCAATGAAAGTTAGACCGTCGGTTAAACCTATTTGTGAGAAATGCAAAGTAATTAAACGTAAGGGTCACGTAATGGTGATTTGCGAGAATCCCAAACATAAACAAAAACAAGGTTAGGAGGTGCTTATTATATGGCACGTATTGCCGGAGTAGATTTACCTCGTGATAAGAGAATCGAAATCGCTTTAACATACATTTTTGGTATCGGTCTTACAACTTCAAAAGAGATTTTAGCAGCTACTGGTATTAATCCTGATACTCGTACTCGTGATTTAACTGAAGATGAAGTTGCAAAACTTCGTGAGATCATCGATAAAAATTATAGAGTAGAAGGCGACTTACGTCGTGAAATTTCTTTAAATATTAAACGTTTAGTTGAAATTGGTTGCTATCGTGGTAGAAGACATCGTATGGGTCTTCCTGTTAGAGGTCAAAAAACTAAAACTAATGCGCGTACTCGTAAAGGTCCAAAAAGAGCTGTTGGCGCTAAAAAGAAAAAGTAAGGGAGGGTTAAGCATTGGTAGCTAAAAAAGTTGCTCGTCCAAAAAGAAGAGAACGTAAAAATATCGAGCATGGTATTGCTCATATTCGTTCTACTTTTAACAATACAATCGTAACGATTACGGATACAAAAGGAAATGCACTTTCTTGGGCAAGTGCAGGCGGACTTGGTTTTAGAGGTTCCAGAAAAAGCACACCATTTGCTGCGCAAATGGCAGCTGAAGTAGCAGCAAAAGCCGCTATGGAGCATGGTCTTAAACAAGTAGAAGTATTTGTAAAAGGTCCTGGATCAGGTCGTGAAGCTGCAATCAGATCATTACAAGCGACTGGATTGGAAGTTAACTTAATTAAAGATGTTACTCCAATTCCTCATAATGGATGTCGCCCACCAAAACGTAGAAGAGTTTAATAGGAGGTGCAAAATAGATGGCAATAGATAGAGTTCCTGCTCTTAAAAGATGTAGAGCACTTGGAATTGAACCAGCTGTAGTTGGATTAAGTAAAGAATCCAAACGTCAACCAAGACGTGCTGGCAAAAAAATGAGTGAATACGGAATCCAATTAAGAGAAAAACAAAAAGCAAAATTCATTTATGGTGTTTTAGAAAAACCATTTAGAGCTTATTATGATAAAGCGAAAAAAATGCCTGGTATTACTGGTGAAAACCTACTTGGTCTTTTAGAAAGAAGATTAGATAACGTTGTTTATCGTTTAGGATTAGCTGCTACTCGCAGACAATCCCGCCAATTAGTTTCTCATGGTCATATCCTAGTAAATGGCAAGCGCCTTGATATTCCATCCGCTTTAGTAAGAGTTGGCGATGTGATTTCAATTAAAGAATCCAGTCGTGCAAACGAATTCTTTAAAGGTCTTGCAGAATCATTTGATTCTTTAAGTACACCAGCTTGGCTTACTGTAGATGCGCAAAACTTAGGCGGTACAGTAACAAGATTCCCTAATCGTGATGAAATTGATGTACCTATCGAAGAACAAATGATCATTGAATTGTACTCCAGATAAGCTGCCCTCACCCGTGGGCATAGCGTAACTTGGTATTGCGCATAAATGAGGAGGGTTATTCCAGATGATCGAAATCGAAAAGCCGAAGATTGAGATAGTGGAAATTAGTGAAGACAATCGTTATGGCAAATTTGTCTGCGAACCGTTAGAGCGTGGTTATGGAACTACACTTGGCAATAGTTTGCGCCGAATCTTGTTATCATCCTTGCAAGGTGCAGCTGTTACATCAGTTAGGATTGAAGGAGTTCTTCATGAATTTTCTACTGTGCCAGGTGTTCGGGAAGACGTTACTAACATCATTTTAAATTTAAAATCACTTTGCCTAAAAACATACTGTGAAGAGCCAAAAGTAATCAGAATTGATGTAAGCGGTGAAAAAAACGTTACTGCAGCTGATATCATCACTGATGCGGATGTAGAAATTTTAAATCCTGAATTACACATTGCTACAGTAGATGCCAGCGGTTCACTGAAAATGGAACTTACCGTTGAACGTGGCCGCGGCTATGTCCCTTCCGATAAGAATAAAAAACCTGATCATGTCATTGGGATTATTCCTATCGATTCAATTTTTTCGCCAATTCAGAGGGTTAACTATACGGTAACAGATACTCGTGTGGGTAACGTCACAGATTACGACAAATTAACTTTGGAAGTATGGACTGACGGTAGTATGAGACCGGAAGAAGCAGTTAGTAAAGCTGCAAGCATTATGATTGCTCATCTTAGACTATTCCAGAACATGGCCGGAGTTCCTCAAGAAGACGAAGAAACTGAAGGAACATTTACTGAACCAGCGGAAAGTGCTGTTTCTAAAACTTTAGAAATGACAATTGAAGATTTGGATTTATCAGTTCGTTCCTACAATTGCTTAAAAAGAGCTGGCATTAACACAGTTGCTGAATTAGCTCAAAAGAGTGAAGAAGATATGATGAAAGTGAGAAACCTTGGTCGCAAGTCTCTTGAAGAAGTTAAGAAAAAACTTGATGAGCTAGAATTATCACTTGTTGAATTTGAAGAATAGGAGGAGGGAAGAGAATGGGCTACAGAAAATTAGGCCGTGATTCAAGCGCACGTAAAGCATTATTTCGTAGTATTTTGACTTCCTTCTTTAAATATGAGCGTATTGAAACTACTGAAGCGAAAGCAAAAGAAATTAGTGGTCTTGCAGATCAACTAATTACTTTGGCTAAGCGTGGCGACTTACATGCTCGCCGTCAAGTTTTAGCACGTCTTATGGACGAAGAAGTTGTGAAAAAACTATTTGATGAAATTGCACCTAAATACAATGAACGCCAAGGTGGTTACACTCGTGTACTAAAACTTGGTCCTCGTCGCGGTGATGCTGCGCCGATGGCAATTCTTGAATTAGTGTAATAAGTATTTAATGAGGCGACCTTGAAGGTCGCCTTTATTGACGGTTAAAACTTTTAATCGTCAATAAAGGCGATTTTTTGTATAAGAAGGCTTACTTAGTCTATTAAATAATTATAAAGAACTAAGTAAGATGCAAAAGATTTTTATATATTATTTAGAATAATCCCCTGCAGGTTTAGGAGGAAACAAAGACCTTTAGGCTGTGTATCCATTTTCAATGGAGATTTAAATCTTGCTGAACTATATTTGTTAATCTGAGAGGTGAATGATGAAAAACATAATAGAAGTTAAAAATTTAAGTCATATTTATCATGAGAATACAGGAAATGAATTTATTGCTTTGCATGATATTAATTTAAATGTACATGAAGGGGAATTTTTAGTTATTATTGGTACGAATGGTTCAGGAAAATCGACATTGGCAAAACATTTTAACGCACTGCTTATGCCCTCCAATGGTACTTGTAAAGTAGATGGATTAGATACTAAATCATCAGAAGATTTATGGAAAATAAGACAGAAGGTAGGAATGGTTTTTCAAAATCCAGATAATCAGATTGTTGCAGCAATTGTTGAAGAGGATATTGCTTTTGGTCCAGAAAATCTAGGGGTTCCAAGTGATGAAATAAAAGCACGTGTCACAAAAGCATTGAAGCAGGTAGGGATGGAATCTTATCGAAGTCATGCACCACATTTATTATCAGGCGGACAAAAACAACGTGTCGCGATTGCTGGAACTTTGGCTATGCAAACGGAGTGTCTTGTACTTGATGAGCCAACAGCGATGTTAGATCCACAAGGACGTTCAGAAGTATTAGAAACATTAAAAAATTTACATAAAGAATCAGGCATTACAATTATTTTAATTACACATTTTATGGAAGAAGCTGTAGAAGCAGATCGTGTTATTGTTATGGAAAAAGGAAGTATTTGTATGCAAGGGAATCCTGTACAAGTTTTTTCAGAAGTAGAAAAATTGCAAGAGTTAGGATTAGATGTCCCTTTAGCAGCGCAAATCGTATATAAACTAAGAAAAAAAGGAATAGATATTCCACAAAATATTATTACAGATAAAGCTTTGGTGGAGGCATTATGTCAATACAATTAAACAATGTATCTTACACTTATATGGCAAGGACACCTTTTGAGAAACAAGCAATTAAGAATATCAATCTTGAAATAAAAAAGGGTGAGTTTGTTGCGATTATTGGGCATACTGGTTCTGGAAAATCTACACTTGTACAGCATTTAAATGGGCTATTAAAGCCGACAAATGGTTCCATTACAATTGATGAAATAGTTCTTGGTAAAAAAGATGAAAAATCTAAATTGGCGAGAAAAAAGGTTGGCATGGTATTTCAGTATCCAGAACATCAATTATTTGAAGAGACGATTTATGCGGATATCGCTTTTGGTCCTAAAAATTTGGGATTGGGTAAAAAAGAAATTGATAAGCGTGTCCGCCGTGCTATGAATTTTGTTAATCTTGATTACGATATGTACAAGGAGCGTTCTCCATTTCAGCTTAGTGGGGGGCAGATGAGGCGTGTAGCAATTGCTGGAGTTGTTGCGTTACAGCCAGATTATTTAGTCCTTGATGAACCAGCAGCAGGGCTAGACCCATGTGGACGAGATGCAATTTTCAATAAAATTGTTGAATTACATAAAAAGACTGGGATAGCAGTTATTTTAGTATCACATAATATGGATGATGTAGCAAAGATGGCCTCTAGACTTATCGTGATGAAATCAGGTGAAGTAGCAGCCGATGGTAAACCGGCAGATGTATTTAAAGAAACAGAAACGTTAGTAAATACTGGTCTTGACATACCGCAAATTATATCGCTTATGCGTGCTTTAGAAAAACGAGGACTTCCTGTTAATACGGATGTATTAACAATAAATCAAGCTGTAGATACCATTTTATCGGCTTTAAGGGGGAAAAATCATGCTAAGTGATATAATCATAGGTCAATATTTCCCGGGGAATTCTTTTTTATATAAACTTGATCCGAGAACAAAAATTCTTCAGTTACTTGCTTTGATTAGCATAATCTTTATGATGCATTCATTTTCTGCATATAGTCTTTTAATTGCTTTTACAGCATTTATTATTATTTTGTCGCGGTTACCGATAATTATGTTGTTAAAATCAATAAAGCCTCTTTTATGGATTATAGTATTCACGATACTTATCCATTTAATTTCTACACCGGGAATCACAGTATGGACTATAGGATTTTTGTCGATTACGCAAGAAGGTATTGTGCAGGCTGCACTTATTTCAATTCGATTAATTTTACTGATTGTATTATCTTCTATATTAACCTTGACGACATCTCCTCTGGCCTTAACGGATGGACTTGAGAGCTTATTAAATCCATTGAAAAAATTTGGAGTGCCTGCTCATGAATTGGCAATGATGATGACGATTGCACTTAGATTTATTCCGACGTTGTTAGAAGAAACGGATCGAATAATGAAAGCGCAAGAATCTAGAGGTGCAGACTTTACCACAGGTTCTTTAAAAAAGCGTGTGCAACATATGATTCCATTATTAGTCCCTTTATTTATTAGTGCTTTTCGCCGTGCTGATGATCTGGCAACAGCAATGGAAGCTCGTTGTTATCGTGGTGGAGAGAATAGGACGCGAATGAAAGAACTAAAATTGAAATGTATTGATTACATATCTTATGGGATTATGGTAATTTTTTTTGGAGTATTAATTTTACTAAATATGTGTGGGTATTAGTATGGTTGACTTATCAATGAAATTAAAAGAAAATGCGAGGAATGTCATGTTAGTTCTTGCCTATGATGGAGGACGATATCATGGCTTTCAGCGGCAGAAAAATGCTATATCAGTACAAAATATTTTAGAACAGAAGCTAGCTGTTCTATTTGGTCATACAATTGAGCTTGCAGCGTCGGGAAGAACAGATACAGGTGTACATGCTTATGGACAAGTTGTCAATTTTTTTACTATAGGTACAATTCCTATTGATCGTGTGGTAAAAGCAATCAATAGCTTATTACCTGACGATATTGTAGTACAAAAGGCAAGAGAAATGGATATGGAGTTTAGTGCAAGGCATTCGGCAAAAGATAAAACTTATATTTATCGAGTACAGCAGGGAGAGTTGTTAGATCCATTTTTACGTAATTACACTTGGTTTGTTAAAAAGAGCCTCAATATTGATTTAATGAATCAAGCATTGGCAATGCTCGTTGGGGAACATGATTTTTCGGCTTTTCAAGCAGCTGGCAGTGCACCTATGCATCCAGTTCGGACGATTTATCGTGCAGATTGTGAAAAGCAAAATAATGAAATTATTTTTACTTTTTGGGGAAATGGTTTTCTCTATCATATGGTGCGTAATATTGTTGGAACAATTGTTAATGTGGGATTAGAAAAAACCTCAATTGAAAAATTTAGAGAAATTTTTTACTCAAAGGATCGAAAGAAAGCAGGTGCGACGGCACCTGCACAAGGACTTTATTTAAAAGAAGTGAACTATTGACAAGAAAATGTGGATAAAAGCGATTAGATTTCCCAAAGAGTTAAAAACTATTTTAATTAAGTCTTATTTTATGCAAAAATATAATGATTTTTTTTAATAAAGGCTATACAAGAGGATTCTAGACTGGTATAATATTTCGTGTTGTTAATTATCCACAAGAAGTATGTGGATAAGATTTGGGCAGATTGAGTAGATTAGAGAAGTTGGATGAATTGAAAACTTTGTTAAAAAAGTAAAAATAGCTTGACTTTACTTGCTATTTTTATTAAAATGACTCTATGAGGCTTTTACCAAGTTCCCACTAGCCCCGGGAATACGGACAAATCTTCACAACGATTATGAATTGTATGAAAGTTTGTTACAAGGAGGGAAATATCGAATGAAAACAACGTTTATGGCAAACGTATCAAACATTGAACGTAAATGGTACGTAGTAGACGCTGAAGGTCAAACTGTAGGTAGATTAGCTGCTGAAGTTGCGAAAGTGCTTCGCGGTAAACATAAACCGACTTTTACACCTCATGTTGATACTGGTGATCATGTCATCGTTATCAATGCAGATAAAGTAGTATTCACTGGTAAAAAATTAATCCAAAAAACTTATTTCCGTCATTCGGGTTATCCAGGAGGAACTACATTTACAACAGCTGGCAAGATGCTAGCAACAAGACCTGAGAGAGTCGTAGAAATGGCTGTTAAAGGTATGTTACCAAAAAATAGACTTGGTGCAAAAATGTACACTAAATTAAATGTATACGCTGGTTCTGAGCATCCACATGCTGCTCAACAGCCGGAAGTACTTAATTTAAATATTAGATAATAACTGGAAGGAGGAACATCATTAATGGCATTAGTTACTTACTACGGCACAGGCCGCAGAAAAACTTCCGTTGCTAGAGTTCGTCTGGTTCCAGGTGAAGGAAAAATCATTATCAACGGTAGTGAACTTAAAGAATACTTTGGTTTGAAAACTCTTGAATTGATTATTAAACAACCTTTAAACTTGACTGATACTCTTGGTAAATACGATGTAATTACAAAGGTAGAAGGTGGCGGTCCATCCGGACAAGCTGGCGCTATCCGTCATGGTATTTCCCGTGCTCTTTTAAAAGTAGATGCTGAATTACGTCCTGCTCTTAAAAAAGCTGGTTTCTTGACACGTGACCCACGTGAAAAAGAACGTCGTAAATACGGCTTGAAAAAAGCTCGTAAAGCATCCCAATTCTCCAAACGTTAATATTTATATTTTCATATGGAAATTGCAAACCCTGCAAACCTCAAGGTTGCAGGGTTTTTTGTACTATTTTGATTTTATTAAAAAATGAGGGAGAAAGATGAAGTATCAAGCAGTAATTTTCGATTTGGACGGAACTTTATTAAATACATTGGAAGACTTAGCTGATAGTGTAAATTTTGCTCTAAAGCAATTTGGTTATCCAATAAGAACCATTGCAGAAGTTCGTGCTTTCGTTGGTAATGGTGTACAAAAATTAATAGAACGTGCTGTACCAGAGCAGACGACTATGGAAAAGACTTTGGCTTGTTTGGAAGTCTTTCGTAATTATTACGCAAAAAATATGCGAAATAAAACATGTTTATATGAAGGAATAAAAGAACTCCTCCAAGGATTAAATGAACGAAAGATAAAAATGGCAATCGTATCAAACAAATTTGATGCTGCAGTAAAAGAATTAAAGAAAGAGTTATTTAGTGAATATATACAGGTAGCTATTGGCGAATCCATTACAGTGCCCAAAAAACCGAACCCCTCAGGTGTATTTGCAGCGTTAGAAGAACTCGGAGTAAAGAAAGAAAATGCTTTATATGTTGGTGACTCTGAAGTGGATATAATGACCGCGAAAAATGCAGGAGTAATATCAGTTGGAGTTACTTGGGGATTTCGTGATTGTACGGTTTTAGAAAATTCAAAGGCAAATCATATTATTCATACGCCACAAAGATTATTGGATATTATTGATTTTTCTATTTAAAATTTTTATATTTTGTTGTATAATTTGTCATGTATAGTTAAATATAGGAAACGGGGTTGAGTGTTTTGAAAAAGTTAGCATTAGTGTTATTTATGGTAGGGACATTCATATCTAACGGACAAGTCGCAGGGGCGCAGAATATTCTAACAGATTCAGATTTCGATTTTACAAGCATTAGAAGATTGATTGTTTGTGAAGCAAATAATTCAAATGAAAAGGATTCCTTAACGAATGATGTTCTTTATCACGCTTTTTTGACTAGACCTGATAAGGTAAATTTGCAAATTAGTGGGATAAGAGATTATACGGGAAAAATCAATCAAGACCAATTAAGTTCATTAGCGAAATACGCAGAGGTCTATATGGTACCAACTGTTGTTAGGCAACGAAATACACATATATTTTTTGAAGTGTATGAAGCTATTACTCAAAAGTTAATTTATAGTGAGCGTGTTAGTGTGAGTGGAGCACAATCAGCTAAATTATATGAAGATGCAACGAAACAATTTTATAAAGAGTTTAATCAGCTTTTAACGGGCAAAGCAAAATTGGAGAAGAAATCAGATAAAGCAGCATAAACAAGGCTGTTTCAGTAGGCGTTTTAACTTACATTGAAATCAGACGCGTAATCCGGGGGCTTACAAGGTCTTTACTTCCACTTAAAGAAGCAGGGGTATAGAGCACGTTAACCATCGGATAAAAATAAAATGCAGTAAATTAGATTTCTCAATCTTTTTGCTGCATTTTTATATTTCTATAAAAAGTAAAGAAAGAAGTTAGAATCTTCAATAAAATGGATTCACCTATAAATGAGAATTATGTCTTTACAGTTATAGATAAAAAATGAATGATTGTGTATTTTTTTGTATATTTTATTGACAATTATCTAGACGATAAGTATAATTGTCTGTAATTGATATTATTTATAGAATCACTTAATGATGTCATTTTGTTGACCGCTTTATAGTCAGCTTTTTTTTATGTCTGTAAAATAGTTAGGATTTATTAAGGTATTACTGTTATTTATTTGAAATTATCTGATTATTTTTACTATGTTTTTATCTTGAGCCTGGAAAAGCCCTCGATGAGGGCTTTTATTATCTTGTTGCTTAGCATATAAAAATAAAAAATTAGAAATTTGTGGATTAAGTATTTTTATTACAGAAAGTGAAATACTTTATTGCAATAGCTTTATTTATATTTTAATTTTCATAATATACTTAAAATAATTTAAGGAGAGGATAAAATGGCTGAATTTAGTGGCGTTGGAATTTTTCTTGTTATTGCATTATTTTTTCCATTGATGGCATTATTACCATCGTGGCTTATACAACCTCGTCAGCCAACCGAGGAAAAACAAAAGCCTTATGAATGTGGTGTCGATACAATCGGCAAGAGCTGGGTTCAATATCGAGTGAGTTATTTTTTATATGCATTAGTATTTTTAGTGTTTGATATTGAAACTGTATTTTTATATCCATGGGCAGTTAAGTTTGGTGAACTAGGGTTATTTGCTTTAATTGAAATGTTTATCTTTTTGGGCATCTTAGTTATGGGTCTATGGTATGCCTGGAAGAAAGGAGCTTTGACATGGAAATAGTTGATTTAGTACCACCTTCGTTAAAGGATAATGTAATCGTGACAAGTGTGGATAGTTTGTTTAAATGGGCTAGAGGAAATTCTTTATGGCCGCTAACTTCAGGCCTTGCATGTTGCTCTATCGAAATGATGTGTTCGGCAGCAGCCCGTTTTGATGTGTCTCGTTTTGGCTATGAGGTATTTAGACCTTCGCCGCGTCAAGCTGATTTATTAATCGTTGCAGGGACGTTGACTTGGAAAATGGCACCGCCATTAAAAAGATTATATGAGCAAATGCCAGAACCTAAATATGTAATTGCAATGGGAAATTGTGCTAATGCTGGAGGCCCATTTGCAGATTCATATTCTGTTGTCCCAGGCGTTGATCAAATTTTACCGGTGGACGTATATGTACCAGGATGTCCGCCAAGGCCAGAAGCTTTAATCTATGGTCTAATGCAATTAAAAGAAAAAATTCAAAATCCTGAAGTAGTAAGGATGGGAAAAGATGAGCAGGAAATATCTGAATAAAGTTTTATTGGGGAAAATTGAAAATACATTTAAGGATTCAGTAGAGTTTATCGGTGAAGAAGACTCTCCAGCGATTCTTACAGATGCGAAACATTTATTAGATGTATTAACATATTTAAAAAAGGAACCGGCAATATGGCTAAATATGCTGAGTAATGAAACGGCTGTAGATTATCCGGAGTATTACGAAATGGTATATCATTTGTATTCTCAGATGGTGGGTCATACAGTAGTGGTAAAAGTTAGATTGCCAAAGGAAAATCCAGTTGTATCAAGCATCACTAAAATTTGGCAGAGTGCAGATTTTCAAGAACGGGAAATTTATGATTTAATGGGAATTATTTTTGAAGGTCATTCAAATTTAAAACGAATTTTATTACCAGACGATTTTGAAGGACATCCATTACAAAAGAACTTTAAAGCTTTAAAACGGGAAACGGGGTGCTAGAGAATGCCTATTACAGAAAAATATACCTTAAATATGGGACCTCAGCATCCAAGTACGCATGGGGTTTTACAAGTTGAATTGGAGCTTGATGGTGAACGAGTAATAAAAGTTACACCCCATATGGGATATTTACATCGTGGAATTGAAAAATTATTGGAAAGCAGAAATTATGTGCAAGCAGTTCCTTATACAGATCGATTGGATTATGTTTCTTCAATGAATAACAACTTGGCATATTGTCAAACGGTTGAAAAATTAGCGAATATTACGGTGCCGCAGCGGGCTGAATATATTAGAGTAATTGTAGCTGAACTTAATCGTATTGCCAGTCATTTAATTTTCATTGGTACTCTAGCAATTGATTTAGGTGCAAGCACGGGAATGATTTATGCATTTCGTGATAGAGAGAAAATTCTTGATTTGTTTAATTTGATTTGTGGCGCACGAATGACTTTTCATTATATACGTATCGGTGGAGTAGCTGCTGATGCACAGCCAGAGTTTATCAAAGATACTTATGATTTTCTTGATTATGTACCCAAAATGTTAAAAGAATATGATGAATTGCTTTCAGGAAATGAAATTTTTCAAATGCGCTTGAAAGGGACATCTATTTTGACAGCAGAAGAGGCAATGCATTTTGGTGTAACAGGTCCTACGCTTCGTGCTAGTGGCGTCGCATATGATTTGAGAAAAGCCGATGGTGGCTATGGTATTTATAACCGTTTTGATTTTGATATACCGATAGGGAAAAACGGCGATAACTGGGATCGATATATCGTTCGATTTAAAGAGATTGAGGAAAGCGCGAAGATTATCCGTCAGGCTTTAGATCAATTGCCAGAAGGCGAGATTATGGCGAAAGTGCCACGGGCGTTAAAACCGCCGGTTGGAGAAATTTATCATAGTGTGGAAAATCCTCGTGGCGAATTAGGATTTTATATTGTAAGCAACGGAACATTAAAGCCATATCGCGTACATATTAGAAGACCGTCGTTTATTAACTTGCAGGCACTAGATACGATGTGTAAGGGAATGTTAATCGGTGATGTAGTAGCGGTATTGTCAACGATAGATCCACTGATGGGTGAAGTGGATTGTTAGTAAACTTTTGTTTAGGCAGGTGAGAGTATGCATAGCGGGATATTGATGTCTGTTGCCGATTGGATAGAAAATTTACTTATGGCGTTCATCGGCAATATGGATATCGTTAGTATAATTATGCTTTTTGTAAAAATTGGTGGAATATTTGGTGTTGTTTTAACATCCGCAATTGTTCTTGTTTATATGGAGCGAAAAATATGCGGGTTTATGCAGGTTCGGCTAGGGCCGAATCGTGTTGGCCCACGAGGAACTTTACAATCGGTAGCTGATATGTTGAAGCTGTTAGGAAAAGAGGATATTATTCCCGAACGGGTAGATAAAATTGTCTGGGCGCTTTCACCAATGTTGTTATTTGTGCCAGCGGCACTTGTATATTCTGTGTTTCCTTTTGATGATGGCGCGATTTTTGCAGATTTGAATATTGGGATTTTCTTTGTAATTGCAATTTCTGCTCAATCGGTATTGCCTTTTTTAATGGGTGGTTTTGCATCGAATAATAAATACTCGCTTATTGGTGCAATGCGTACGGTAGCGCAGATGCTTAGCTATGAAATTCCACTGGTGTTTGCATTGCTTGGTATTGTGATGATTACCGGTTCAATGAAAATGAGTACAATTGTAGAAATGCAATCTGAAGTTTGGTTTATTGCATTACAACCTCTAGCCTTTTTAATTTTTGTTATTTGTGCGACTGCGGAAACGAATCGTACTCCGTTTGACTTAGTAGAAGGGGAATCAGAAATTATTGGTGGCCCATTTACTGAGTATAGTGGTATGCGCTGGGCTTTATTTTTTCTAGCCGAATATGCAAATTTATTGGCGGCATCTATTTTGACAACGACTTTATTTTTAGGTGGTTGGCATGGTCCGTATTTGCCGGGAATGTTATGGTTCTGGATTAAAGTGTTTGCAATGATTTTTATCTTTATGTGGTTTAGATGGACATTCCCACGCTTTAGGGTAGATCAGATGCTATCTTTTGGTTGGAAAGTACTATTGCCTGTAGCATTAGTTAATGTATTATTAACGGGTATTGGTGTATACGTGTATAGATGGTTATGTTAGGAGTGAAATGACATGTGGGGCAAAGGTTTACTAACTGGAATGGGCATCACATGGAAACATTGTTTTGGGAAAAAGGAAACCGTGCAATATCCAGAAGAAAAATTGCCGATGTCAGAGCGTTTTCGCGGTGGGCAATTAATTGTTGATCAGGATAAATGTATCGGATGTAAAATGTGTTCGATTTCTTGCCCAAACGAAGCAATTTCCATTGATGTTAGTGTAGATGAAAATAAAAAAAGGCATCTTGAGAAGTATATACATCATTCAGGAAGATGTATGTATTGCAATTTATGCTTAGAAGCATGTCCGGTAAAGTGTTTAACATGGGATAAAAACTATGAAAATGCGGTTTATTTCAAAAAAGATACAGAGTATGATTGTATAAAAATAAAACAGCAAGAGGTGAAAGAAAATGAATGAGTTAGTGTATTCAGTTGCTTTTTATCTGCTTGCAGCAGTTACTTTGTTTGCAGCAATTGGTGTTGTTGCAAAGAAAAACTTAGTGCATAGTGCATTGCTTCTTACTGTATCTTTTATTGGTGTAGCTGGTGTTTATATCTTATTACATGCAGATTTTCTAGCGGCAGTTCAAATTCTTGTCTATGCAGGAGCAGTTGCGATTTTGATTACGCTTGGGGTAATGTTAACAAGGCGTGAAAGTATGGATGATTCAAATCCGGATCATGGACATAAAATGACATCGCTATTTTTAGTCGGTTTATTTGCCATTGTAATGATTAGCATTTTTGTTGCCACACCTTGGCAATTAGATGCGAATTTGTTTACTGATACGGTAGGCGGGATTGCTGATTTATTACTTAATCAATATATTGTCGCATTTGAAGTTGCAGCTGCATTGTTATTAGTAGCAATGGTTGGGGCAATTATTTTAGCAAAAGGGGCGGATGAAGTATGACGATTGGTCTAACACATTTTTTAGTTTTAGCCGCGCTCTTGTTTTGTATAGGTTTATACGGTTTATTTGTAAAGAGAAATATTATTGCTATTTTGATGTGTATTGAGTTAATGCTCAATGCAGTGAATATTAATTTTATTGCTTTTAATCATTTTGTTCCAGTAAGTGATCTTACGGGACAAGTAATGACGATATTTTCAATTACCGTTGCGGCTGCTGAAGTTGCAATAGGTTTTGCCTTGGCGTTTAGAATTTATCGCGATAAATTTACTGTAAATGCAGACGAATTAGATGGCATGAAAGGGTAGGAAGGAGGAGTTTTATGTTTAGTGAATTTGCACTTCATCACGCTTGGTTGATTCCACTACTCCCTGCAATTGCTTTTTTGTTTGTTGGACTTGGAGTAAGAAAGTGCTGGCGGTTATCTGCAGCAGTTGCGATTACGATGAGTACAGCAAGTTTTGCTTTGGCACTTGGAATTGCACAAGCGGTTTTAAATTTAAATATCACCGTTGAAACGCCATTTGTACAAAGAATTTCTTGGATGAGCATTCCTGGATTACATATTGATATGGGTGTATTAATTGATCCATTGACGGCGATGATGTTATTTGTTGTTACGTTAGTTTCTTTATTAGTACAGATTTATTCTGTAGGATATATGCATGGAGACAATGGCTTTGGACGGTTCTTTGCATATTTATCATTGTTTGCGGCTTCGATGCTTGGTTTAGTTATCGCTGTAAACTTTGTTCAACTATTTGTTTTTTGGGAACTGGTAGGTTTATGCTCTTATTTATTAATCGGTTATTATTTTCACAAAATCTCGGCAAGAGAAGCGGCGAAAAAGGCTTTTATTACAACGCGTGTCGGAGATTTTGGTTTGCTGCTCGGTATTTTATTATTACAAATTACGTTTGGTACGCTAGATTTTGTATCGCTTCGTGAGATGTTGCCAGGCTATATTGCAGTCTATGGCACAGCATTTTTGACAGTAGTTGCGTTACTTCTTTTTGTTGGACCAATCGGTAAATCTGGTCAGTTTCCTTTGCATGTATGGCTTCCTGATGCTATGGAAGGACCAACGCCAGTATCGGCATTGATTCATGCGGCTACAATGGTCGTAGCTGGGGTATATTTGATTGCTAGAGCTTATTTCTTATTTAGTCAGTTACCTTTTGTGATGGATGTGATTGCATGGCTTGGAGCATTTACTGCATTTTTTGCTGCTAGCATTGCATTTACGCAACGTGAAATTAAACGTATTTTGGCATATTCTACAGTAAGTCAGCTTGGCTATATGATGCTTGCTTTAGGCGTAGGATCGCTTACTGCATCCATGTTTCATCTGATGACACATGCATTTTTTAAAGCACTATTATTCTTAGGTGCAGGTGCAGTTATGCATGCTCTACATGATGAGGCGGATATCTTTAAAATGGGTGGATTGAGGAAAAAATTGCCGGTTACCTTTGCTACAATGACAATTGGTGTCCTTGCAATTTCTGGACTTCCTCCATTTGCCGGTTTCTTTTCTAAAGATGAAATTTTAGCGGCAGCGGCGGCGGTTAGTACGCCACTATATTTACTGGCAACGCTTACGGCTTTTATGACAGCCTTCTATATGTTTAGATTATTATTCGTGACTTTCTTCGGCGAAGCGCGAAATGAACATACACCACATGAAGCACCATTTAGCATGAAGTTACCATTGATTGTTTTAGCGGCGCTTGCAGTAGTGAGTGGTTTGTTTGGACACCTTTTTGGCTTCGGTGATTGGGTACGGTTTGGATCTCCGCATCATGGCGGAATTGATTATACGATTGCGGGAACCTCTATTATATTATCCTTACTTGCAATGTACTTAGCTTGGAATATTTATGTTGCAAAACGTTGGTCGGCGGATGCAATCAGCGAAAAGTTCGGTTGTCTTTATGACTGGAGCTTCCATAAATATTATATTGATGAGTTTTATGCAATCTTTACAAAATACTTTGTTGATGGTATAGGTAAGATCTTATATTTAATTGATATTTATATTGTCGATGGCATTGTGAATGCATTGGCAAGATTTACTGGAATGTTTAGCAACTTATTAAGCAGAGGACAAACTGGTCAAGTACAACAATATGCAGCAGTCTTTTTCTGCGGTGTAATCGCCTTATTGGCATTTAGTCTGTTTTATGCGTATAAGATGCTAGCACTTATGCGGGCAGGAGGTGCTTTTTAATGGGTGAATTTCCTTTAATGACGGCGATTTTACTAGCACCGATTGTCGGCGCATTGATGCTTTGTTTTGTCTCTAAAGAATCAAAACAAGTTGCAAAATTAATTGCTGCTGGATCGATGATTGCAGCTTTAGGAATGACAGTTTTTGCTTATGTAAATTATGATATTTCTTTAGGTGGAATGCAGTTTGTGGAAGAAATTCCGTGGATTACAGACTTAGGTGTGGCTTATGCCGTTGGTGTGGATGGAATATCGCTTCCTATGTTATTATTAACGAATTTAATTGGCTTGGCAGCAGTATTTAGCTCCTGGAATATAGATAATCGTTCCAAAGAGTTCTTTATTCTATTATTAGTTTTGATTGCTGGTGTAACAGGCACATTTATTGCACGTGATTTATTTATTTTCTTACTGTGCTATGAGTTAGTGGTTATTCCAATTTATATTATGGTACTTATTTGGGGATCGACAAAACGAGTTGCCAAAGAATATGCTGGTATGAAATTAACGATTTATTTATTAATGGGGTCAGCATTCATGCTCGTTGGTATCGTTGCGCTTTATTTACAGGCCTATCCGGGACCACTTAGAACCTTTAGTATGGAGGCGCTTGTAGCTGCACAGCAGATGGGGCATTTTAGCGAAGAATTTCAAATCTTTGCTTTCTTGTTACTGCTTATTGGTTTTGGATCCCTTTTATCAATGTTTCCTTTTCATAGTTGGTCACCGGACGGATATGCAGGTGCACCGACAGCAGTATCGATGATTCATGCTGGTGTTTTGAAAAAAATTGGTGGATATGGTTTGATTCGTTTAGGTCTTCTTGTATTGCCTTTAGGCGCAAAATTTTGGGCACCGCTCATTGCGGCTTTGGCAATGATTAATGTTGTTTATGCAGCATATATTGCTTTAGTGCAAAAAGATTTAAAATATGTGATTGGATATTCTTCGGTATCACATATGGGATATGTATTATTAGGTTTTGCAGCACTCAATGTAATTAGTGTGAATGGTGCGATTGCCAATATGGTTGCACATGGTGTGATGAGTGCATTGTTCTTTGCGATGATTGGTTATGTTTATGAGAAAACGCATTTACGCAGTGTAGATGAGCTTTGTGGTTTAGCTCATCAGATGCCACGCATAGCAGTAGGTTTTATGCTTGCAGGGATGGCATCACTTGGATTACCTGGATTAATTGGATTCGTGCCAGAATTTACAATTTTTGTTGGTTCCTTTGGTGAATATCCAGTTTGTGCGGTTTTAGCAATTTCAGGCATTATCTTTACCGCTTTATATACCCTACGGGTATTAGCTAAAGTATTGTTTGGTCCACGTTCAGTACGTTTTGATAAATATCGTGATGCTAAAGGCGTGGAGTTAATGCCGCTTATTCTTTTGGGTATCGTCTTAATTGGTTTTGGTATATTCCCTCAACTTTTAATGGGTGTGATTAATAGTGGTGTAGAACCGCTAATGCCTTTATTTGCTCAATTAAGTGATGCACCGACTTTACTGGGAGGGATGTGCAAATGAATTTTTCGATAATCAGCACAGAGCTGCTAGTTTTAGTATTAGCATTAGTTTTAATGGCAGTTGATCTAATTCTGCCGGCAAAAGAGACACGACGCAGTATTGGTTATATTGCGATTTTTGGTCTGCTTGGTTTATTTCTTCATACGTTCACTCAATATCATTTAGGACATAGTGAATATTTTTATCAAAATTTATTTATCTTAGATAATTTTGCGATATTCTTTAAACAACTCTTTATTTTATCTGTAGGATTTACCATTTTATTTTCCTTAGATTATGTAGAGACATTGCCAAAATATCGTGGTGAATATTATGTTATTTTACTGTTTGCTTTATTAGGTATGATGGTAATGGCATCAGCGAATGATTTTTTAACAATGTTTGTTGGTTTAGAATTAATGACGATTTCATTTTATATTTTAGTTGGCTATAAGCTAGGAAATCGCTTATCAAGCGAAGCCGGAGTAAAATATTTATTGATAGGTTCTGCATCTACAGCAGTGATGTTATATGGAATCAGTTTGGTGTATGGTGTGACAAGTCAGATTACTTTTGCAGGTATTTGTATGAACTATCATTTGTTTTATGCGGCAGGACTTGCAGGGATTACAATGGTGATGATTGGATTCTTCTTTAAATTATCAGTGATTCCATTTCATATGTGGGCGCCTGATATTTATCAAGGCGCACCAACGCCTATAACAGCGCTCTTAGCAATGGGATCTAAAGCCGCAGGCTTAGCAGTATTTATGCGTATTTTATATACGGCATTTCCGATTACTGCTGATTATTGGTTACCGATACTCTCTATTTTTGCAGCAATTTGTATGATATTTGGTAATATTATGGCAATTCGCCAAGAAAATTTAAAAAGAATGTTAGCATATTCTTCGATTGCACAAGCAGGTTATATGATGGTCGGTATCGTAGCTGCCGATGTGGCAGGAATGAAAGCGGTAATGTTTTATGCGCTATTATATGTATTTGCGAATGTAGGTGCTTTTGCTGTACTTGCTGTGGTTGATAAATATAAAGGTGGCACAGATACGAAAGATATTAGGGGATTATCGAGGACAGCTCCAATTTTAGCAGCTGTGATGACGATTTCGCTACTCTCTATGGCTGGAATTCCACCAACAGCTGGTTTTGTTGGTAAATTGTATTTATTTACTGCTGTTGTTGAACAAGGGTATTTATGGTTGGCATTTGTCGGCTTTATCATGTCGATGATCTCTGTATATTATTATTTGATGGTAGCAAAAGCAATGTATATGGAATACGATGAAGATGAAACCAAAATCGTAATTTCTGGCGCAATTCGAGCGGTAGTATTAATTAGCTCAATTGCAACAATTTTAATTGGGATTTGCCCAGAAAAAGTTGCATTGATTACGAACATTGCATCGCAAACATTTATGAGATAAACAGCGCGCTTGCTTCATATGAAGTTTTAATGCCAACTGAATCTTAGAAATTGCTATCCAGGGATTTATATTATAATTTTAAAGACTGATTCAAACTTTTATGTTGAATCAGTCTTTAATTTTTCTAGGACTTATTTCACAAAATAACAATAATAGTTAAAAAACAATAAACTTATTCTAGAATTTTGTTATAATAAAAATATAATATGCTGAAAGAAGGGATATGTATGGGGATGAAAAACAAATTTTTGGTGTTAATTGCAGTTATCGCAGCGATTTTAATTATTGTATCGGGGATTGGATATTATAATTCTCAAAAGCAATTAACGGAAAGTATTGAAAGCAGATTAGCTATGATTGTCGATCAGCAAGCATATGAAGTCGATAGCTGGATGATGTCGAAAGCGAATAAAATGACAATGATTGCAGATACTTTTTTACATATGCCGGAAGATATCATCAATGCAAAAGGGTCTGTAATGGGATTGGCGAATGATAAAGACGTTCAAAATTTTTATAATGGGAGAGAAAATGGTCTATTTATTAGATCGAATGAAGCGGATATTCTACCACCGGACTATAATCCGACTACCCGTGGGTGGTATGTAAATGCAAAAAATTCAGGGGCCTTGATATTCACTGATGTATATATGGATATTGGTACTAAAAAAAATGTTATTAGTGCAGCAGTTCCATATAAAGATGCTATGGGGAAAACGCAAGGCGTTTTGGCAATGGATATTTCTCTTGATATTATGAACGAGATAGCAAAGAACATAAATATTGATAAGCATGGAAAAGGCTTTATTATAGATAAAGCTGGAGTTGTAATTGCGCAAGGTGAAGGCGGAATTGAAGAAAAAAACATGCAAGAAAGTGAATTATTTAAAAGTCATTGGCAAGAGATGCAGACTAATGATAAAGGAAACTTTGAAGTGAGTGTCAATGGACAAAAAATGATTTTTAGCTATGCAAAAGTAGAACATATGGGTTGGATTGTAGGGATTATGGTTGAAGAAAGCTTTGTTTATAGCGATTTAGCAACGATGAAAATCAACTATACTATTATCACTCTTATTAGTATTATCGTATTGTTAGTACTAGGATTACGTTTCTCTAATATGATTACAAAACCGATTATCATGTTAACGAATAGCGCTGAAAAGATGTCGAATGGAGATTTACAAGGAGAAAAGCTGCAAGTAACGACAAATGATGAAATTGGTACTTTAGTTAAGGCATTTAATACAATGAGTGATAACTTGAGAGATCTTATTCGTCAAGTATCTAGTTCCTCTGAAATGATTGCAGCATCATCAGAAGAATTGACAGCAGGTGCGCATCAATCTGCAGAAGCAGCAAATCATGTTGCAGGAACAGTTGTAAACGTGGCAGAGGGAATGCAAAATCAAATGGTAACGCTAGAAGCAACATCAAGTGAAGTTGCAGGTGTAGCAAATGAAGTTGCACAAGTAGCAGACCAAACAAATAAAGTAAGTGAAATCTCTAATAAGACAGCAACAGAGGCACAGCAAGGACAAAAATTAATGTCAGACGCAATTGAACAAATGACACAAATTGAAAAGACAGTTGTTGATTCAGCAGAGGTTGTAGCAAGACTAGGAGAAAATTCAAAACAAATCGGACAAATCGTTGATACGATTTCTGGAATTGCAGGACAAACTAATTTATTAGCATTAAATGCAGCAATTGAAGCGGCTAGAGCAGGGGAACAGGGAAGAGGATTTGCTGTTGTAGCAGAAGAAGTAAGAAAATTAGCAGAACAATCTCAAAATGCAACACAGGAAATTACAAATCTTATTACAAGCATTCAAGAAGATACGATGCAGGCCGTTGAAGCGATGGATAACGGAAGTAAAGAGGTAAAAGCAGGCTCGGAATCAATAAGAGAAGTAGGAAGCGCATTTAAAGCAATTTTGAATATGGTGCAGGAAATCACGGATAATATGGGTACAGTTGCTCAATCGGTAAAACAAGTTTCTGCAGGCAGTGAAAAAATAGTGGAATCAATTGAAAAGGTGAATAAAGTAAGTCATCAGGCAACAGACCAGGCCCAATCAATTTCAGCAGCGACACAGCAGCAATCGGCATCAACTGAAGAGATTGCATCATCATCAAGATCATTAGCGCAAATGGCAGAAGATATGCAAAACATGATTAATAAATTTAAAATTTAAAAGATTAAAATAGGCTCCAAAGATAATTTATCTTTGGAGCCTATTTTAATGTAAATATATTGTATTTTTAGACGAACTTTTAGAATGAATAAATGAAATAAAGAGATTCAATGTTAAAAAAATAATATTTTAAAATTTTTTTAGGGGATAGGAGTTTAATAGTTTGTCAATAGTAGATTTAGCTAAAGGTTGGAGACGTCCAAACAACATATATGTTCCATGATAAGAAGTACTTTTTTTCTTGTTAAAAAATGTGTCAGTATCTCGCTCATAACTAATTAAACGTAGTGAAATGTTACTTGATAAATAAGTTTCCCCATTCCATAGGTTTTGATATTGACGTTCATGTGCATTCAAAATTACAATACCAATGATTAAATCCGCCGAAAGTTTATCAGCAGCAATTTTTAATTTTTCTGGATTATTGAATTGTGTTTTTAACTCAGGTAAAATGACTTCGATTTCTTCTACAGCAATATATTCGTGAGCATGGATGATATCATTCAGTGGAATACGTAATTTCTTTGTCAATTCACTTCTTAGATAGTTTTCTAATTCTAAATTTGGGACGCTTTGATTGATCGTAGGTAAAACCGCAATACGTTTAGGTAAGGATATCGTTTCAGCAAAACAACTGGAAGTAGTAAAGAATAGTAATATAAGAAGAAAAGCCCCTTTTCTTTTCATAATAACACTTCCTAATAGTAAAATGATTTTTTAATATTCATTAAACATTTGCTGGATTTCTTCAGGTTTATTTGTCTGGGTTAAAGCTAAAGCGAGGAGAATTCTTGCTTTCTGAGGATTAAGAGTATCTGATTTCACAAAATTATTTTCATCCCAGAATGGATTAGTTGTAACGACAACACCATTTCCTGCACGGCTGCTTCGTACGACGATTACCCCTTGTTTAGCTGCATCAATTAAAGCTGCTTCAGCGTTGCAGTGAATGCTGCCATTTCCCATACCAGCATAAATAATTCCTTTAGCTCCGCTTTTTACAGCAGCATCAATTAAAATACGATTTTGATTGGCATGTGCATAAATAATTTCTACTTGTGGCAACGCTGTTATATGTTCTAAAGGTAAATCTACATTTGTGGTATGCTTGCGAGTAGTTGCACGATAGTATTTTACTTCGCCATTAATAATATAGCCGAGAATACCCAATTCTGTTGCTTTAAAGGTATTTACCATGAAGGTATTGGTTTTTGTTACATCGCGGGCAGAATGAATTTCGTCATTCATCGTGACAAGAACACCTTGTCCAATAGAATCTGGATGAATTGCGATTTTTACAGCGTTTAATAAATTTAACGGACCATCAGCGCTAATGGCTGTTGCTGGTCGCATTGCACCTACTAATACGACTGGTTTGTTGCTATTTAAAACGAGATTTAGAAAGTAAGCAGTTTCTTCCATTGTATCGGTACCATGTGTGATAACGACACCAGTAATTTCATCGTCTGCGAGTAAAGCATTAAGTTTATTCGCTAACTTAAACCATATTTCTTCAGTCATATTACAACTGTCAATTTCAGAAATTTGTTCGCCGCTTATATCGACAATTTTTTGTATTTCGGGTACAGCAGATAGCAAAAGTTCAACTCCTAATGTGCCAGCTTGATAGCCTGTCATTTCGGTGCTAGAAGCTGAACTTCCAGCGATTGTACCGCCTGTTGCTAAAACTTTAATTTTGGGTAATGTTGTCATGGTGTATCCTCTTTCGTTATTAGTTTTCCATTTTTTTTATTTCGTCAAGATAACTATAGACAGTTACTTTAGAAATGTTCATTTTTTCAGCGACTTTATCAATACTTCCTTTAATTAAAAATACGCCTTTTTTCTCCATGAAATGAATGAGTTCAATTTTATCTTTACGTTTTAATGTTGCTACATCTGTATTAGAGATAATTTTATCAATTAAATCATCCACGATTTCTACTACATGATCAAAAGGTTCAATTTCAGATGGAATCGTTTCAGTATCTATCATTAACATATCATTGCAAAAATTTTGGATGTTACGCAATGCTGATAAATCATAATTAATACAGATTGCACCAATAATTTTATCAGTAGAATCACGCAAAAATACTGTTGAAGATTTTATTTCTCTTTTATCTGGCGTACAAATTAAATAGTTTGCTTTATAATCATCGGTAAAATCTTTTGCTAGAAGTACTTGTTTAATTAAATGATCAAATGGCTGGCCAATTTGACGTCCAGTAACATGATTGTTTATCGTATAGACGACGGAAGACTGAGGCTGTGATAAATCATGCAGAACAATTTCACAGTTCTTCCCAAAAGTTTGCGCAAGCATTTTTATCATAGGAATATATTTGCTTAATTCTTTTTTCATAAAAGCTCCTTTAAAATATAAATTTTTCTATAAAAAGATTGATAATGTAGAAAAATTTATGTATTATAGACGTAGAATAATTTAATTAAGTTCATTTTATATAAAATTTTATATAAAATCAAGTTCGATGAAAAGAGGATGTGGAAATATGGAATTTATTCATACAAATCACTCAAAATTTTCAAGTGGACATTATTGTCCAGCGATTATTCATGATGGGATTGCCTATATTTCAGGGCAGTTACCAATAAATTATGACCTAAAAGAGAAATTTCCCAAGGGGTCTCTAAAAGATCAGGTAAAACAAGCTTTATCAAACTTAGAAGCTGTTTTAATTCAATGTGGCAGCAGTAGAAAATCGGTTTTAAAAACAACGGTATATGTATCGGATATTGATGGTTGGGAAGAAGTAAATCAAACTTATGCTGAATTTTTTGGTGAGCATAAGCCTGCTCGTACGATTGTACCGGCGGCAGGGTTGCATTTTAATTCACTTATTGAAATAGATGCAGTTGCGGCAGTAGAATCTGAAGAAAATAAGGGGTGAGTATATTGAAATCTTTTAAAAGTCCATATGTAATGATTGATACTCCAGCATTGTTAATTGATCAGAATATTATGATGCAGAATTTACGGTCTATGATAAATAAGGCAGAAGAAAATAAAGTAAATTTAAGACCTCATGCAAAGACGCATCGTATGCCTGAACTTGCTAGGCTTTGTCTTAATGAAGGGGCAAAAGGAATTGCTGTTGCCAAGATTGGTGAAGCGGAAGTCATGGCAGAGAATGGGATAAAGGATATTTTTATTGCAAATGAAATCATTGGTGAAATAAAATATAATAGATTAAAAGCTTTACATGATAAAATTGAAATTCGCATCGGCGTTGATGGCAAAGAACAAATTGATCAAATAGAAAAGGTATTTGTAAATACATCGAAACCTTTAGAAGTATTAATTGAAATTGAAGTTGGCGAAAATCGCTCGGGGGTTATTGAAGATGAAGATTTATTTGAATTAGGTCAATATATTCTTTCTAAAAAAAATGTAGTGCTTAAAGGTGTATTTTCTCATGAAGGGCATTGTTATAAAGCAAGCTGCGCGGAAGAATGCATTAGATTAGCACGAATTGCGCACAGACGTACTGTTGCAGCTGCTGAACTTTTACGAACAATGGGACATAAAATTGATATTGTAAGTATTGGTTCAACACCATCTTTGATGCATGGTGAAATTGCGGAAGGTGTTACTGAAATTCGTCCCGGAACTTTCATTTTAATGGATGTAGGACAAGGTAGTGCAATTTCTGATTTTAGTAAATGTGCAGCAACAGTTTTGTCTAGTGTAATTAGTCGACCTACTGCTGAACGTGTCGTTCTCGATGCTGGTGCAAAAGCATTGACTTCACAAAATCGCACGGAAGGAATATGCACTACTTATGGCTATGGAATGATTAAGAATTCAAATAATGTACGATTAAGTGGTGTATTTGATGAGCATGCTGTCCTTTACAATAGAGGATTTCGTGAAGCAATTGCTGTCGGTGACAAAGTAGAAGTAATTCCAAATCATATTTGTCCAACGTGTAATTTATATGAAAAAGCTTATCTTGTCACTGATGGTAAAGTAATAAAAGAAATTCCAGTGCTTTGTAGAGGAAAATCACAATAATTAAATATTTCGATCTTTATCTGATGATTTAGACGAAGTTAAAATTACGCTAAAATCAAGTCTTACTTTATAGCAGCTTATCTTTTTTAAGATAAGCTGTATTTTTATTTGATGATAATAGTAGTGAGTAAAGAAGTAATATTTGGCGAAAAATTAAGAAACAGATTTTTGCTAGATGAAGACTAATAGATTTTTTAAAAATAAAGAAACAAGGGAAAGGGGAGTAATTTAGCGAATAAAATAGAGAATATAGTAAAATTGATCTTGGGTTTATGAATTTGTTTTTAGTATTATCATAGTCCTTTTAGTCAGAAAGTCCAAATTTAATTTTAAAGAGGTGAAGCTAATGAAACGATTTAAGATTTTTTTTCTAGTTATTTTTCTATTAAGTTTAACTACTTCTATGGTTTTTGCAGAAAATCAAACTTGGGCAGATCGTAATTTTAATTTTAGCGGCATTCAAAATGTATATATGGAGGAGCCTACTTATTCTGATGATATTGATGAAGAGATAACACAGAGATTGCTTTGTGATGCTTTTTATGATGGAAGTTCAAAAGTAAAGAATGGAAATTTTTTTACTGCACGTGATATCAAGAGTAAATTGCTTCGTTATAAGCTTGTTGACTTAGATGCAATTACTGATGAAAGTGAACGAGATCAAGTATGGCAAGATGCGATTAAAGAATTTTCTGATGTTTGGATTAAAGAAACTATTCAAGAATATTGGATAGATAAGGTTTGGAAAGACCCTTATTACTATACAACGACTGAGTATAGAGATTATAGCTATTGGGTTGACGGAAAGAAGTATGAAGTGAAAGTTCCTGAGACTGTAGAACACTATGTTGAGGGTAAATATCTATACATTGCACATATCAGGGTGAAATTTGAGGTTTTCACGACGGCAGATAATACTTTAATTTATAGCTATGTAGATTATCGTGAAGCTGAAAAAGATTTAATTGATATGTATAAACGGATCGTGAAAGATTTTTATGCAGGATTCGGCAAGAAAATAAAATAAAAAATGAGCATTTGACTGAAAGTCAAATGCTCATTTTTTATTCTGCTAAGTAGATAGGTACTGATTTTGTTTCATTTGCAATTGTAGGTGTGATATAGCCTGTGTCTGCCATACGACTTAGAACGACCGATTGGCGTTTTTTTGCAGCATTAAAATCGACATACGGAGAATAAACTGATGGTGCATTAGGAAGTCCCGCTAACATTGCAGCTTCAGCAAGTGTTAATTCATTTGGCATTTTTGCAAAATATCCCATAGATGCTTCACTGATGCCATAAAACCCAGAACCAAAGTAAATGGTATTTAAATATAATTCTAAAATTTCTTCCTTGGAATAGCGCATTTCCATATCGACAGCTAAAGCAAACTCTTCCATCTTTCGATTTAAGGAGCGATCTTGTGAAAGAAAAAGATTTTTAACAAGTTGCTGAGTGATTGTGCTGCCGCCTTCAGTAACTTCTCCATATTGTAAATTTACTAGACTCGCACGCATAATTCCCTCAACATCAAAACCTGGATGCGTATAAAATCGGTTATCTTCAGTAGCGATGATTGCTTGTTGTAAAGATAAACTAATATTTTCGAGCTTTACATAATTTTGTTTGGCAATTTTGCTATCTACTGCTGATTTAAGTGCAATTAAACGGTAGATGCGGTCATAAGTAGACGTTAAATCATTTTTCGTTTCATTTGTCACATTTGTCAAAGAGGATATTTGATTGGCATCTAAAGCTTGCTTTATTGTAGTTTTTAAAGCAGGATCGAAAAAATTGAGAATAGTGTTACCACCCGAAAACCAAAAACAAAGAAAAAACAAAATCAATAAATATAGAAAAAAACGTCCAAAACGAAAACGTTGCATATCTAACCTCCAATAATACAAGTTAAAATCTCATTATATTTTACCCTAAATATTAAACTTTTCAAACGTAAAATTCATTTCATATAAATGAATTTTACCGCATATTTTAAAAATAAATTCTTTTTCTAAAAACTTTTATTCGATGACTAACCTGAGTTAAGACTCCATCTTTTATAAGTGGAAGTTATACCCATGGGGCACAGATGAGCCTCTAAGTCTCTGAATTAAATCTATTTTATTGTTTTGCTAGGGAGGCACATAGTATGCGAGCGTATTTTATTTCGATTCCATTGCTAAAGCGCGTAGTATTATTTAGTATTACTATTTTCTTAGCACATAGTTTAATGATAAAATATCTGGCCGATAATGAGCTGGAAATGGTCTCGTTAGATTATTTACAAGGAACAAAAGTGATTATTGATGCTGGTCATGGTGGCATAGATAGCGGAGCAGCTTATTATGGTTTGAAGGAAAAAGATCTTACTTTGGAAATTAGTTTATTGCTTGGAAAGATTTTAACAGAGAATGGTGTAGAAGTGATTTACACAAGAGAAAGTGATGTTGATTATTATACACGGGGAAAGGGCGGGAAAAGGAACGACTTGTTAACAAGAGTGGATATGATTAACAATTCAGGTGCAAATGCATTTGTGAGTATTCACTGTAATGCGGATAAAGCAACAAGATGGTCAGGTGCACAAGTTTTTTATTCAGATAAACTAATGGAAAATAAAATTTTAGCTCATACTATGCAAGAGCTATTAAGAAAATATCCGCCCAATAATAAAAGGGCGGAAAAATTGGATAATAGTATATTAATTTTAAAATCCAGCAATATTCCAGGAGTTTTGCTTGAAACAGGATATTTAAGTAATCGAAAAGAATCTGAATTGTTATCTGATAAAAATTATCAGGAAAATATGGTAAATCAAATTGCAAAAGCATTATCCTATCATTTTCATCAAAATTCTGGAGGCTGAGGAGGTATCGAGTTGGCTAAATTAATTGGAGGAGCATTTTTGTCCTGTATGATTGAACTGCTGCATGAGACAAAAGAAAAGCAAACACAAAAAATAGCAGATTATATGGAAAAAATATCACAAATGATTTGTCAGTATAAACCGCAAACGATTGTTATAGTAACAAAGCAAAATTTATTTCCATCAGCGATTACGATCGATGTACAGCCAAGAATAAAAGGTGATATGGGTAAATTCGGTTTAACGGATATGGTGCTTGGATTTGAGACTGATAGTTTACTCATGCGAAGCATTATGAATCAGAGCAAGCGTGTAGGTATTGAATTGGAAGAATTATCACAGCAGGCGGAAGATAATCATCTATCAAGAGATATCGATCATCAAAGTTTTATTCCACTTTATTATTTGTATAAAGCTGGCTTTAAAGGGCAAGTTGTCAGTATCGCTTGTAATCAGCTTCCATATGAAGAAATGTATACTTTTGGGAAGAGTTTACAGAAGGCAATTGATAAGGTAAATAAAAGGGTTATAGTACTGACCGTCGGAGAATTCAATAAATTTGGACAAGCTGATGATAAGAAAATTATGCAGGATGTTGGTGTAGCGATAGAGAAAGCAGAGATAAAGACACTTTTGAATATGGATAAATCAGTTATACCATTAGAAGATGAAGAAGCTTTTAGTAAGTTATTTTTACTTCTTGGGGTAGTAGGTGGAAAAGAGGTAACACCACAGATGTTTACCCAAGGATTTATCGAAGAGAAGCAGTGTATATTTTTATTGCATAATAAAGACTGAATAAAACCTTTGAATATACAAAGTGAAAGTGTATATTCAAAGGTTTTGTTTTATATAGTTAAGAAAAATAAATAAATATTTATAGGATATATGTGAATAAATTTGCAAAAAGTATTGAATTATTATTCATAAAAGGTGTATAATAATTAACAGAGTTGCTTGGTAAGGAGGAATTCGATGAAAGTAAGTGTTATCGGAGCTACTGGATATGCAGGAGTAGAGTTATTAAGATTATTAAAAAATCATCCGAAAGTAGAAGTTGTTCATATTACATCTGAAAGTCAAACTGGAACGGGAATTGAAAATATATACACACATTTAAACAATGTTTATACAAAAAAATTAATTAGTATGAAAGATATTGATTTGATTGCTAAAGATAGTGAGGTTGTATTTATTGCTTTGCCACATGGTCATGCAATGGCGGTAGGAAAAGCTTTTGAAGGGAAAAATGTAAAGCTGATTGATTTGGGGGCGGATTATCGTTTTAAAGATACAAGCATTTATGAGAAGTGGTATAAAGTTGATCATACGCATAAAGATGCGAAACGCGTGTATGGATTAGCAGAATTATATCGCAGTCAAATCAAAAATGCGACAATTGTTGGTAATGCAGGCTGTTATACAACAGCAAGCATTCTTGCCTTAGCACCATTGACAAAAGAAGGATTAGTTGATTTACATACTGTAGTGATTGATGCAAAATCTGGGGTATCAGGTGCGGGTCGTTCAGCGAAAGTAGATAATTTGTTTACCGAGCTGTATGATAATTTGAAAGCATATAACGTTGGTGGACATCGACATACTCCGGAAATTGAGCAGGCTCTATCTGAATTTTCAGGTGAAGAGGTTGTGCTTAGTTTTACGCCACATTTGATTCCGATGTCACGCGGAATATTAAGCACTTGTTATGCAAATTTAAAACCGGGTGTTACAACGCAGATGGTTAATGAAGCATTTGAAAAGCTTTATAAGGATGAATATTTTATTCGTTTACTTGGCCATGGGGGCTATCCAGCAACGAAAAATGTTCGTGGTTCAAACTTCTGTGATATTGGCTGGCATGTGGATGAACGTGTGGGCAGAGTCATCGTCTTATCGGTGATTGATAATTTAGTTAAGGGTGCGGCTGGGCAGGCTGTGCAGAATTTTAATATTATGTGTGGTTTTGAAGAAAAGATGGGATTAGAAGGTGTACCTTTATATCCGTGATTTTGATAGAAGATAAAAAGAAAATATTAGGGAGGTTTTATTATGTTAAGAGAAAATAACGCAGGTGTTACACTTGCGAAAGGTTTTAAAGCATCCGGAATCAAAGCTGGAATTAAAAAGAGTGGTAAAGATGATTTAGCAATTATTTATAGTGAAGTACCTGCGACTGTAGCTGGTGTGTTTACACAAAATCTTGTTGCTGCTGCGCCGGTATGGGTTTCGAAAGCAGTTGCACAAAATGGTGTAGGGCAAGCGATTGTTGCCAATGCAGGTTGTGCAAATGCCTGTACTGGAGAAATTGGGTTTGCAAACGCTAAAAAAATGGCTGAACTTACAGCAAAGGAATTGAAGGTAAAAGCTGAAGAAGTATTTGTAGCGTCTACAGGCGTTATCGGTGTGAATTTACCAATGGATAAAGTTGAATCTGGCATAAAAAAAGCTGCAACAGCTCTGGATGATAATGGTAGTATTGCAGCGGGAAAAGCAATTATGACAACGGATACTTATCCAAAAGCATGTTCCTTTACTTTTGAAATTGGTGGGAAAAAAGTAAACATTGGCGGTATTGCGAAAGGTTCAGGGATGATTCATCCGAATATGGCAACAATGCTTTGTTTTGTGACAACGGATGTAGCAATCAGCCATGACCTGTTACAACAAGCATTAGCTAAAGTTGTAACGACTTCTTTTAATATGGTTTCAGTCGATGGTGATACAAGTACAAATGATATGGTTCTTGTTATGGCAAATGGCATGGCAGAAAATGTGATGATTACTGCGGAAGATGCAGATTATGATGCATTCTTAGCGGCATTAAATACGGTATGTACAGAGCTTGCAAAATTAGTTGCCCGCGATGGTGAAGGCGCAACGAAATTCCTTGAAGTCAATGTAAAGGGTGCTGAAAGCTTTGAAGATGCAAAAAAAATTGCAATGAGTATTGCAAAATCTCCATTAGTAAAAACAGCGTGCTTCGGTCAAGATCCAAACTGGGGCAGAATTATTTGTGCCGCCGGTTATGCAGGAGCAAAAATGGTACCGGAAAAGACAGTTGTTTCGCTTGGCGATATTGTCGTATACGATCAAGGTCTTGGTGCAGAGTTTGATGAAGATGCACTTCGCGATGTTATGGCGGAGCATGATATCACAATCAATCTTGATTTACATTTAGGGGAAGAAACCGCAACGGTTTGGACGTGTGATTTTTCCTACGAATATGTGAAGATAAATGGAGAATACCATACCTGAGTTAAATTATAGGGACAGAACGATGGCGGGCAGCCGATTGCGGATAGCAGGGACGATAGACCGCGGGTAGACAATAAATACGTATTTGCGTTGTTGCTCCGCGTGAGGCTTGGTCGATGTACAGACGTATGACTCCGCGCACTCACTTGCGGTGCGCCCAGCAGCTACCTACTTCTTGTCAGCCGGCAGTCTATCTTAGTGCTGGTTTAAAAGGTTTTGTTTTGGGGGAGGTTTTGGAGCATGAGTTTTTTAGCGGAAGATAAGGCTTCTGTCTTGGTGGAGGCTTTGCCTTATATCAAGCATTTCTATGGGAAGACGATTGTCATTAAGTATGGCGGGAATGCGATGATTAATGATGAGTTAAAAGCGAAAGTTATCCAAGATATTGTTTTAATGAAGTTTGTGGGAATGCGCCCAGTGATTGTGCATGGGGGCGGGCCTGATATTACTGGATTTTTGAAAAAAGTCGGCAAAGAGACGGAATTTGTCAGTGGACTTCGGGTAACGGATGAAGAAACGGTACAGATTGCGGAAATGGTTCTTGTCGGTAAAATTAACACGGAAATTGTAAGTTTATTAAATCATAATGGCGTAAAAGCCGTTGGGCTTAGTGGAAAAGATGCAGAATTAATCAAAGCGCAAAAGCATTTGGCAGTTGTACATGAAAATGGAATACAGCGTAAAGTTGATATTGGTTTTGTCGGTGATGTGAAGAAAATCAATACGGAGATATTAAACGACTTATTAGATCAAGATTATATTCCAGTCATTGCGCCAATCGGCGTTGGTGAAGGTAATGAAAGTTATAATATCAACGCAGATTATGTAGCGGCAGAGGTCGCAGGTGCATTGGAAGCTGAAAAGTTGTTATTACTAACAGATATTGAGGGGATTTATCGCGATTATCATGATAAGAGTACATTTATCTCGACGCTTACGCAACAAGAAGCACGGAATATGATTCATGACGGTACGATTGCAGGCGGGATGATTCCGAAGGTAGAAGCTTGTCTACGTTCTTTAGAAGCTGGGGCAGCCAAGACACATATTATTGATGGACGTCAGCCACATTCCTTAATTCTAGAAGTATTCACTCCACAGGGGATTGGAACTGAAGTTGTAAAATAGGGAGAGTGAACCTTAGATGACAAATGAAGAAATTTTTCAAAAGGATAAAGATTATTATATGCCGGTGTTTGCACGCTATCAGCTCGTTTTGTCGCATGGAAAAGGCGTGTATGCATATGATACCGATGGAAAGCAGTACATAGATTATTTGGGCGGGATTGCCGTAAATGTTTTAGGTCATGCGCATCCAAAACTCGTTAAAGCAATTAGTGACCAAGCAGCAAAGATGATTCATTGTTCGAATTTGTATTATACGCAGACGCAAGCAGTTTTAGCGGAAAAGTTAGTAAAGTTAAGCGGTCTTGGCAAGGTATTTTTAGCAAATAGCGGCGCGGAAGCAAATGAAGGGGCAATGAAACTTGCGCGTAAGTATGCACATCAATTCGATGCGGATAAATCAGAGATTATTACGGCGAATCATTGCTTTCATGGGCGAACTTTAGCTACGCTTACAGCAACAGCACAGCCGAAATATCAGCAGGGTGTAGGTCCACTTCCAGAGTGTTTTCGTTACGTGGAGTACAACGATATCAAAGCGTTAGAAGCAATGATAAGTGAAAAAACATGTGCTATAATGCTTGAGCCAATTCAAGGCGAAGGCGGCGTAAATGTTCCTGATGCGGATTATCTGCAAAAGGTTCGTGCATTATGTGATAAATATAATGCGGCGCTAATTTTCGATGAAATTCAAACGGGCATTGGACGCAGTGGAACGATGTTTGCCTATGAACAATTTGGGGTAAAACCGGATATTGTAACTTTGGCAAAAGGATTAGCTGGTGGTGTACCAGTTGGAGCGTTTATTGCTACGGATCAATATGCAGCTGCTTTTCATGCGGGCGATCATGGTTCAACTTTTGGTGGCAATCCGTTAGCCTGTGCGGCGGCAAATACGGTATTAGATACAATTGATGAAGAAAATTTACTGGACAATGTAAAAACAGTAGGGGCGTATTTTATAAGTGAACTTCAAAAGTTAAAAGTAAAATATAGCGGGCTCATCAAAGCTGTGCGTGGAAAAGGCTTTATTCTCGGTGTAGAACTTACAAAACCAGGTCGTGAAATCGTGGATGAATGCTTGAAAAACGGTGCAATTATCAATTGTACAGCAGGTAATGTCCTACGTTTTGTGCCACCATTAATCATTACGAAAGCAAATGTCGATGAATTAATTGTGATTTTGGATAAAGTGTTGGCAAAACATCAATAAATGAAACGGTAAAAGTATTAAATATTTTCTTGTTGCGTGCTATAATAGTACGGTATGGGGGTTTTATAGAATGAAAGGGAAAGATTTATTATCGATCCACGATTTAACAAGTGAAGAAGTAAAGCAAATTCTTAACTTGGCAAAAGAGCTAAAATCAAAACAAAAAGCCGGAATTGAGCATCATTTATTAAAAGGAAAAACGCTAGGCATGATTTTTCAAAAATCATCGACGAGAACACGTGTGTCTTTTGAAGTTGGGATGTATCAATTGGGCGGCAGTGCATTATTTTTATCGGGGAATGACTTGCAAATTGGTCGCGGTGAACCGATTAAAGATACTGCTAGAGTAATGTCAAGATATTTAGATGGGATTATGATTCGTACATTTAATCATGATGATGTCGAAGAGTTTGCTAAATATGCTGACATTCCTGTAATTAATGGGCTGACTGACCTACTTCATCCATGTCAAGTATTAACGGATTTATTGACCATCCAAGAATATAAAGGACAAAACTTAAAAGGTCTGAAATTAGCGTATGTCGGTGATGGCAATAACATGGTGCATTCTTTGATGTACGGCTGTGCAAAAGTTGGTATGCATTTTGCTGTTGCTACGCCAAAGGGTTATGAACCAAACCCAGAGGTTACGGCAAAAGCACTCGAAGATGCAAAAGTAACGGGTGGTTCAATTTTAGTAACAAACGATAGAGTTGAGGCAGTAAAAGATGCCGATATCGTTTATACTGATGTATGGGCAAGCATGGGGCAAGAAGCTGAGCATGATGCACGGGTAAAAATCTTTCAGGATTATCAAATCAATACAGAATTGATGCGACATGCGAAAGCAGATGCGATGGTAATGCATTGTCTGCCAGCACATCGCGGCGAAGAAATCAGTGAAGAGATTTTAGAAAAACATGCGGATGAAATTTTTGATGAAGCTGAAAATCGTCTGCATGTGCAAAAAGCCATTATGGCATTAACGATGTGTGATTAATACATAAAGTAATTAGAGTCGAGGAGTGGAAACAATGAGTGATATTAAAAAAGTAGTATTGGCATATTCCGGAGGGCTAGATACATCCGTAATTATCCCTTGGTTAAAAGAAAATTATAATGGCTGTGAAGTTATTGCAGTTTGTGCAGATATTGGGCAAGGCGACGAATTAGACGTTGTTCATGATAAAGCATTAGCATCCGGTGCGAGCAAAGTGTTTATCGTAGATTTAACAAAACCTTTCCTTGAAGAATACGTATGGCAAACATTAAAAGCAGGAGCTGTATACGAAGGAAAATATTTATTAGGTACTTCTTTCGCACGCCCAATTATTGCGAAAGCATTAGTTGAGATTGCTCGTCAAGAAGGCGCAGACGCAATTGCGCATGGTGCAACAGGTAAAGGCAATGACCAAGTTCGTTTTGAACTTACAGTAAAAGCGCTAGCACCAGATTTACAAATTGTTGCTCCATGGCGTATTTGGGATATTCGTTCCCGTGAAGATGCACTTGCCTATGCTGCGAAACACAATGTTCCAGTTGCAACGAGCAATAAAACATACAGTATGGATAGGAATATCTGGCATCTAAGCCATGAAGGTTCTGATCTTGAAGATCCATGGAATGCACCAAAAGATAATGTATATCTTGTAACAAAATCACCAGAACAAGCACCAGATGAACCTGCTTATGTAGAAATTGAATTTGAAAAAGGGATTCCAGTAGCTGTAGATGGTGAAAAGCTTGGCGCAGTAGAATTACTAACAAAGTTAAATGAAATTGGGGCGGCAAATGGCGTTGGTATTACTGATATCGTTGAAAACCGTCTTGTAGGGATGAAATCTCGTGGTGTTTATGAAAATCCAGGTGGAGCAATTCTTTATTATGCACATCGTGAATTAGAATACTTAACTTTAGACCGCGCAACTTTCCACTATAAAGAAACTGTAGCAATTCGTTATGGAGAACTTGTCTATGATGGAATGTGGTTCAGTCAATTACGTGAAGCATTAGATGCATTTGTAAATCAGACACAAGAAACTGTAACAGGTACAGTTCGTCTAAAACTTTATAAAGGTAACATCATTTCAGCTGGTTCCAAATCTCCTTATTCCTTGTACAGTGAAGAATTCGTTACATTTGGTCGTGATGAAGTTTATAATCAAGCGGATGCAGAAGGCTTTATCAACTTATTCGGTTTACCGTTAAAAGTTAGAGCTTTAATGCAACAAAAAGAAGGTAAATAATGGGTAAACTTTGGGGCGGAAGATTTTCAAAAACTACAGATGAAATGATTAATGAATTTCAAGCGTCAATTCAATTCGATAAACGAATGTATCAAGAAGATATCGCAGGCAGTATTGCTCATGCAACGATGCTTGCAAAATGCGGGATTATTCCAGAAAGTGATACAAAAGCAATCATTGATGGCTTGCAAGGAATTTTAGCTGATATTGAAGCTGGTAATTTTTCTTTTGATGTCGCACTTGAGGATATCCATATGAATATAGAAAAACGGCTGACTGATCGTATCGGTGAAGCAGGTGGAAGACTACATACGGCGCGTAGTCGTAATGATCAGGTTGCCTTAGATACGCATATGTATGTACGCAAGGAAACTGCCAATATTGCAAAATTGGTGCTTGATATGGAAAAAGCACTCGTTGAAGTTGCGGAAAAATATTCAGATGCGATTATGCCTGGATATACGCATTTACAACGGGCACAACCGATTCTTTTTGCACACCATATGTTAGCGTATTTTTCAATGTTAAATCGTGATTTTTCTCGTTTGAAAGGCGTATATGAGCGGGCAGATATTATGCCGCTTGGTGCAGGTGCATTAGCGGGAACGACGTTCCCGATTGATCGCCAGCTTGTAGCTGAGCAATTAAATTTTGGTGCAGTCTACAATAACAGTTTAGATGCTGTTAGTGATCGTGATTATATCTTAGAATTTTTATCTTTTGCATCAATTATGATGATGCATTTAAGCCGCATCAGTGAGGAAATTATTCTTTGGTGTTCACGCGAATTTTCATTTATTGAATTAGACGATGCACATTGTACTGGTTCAAGTATGATGCCGCAAAAGAAAAATCCTGATGTATCCGAACTTGTACGCGGAAAAACAGGCAGAGTGATCGGACATTTAATGGCGATGCTGACAACGGCAAAAGGGTTACCGCTTGCATATAATAAAGATTTGCAGGAAGATAAAGAAGGTTTATTTGATACAATTGATACGGTTAAATTTAGTTTAAGCGTATATAGTGCGATGATTCGCGCGATGCGTGTCAACCAAGAGGTGATGCTAAAAGCTGTGCGTGAGGATTTCTCCAACGCAACGGATTTGGCAGATTACCTTGTAAAAAAAGGATTGCCATTTAGACAAGCGCATGAAGTTTCAGGAAAGAGCGTACATTACTGTATTGAACAAAAGAAATGGTTGATGGATTTAACTTTAGAAGAGTTTAAACAATTCTCGCCATTATTTGAAGAAGATATTTTAGAAGAAATCAAACCAGAAACTTGTGTAGCAAACCGTAATTCCTTTGGGGGTACTTCTTATCAACAAGTAGAATTACAAATCAAAACGGCAAAAGAAATCATGAAAAATCAGCAAGTAATTGTTGATGAATATGATAAAAAAATTAAGTTGTAAAAATAAACGAGATATTGCTTTTGGCAATATCTCGTTTATTTTTACAAAAAAGCTGGTATTTTATCATAAATATGATAAAATACTAAAGTGGTATATATTTTTAAGTAGCTTATGACTATTGGGTTATGAGCTTTTTCTGTTTTTAATATGTGCCATAAATATTTTTTGAGAGATTTTATAGGGGGAGAAATCGTGAATAACTGGTTTAAGTTTTCGGAACGTGGGACGAATATTTCTACGGAAATATTAGCGGGTCTTACTACTTTTGTTACTATGATTTACATAGTTATCGTAAATCCGGCAATTCTTAGTCAAGCAGGTATGGACTTTAATGGTGTATTTGTTGCGACGATTGGGGCAACGATTGTTGCTACTTTAATTATGGGGATTTTTGCGAATTATCCTATCGCTCTTGCACCTGGTATGGGAATGAATGCGTATTTTGCCTTTGGTGTCGTTATTGCAGGTGGAATTGCATGGCAAGGTGCTTTAGGTGCAGTATTTGTATCAGCAGTTATATTTGTTTTATTATCATTGACAAAATTTCGTAATACTCTAATTGATGCAATTCCTATGAGTTTAAAACAAGGGATTACAGCAGGAATTGGACTTTTTATCACATTTATTGGTTTACAAAATTCAAAAATTATTGTAGATTCACCAGCTACTTTGGTTACTATGGGGAATTTAGCTGAACCAATGACTTTTCTTTCAATTATTGGACTTATTGTTACAGCTGTATTAATGGTTTATAATGTAAAAGGTTCTTTATTTATTGGAATGATTGTTACAGCTGTTATTGCATATTTTGAAGGTTTAGTTGTTATTCCAGAAAGTTTCTTTTCAATGCCAACAGGTCTTGAACACACAATGATGCAAATGGATGTTGAAAGTGTGTTTAGTGGTGGTTTATATGCAATTGTATTTACATTTTTAATTGTTACTTTGTTTGATACTACTGGAACAATGCTTGGTGTTGCTGAGCAAGCGGGCTTACTTAAAGATGGTAAATTCCCAAAAGTAAGAGGCGCTTTACTTGCTGATGCAATTGGTAGTACAGTCGGTGCTATGCTTGGTACAAGTCCAACATCTTCTTATGTTGAATCTGGTGCAGGCGTAGCTGCAGGTGGCCGTACAGGATTTACTGCGGTTGTTGTTGCAATTTTATTTGCACTTACACTATTTTGTGCACCAATCGCGCAAATGCTTGCTTCAGTTCCAGCTGTTACAGCACCATCCTTGATTGTTGTTGGTTTTTTAATGATGGGCGGACTTCGCAAAATTGATTGGTCTGATATGGAGGAAGCTTTTCCTGCATTCCTAGTATTGTTCTTAATGCCAATCAGTTATAGTATTGCGACTGGTATTGGTGTAGGATTTATCGTATATCCACTAATTAAAGTGTTACGTGGTAAAGGATCAACAGTACATCCATTGATGTATGTATTTATGGTTCTTTTCATTATTCAACTAGGGTTTTTACATCACTAATTTTTGAATTTTAAGTTGTAGAGGTAGTATATGAAGAATAAGATCATACAAAAATTTTCTATTGTTTGTTTGACCTTTGTTTTTGTTTTTGCTGGATTTAGTATGATTGCAAATGCAAAACCGTTTGTATGGGTAGATAAGCCAAAAGACTATGGCAATAATAGCAAGGAATATTCCATTATGGGGGATGCAATTGCAACAAAAGAGCAATGTTTGAAATACTTGTTAAAATCTAATCCAAGACCGTCTCTTACCGTTAGTCCTAAACAATTAGTAGATTACTATTATGAAGAGGGAAACCGCGAGGGAATCAGACCGGATATTGCTTTTGCGCAAGCATTACAAGAAACTGGCTACTTCCGCTATGGTGGATCAGTATTAGCAGGTCAAAATAATTATTGTGGATTAGGTACTACAGGTGGTGGTGTAAAAGGTGCATGGTTTAAATCGGCACAAATTGGCGTTAGAGCGCATATTCAACATATTATGGCATATGCAACAACGAAAAAACCACAAGCAACAATTGTTGACCCACGTTATGATGTAGTAAAAACTACACGCAATTTTGGTAAAGCAAAAACATGGTCGGATTTAAATGGAAGATGGGCAATCCCTGGAAATGGGTATGGTCAAAAGATATTAAAAATTCATAGTGATATATTAGCGACGAAATAGAACGAACAGAGGGGGGAATCTCACAATATGAGATTCCCCCCTCTGTTTTCAATGCCATTTTAAAATTTTAAATTCAGCAGGTGTAACTTTACCTGGAGGTGAGTTAATTATCGTTACAATATCTCGAAATGGTTTAATAGCACTTCGCTTATATTTTAAGATAGAACCAACCTTTAAAAATACAGGTTCAGCAATTATGTTACCTTTGGCCTGCATAGCGCCAAAAAAATTAACATCGCTACTTTTAAAAGTAATATTGCCAAAAGAAATCAAAGTGACATAATCAAGACCAGCATTATTATTAACGAGAACGTTACCTCGAACAATTAATAAAATTTGTTTGTTTGGATTTTGTTCTATATAATCGCCAATACAAGCCGAATTTTGTATTGTAAGGTCTCCGTCTACAAAAATTTCTAATTGACCTGGGCGGGATAATTTCAAAGTTAAATAGAGAAATTCGCGGGAGATATCGCCATCAATGAGTAAATTCCCATCGATATAAAGTCGTTCGCCAGGAGGATATGCTTTATCTCGCAATAATTTGTAAGTTTTTTTCCCGTTAGCTGTTGATACCGATACATTGCTATCCTTAGCCCATTCAGGTGCTAATTTACGAGCGTTTTCAATGTATCTATCAGGAAGGTTATAAATTCCTGCATCATTATTAATATAATTATTAGTAGCGAAACTACCAACAAATCCATTATGTTTTACATTTTTTTTAGGGCAAGCGTAGATTGTACTGCTATAGGAAATGGAGTTGAATAAATCTATTGAAGTATTAGAATATATATTTCCTCCCCATAATCCAGCAAATAAATCAATCTTACCTTCAGCAAAGGCAAAAAAGTATTCATCATACATAAAACTATTCCAGGAGTTTGGAGTTTCTTTTGTTTTTGCTTGCACATCTACCCGTACGGTTCTTTCGGTATTGTTGTATCTACCCGTAGAAATTATTGTGTAATTATTGGTTCCGGAAGCATGTGTATGTGTAGTCGTATAAGTAGCAGTATAAGCAGGAGAATGAGGATCAGTTGTAACCCGTTGCGGAGTGACATAATCGATAATGATTAGGCTATCATCAAGGTCCTCATAAAACTCGGCAATTACTCTTTTGGCTCCAGCTTCAGCTACTGCTTGAGCGATTTCTCCGTTTTGATCTATTTTTGTCATATGTAGCATATTTGTTGCTGCTGGTAGTAATCCTGCCATCACAGTAAGGATTATTGCAGTGATAATTAAAGCGATGGCAGTAGAAAATCCTTTATCATTAAGCATAATTACGACTCCCTTATTACATTTGGTGCGAAGAAAGTTTCTTGATATTCAACTGCTGGATAATTAGGATTATCAGGGTCGAGGAGAAACATTCGAACGCGGATATACCGACGATCTTCAAAGCTGGCAGTAAACAGCGTTGAGCGAGTAATATCAATGCATTCTGGAGTGCGACGAATTTCATTACCATTTGCATCTGTGACCATAAAGCAAGCATTGACTTCGCGCATGTGATGAGTTCCAGATGATGTACTATATTGACAAGTTGTTTGATTAGTAGTGTCTTGGAAAGGATCATCATCATTTTTATTTATATCTTTTATTCCTTTTGCAGGTAATTGAATTGTAGTCATATTTCTAAATTCTTCTTGCAATATTTGATGAATTAATTTTTCTTGTGTCTCAATAAATTGTTTTGAGAGTTGGTTTCTATTAGTTGCATACGAATAAGAAAAAACTGAAAATAGTATTGAAAGAATAATGGTGAGAATAGAAATGCCAATCATCAATTCAATTAAGGTAAATCCTTTTTGCTTCTGCATAGTGTTGACCTCCTATAAATTTTGAGGCTTGCTGAGAAAATATTTTATGACTTCATAACTTCTATCTATCGAATTTCCATTAATATTTTCTTGCCAAGTAACCGTGACTTTTATTGGAACAATATCGAATTTAGAAAGGATTTCATTAGGTATTTCACAAGTCGGAAGCGTATCATCAACATTTTTTATACTTATAATTTGATTGTTTTGCTCTGCTAACTCAATTAATGTTTTATTGCCGCTTTTTATTGGATAGCCATTATTATTTATTATTTGAGATTTTGTTGTTTCATTAATATAGTCGTATCCGGGTAAAACCGTACATTCTATAGTGTATTTATGTTCTCCTTGCCCATTTGCTCTATTACTAGGATGGTTATAAACTTCGGGACAAATATTCCACCAGTTTAGATTTAATCGGTCAAAACCTCTATATTCATATTGTTTTAAATAATTTATTTGTGTACGTGCTAATATTACCGCTGCTTTTTCATCGTCATTCATAATATTTGTTTTACTAACCATAATATAAAGTCCAAGAACAGAAATGAATGCAATACTAATGACAATAACAGCTGTTAGTACATCTACTAAAATGAAACCATGATTTTTACTAATTTGATTCAAAGAATTTACCTCCTAGTGGATTAAATTAATTTGAATGACCGGTCATTCTTGGGAAAACAAAAAGAATTCACATATCTAAATAATGATATAATAACTTGAACTTAAAAATAATCAAAAAGATATGTGATTACATAATAAATAAAAATAATCAAATATTTGCATTTTTCTTTGGGCTATTTAATAAATCATTGACTTTATCATTGGTTATTCTACAAAAATAGCAAAAAATCCTTCCTAAATTTAGATAATGTAGGAAAAAATCTTACGAATAAATCCACTGGTAGGAAAGCTTTGTTTATATATTAAATACTAAAGATACAGAATGGAGAAATAAATCAGAAAATAATGATTCTAAACTTGACATGTATACAATCGGAGAAATATAATAAGTAATTATAGATTTAAGTATATTTCTGGATTTTCTGAGTTGAAACGAATTCGGAGATATCTTTTGAATTAGCGTTAAGGGGATGTTTTTATGGCTGAAATTAGATTTGAGCAGACTGCTACATTAAAAGAGAAACCTGATGTATCCAAAATTGGATTTGGAAAAGCGTTTTCGGACTATATGTTTGAAATGGATTATAATCCGAAGGATGGTTGGCATGATCCAAGAATTGTTCCATATCGTGATATATCTGTCAGCCCAGCAAATTGTACGCTTCATTATGGGCAGGCAATTTTTGAAGGAATGAAAGCTTTTCGTACCTATGACAATCGGATTGTTATTTTTAGACCGCTCGACCATATTAATCGTTTAAATAATTCAGCACGTATTCTTGATATTCCACAGGTCGATGTTGAAACGGTTCATCAGGGATTAAGAAAATTAATTGAAATAGAAAAAGATTGGGTTCCAGCGAAAAAAGGAACAAGTTTATATATTCGTCCATTTATTTTTGCAACAGATCCTTATTTAGGTGTTAGTGTAAGTGCTACATACAAAATGATGATTATTTTATCCCCGGTAGCAGCTTATTACGCCGCTGGATTTAATCCAGTAAAAATTATGGTAGAAGATACTTATGTGCGTGCTGTTCCGGGCGGATTAGGCGAGGCAAAAACACCGGCAAATTATGCAGCAAGTTTGCATGCTGGCCTTGTTGCACATGAAAAAGGCTATGATCAAACGTTATGGCTAGATGGCGTACAGCGTAAGTACATTGAAGAAGTTGGCTCAATGAATATCTTATTTAAAATAAAAGGCGAAATTGTTACACCAGCACTTTGCGGTAGTATACTTTCAGGGATTACACGCAAAACAGTTTTATCAGTTGCAAAAGAGTGGGGCGTGCCGACAGCGGAACGTCGTATTACAATAGATGAAGTACATGAAGCTTATCAAAATGGCGAGTTGGAAGAAGTATTTGGATCAGGAACAGCAGCTGTAATTTCTCCTGTAGGCGAGCTTTATTATAAAGGCGAAAAGATGGTTATCAATGATGGGAAAATAGGTCCATTTACGCAAAAGATGTATGATCATATTACGGGATTGCATAGCGGTGAAGTTAAAGATACATTAGGTTTTGTTGAAGAAATTATAAAATTATAATAAGGATGAAAGAGAATCCCCGATGACTGAAAAAATCATGATTCGGGGATTTTTTATGGATAATTAGATACAATAATATATATTAGAAAAATGCAGTCATAATGTTTGTATTTGACATATTTTCGGTGTAAAATATATAGGGTGTTATAGGCATTAAGGTTTATTTTTCTTATTTATCTAAAAACATCGCAAAACAAAAAAGGTTTTTACCCTTAAAAAAGAGAATAGCTTTTTATGAACACTAAGTTGAGGGGTTTTGTATATGCCAATACAATTAAAAGGATTAATTTCAACCATTAGCTTCCTTGACATAGTTGATATTCTGATTGTAGCGTTTATTTTATATAAACTTTATATGCTACTAAAAGATACTAGGGCAATCACTTTAGTGAAAGGGCTTTTAGTTCTTTTGGTGCTTACAATGGTCAGTAATTGGCTAGGTCTTAATGTAATCTATTGGTTAATGCAAAAAACGGTTACGCTTGTATTCGTTGCTTTACCTCTGGTTTTTCAACCAGAGCTTAGGCGAACTTTGGAACATTTAGGGCAGGGGAAATTATTTGGTAAATCTGTATTCTTAAATATAGAAGAAGCTAAATCTTTGGTCAACGAATTGGATAAGGCGGTCATGGTGCTGGCGCAAAATAAGATTGGTGCATTAATCGTTTTAGAGCGCGAAAATATATTGAGTGATTATATTGCAACGGGTATTCAAATTGATGGATTGGTATCATCTGAATTTTTAATTAATGTTTTTATTCCGAATACACCATTGCATGATGGCGCGGCAATTATTCGCGGGAATCGAATGATATCAGCAGGTTGTTTGTTGCCGTTAACGGATGATCGGACACTTAGTAAGGAACTCGGAACTCGACATCGGGCGGCGATTGGGATTACGGAACAATCGGATGCAATTGTGCTGGTTGTGAGTGAAGAAACCGGAACGATTTCTATTGCAAGAGGTGGGCGATTGACTCGTCATCTTGATTCGGAAAAACTGAAACAAAATCTTAAACCATTATTTACGACTCGTCCAACCAGTATCATGGATTGGTTTAATTGGAGGCACTCGAAATGATGGATATGTTAAATAGAAATGTTGCTGCGAAAATTATCGCTTTAATTGTAGCTATTATTTTATGGTTTTTTGTGATGAATGAACAGAATCCCGCAATTGATAGCAATATAACTGTACCATTAGAAGTACAAAATGCTGCTGATGGCTATGTGGTGAATCGTACTGTTGAGACTGTAAAGTTAAAGATAAGAGGTCCACGCAGTTTATTTGCTATGGCTACAGAGCGTGATTTTAAAGCTTATGTTGATTTAAATGGTGCTACAGAAGGAAAGCATTCAATGAAAATACAGACTTCATTGCCACAAGGATTTGAAGTTGTTACTGTATCTCCAGAAAGTGCAATTTTTGAAATTGATAAAATCGTCCAGAAAGATGTATCAGTTGAAATTGCTTTTTCCGGAGCATTAGAATCTGGGGCGACGATAGGAAAAGTAGTTCCTGCATTTGAAAAGGTTCGAATTGAAGGACCAAGTAATGCCATACATGAAGTAGCAAAGGTTGTTGGGTATTTAAATTTATCTGGTAGAGACAGTGACTTTAACGTTGCTGTTCCAGTGGTTGCAGTGAATAATGATGGAAAAGAAGTCTCAGATGTACAAATAACGCCAGCAGTGGTCAAAGTCGATGTATCTGTTGTCAAAGGATTGTATAAAAAATATGTAGATATTAAGCCAAATGTAAAAGATGATTTAGCGGCAAATTATGTATTACATGGTGTTCGCTTAAATCCAGTGAAGATTGATATCTATGGGGATCAACGTGTGGTTGATACATTAGAAGTTGTATATACAGAACCAATTAGTTTAGCAGATGTCAAAGGCTTGACGAAAAAGCAGATCAAATTACAGCTGCCGATTGGTATTACCGTAATAAATGATGTAATTCAGGTTGAGATTGATGTTGCAGAAAAGAAATAAAGCACAAGGAGATTTAGATTATTGTTACGCATAAATAATTTTAATGTGCCGTTTGACGATGTTTCTCCTTTAAAAGAATTAGTAGCAAAACGTTTAAAAATGCCACCTCAAGTTGTACTTGAGGTGGTTGTTGTGCGTAAAGCTATTGATGCACGGCGGAGAAAGAACAGTCCAATTTATTTTGTGTATTTATTGGATGTAAAAGTTGACGCAGAGGAAAGAAAAGTTTTAGCTAGATTAAAAAATGATAAAAATATTGCGATTGTAGAACCTAAAGAAAGAGAAGTTCTTCATTATGGTGATATTGGGTTAAAAGAGCGCCCTGTCATTGTGGGGCTTGGGCCAGCAGGACTTTTAGCAGCGGTTACTTTAGCGCAGCATGGGTATAAGCCGTTGGTATTGGAGCGGGGAAAAGATGTTGATCGTCGCAATGACGATATTGAGCTGTTTTGGCAAACTGGAAAACTATCGGAGCAATCGAATGTGCAATTTGGTGAAGGTGGTGCGGGGACTTTTTCCGACGGTAAGTTGACGACACGCGTAAATGATAGTAAAATGCGTGATGTGTTAAACTTATTTGTGGAAGCCGGCGCACCAGCGGAGATTAAATATTTACATAAACCGCATATTGGAACGGATAAGCTGAAAATCATGGTAAAAAACTTGAGAAAAAAGATTATCCAATTGGGCGGCGAAGTGTTATTTGAAGCACAAGTTACCGATGTTGAAATCAAAGAAGGTAGAGTATGTGGCGTTGTTGTAAATCAGGATGCACAGATAAAATGTTCTCTGCTTATGTTGGGAATCGGTCATAGCGCACGTGATACTTATGAAATGCTTCATCAAAAAGGGGTTGCGATGCAGGCAAAACCTTTTGCTGTAGGTGTGCGCATTGAGCATCCGCAAAACTTTATTGATGATGTACAGTATGGAAAAGAAGCTGGACACGAGCGGCTGCCGGTTGCAGATTATGCATTGACTTATCAAGATAAAGAAACAAATCGTGGTGCATATTCTTTTTGCATGTGTCCAGGTGGTGAAGTTGTAGCGGCGACATCTGAATTCAATCAGGTGGTAACGAATGGAATGAGTAACTTTAGACGTGATTCAGGTGTGGCAAATAGTGCGTTACTTGTGACTGTTGGACCAGAGGATTTTGGTAGTGATGTTTTAGCCGGAATTGCTTTTCAACGCAAATATGAGAAGTTGGCGTTTGAATGTGCCGGTAGTAATTATTTTGCACCAGTGCAAACAGTTGGAGATTTTCTAAATGGTAAAAGTGGTAGTAAAGATTTTCTTATTCAGCCAACCTATCGTCCGGGTGTAACTCCAGTAGACTTAAGAGAGTGTTTGCCTAAGTTTATTACGGAGACCTTGAGACATGCATTGCCTGATTTTGGACGGAAAATTAAAGGCTTTGATCATCCATCAGCAGTAATGACAGGTATTGAATCTCGTTCGTCAGCGCCATGCAGGATTATTCGTGATAAAGAGTATGTATCTATTAGTACTGAGGGATTATATCCGATTGGTGAGGGTGCAGGGTATGCAGGGGGAATTATGAGCGCAGCATTAGATGGATTAAATGCTGCTTTAGCTGTAATTCGCAAATATAAGTCGTTTTAAATCAAGATAATTTTAATAGATTGAATAGATTGAATAGAGTGATTTGAAGGGAGCAAACAAATTTGGCTAGACTTTTTGGAACAGATGGGGTACGTGGTGAAGCGAATCGTGAGCTTACGCCAGAATTAGCATTTCGTTTAGGACGAGCTGCTACAGTTTATTTCGGTGAACATACGCATAAGCAACCAGTAATTATTATTGGGCGTGATACGCGTATTTCAGGAAAAATGTTTGAATCTGCATTAGCGGCAGGTATTTGTAGTGCTGGTGGTAGAGCTGTACTTGTTGGTGTAGTGCCAACGCCGGCAGTAGCTTTTTTAACTCGAAAAATGGAAGCGCAAGCAGGTGTCGTGATTTCTGCATCACATAATCCATATTATGATAATGGAATTAAGTTTTTTGGCGCAAGCGGTTATAAATTACCGGATGCTGTAGAAGATGAATTAGAAGAAATTGTACGGACGATGGAAACAAATGATACATACTATCGCCCATTGGCAGATAAAGTGGGAAAAGTAGAGTATCATCATGAGTATATCAATGAATATATTGATTATGCGATTGATACAGTGAAAGATAGTTTTGCTGGAATGAAAATTGTTATGGACTGTTCCAATGGTGCGTCTTATGAAACTTCACCCATTGTATTTAGGCAACTTGGTGCGGAAGTTATCGTGATTCATGACCGCCCGAATGGTACGAATATCAATGACAATTGTGGTTCAACGCATATTGAAAGTTTGCAAAAGGCGGTACTGGATCATAAAGCAGATATTGGAATTGCACATGATGGTGATGCTGATCGGTGTTTAGCTATAGACAATAAAGGACAATTGATTGATGGCGATCAGATCATGGTAATTTGTACTTTAGAGAAAATAAAACAGGGTACACTAAAAGATAATACTTTAGTTACAACGGTGATGAGCAATATTGGATTGCACCAAGTGATTAAAGCAAATGGTGGTAAATTGGAAATCACTGCAGTTGGTGATCGTTATGTATTAGAGAATATGTTGGAAAATGGTTATAATTTAGGCGGAGAACAATCTGGGCATATTATTTTTAGTGAATTTTCTACGACTGGTGATGGACTTATTACGGCATTACAGCTTGTTTCAGCTGTAAAAAGAAGTGGCAAAACATCTGCCGAGCTTGCCGGAGTAATGACACGGTATCCGCAATTGTTGGTAAATGTACGTGTAGGAGATAAAGCTGGATGGGAAGCAAATGAAAAAATTAAAGCGGCGATAATGGCTGGTGATCAAGAACTTGGTGAATCCGGACGTATTTTAGTCCGTGCATCTGGTACAGAACCTTTAATTCGCGTAATGGCAGAGGGACCTAACCAACCACAGCTTGATCGAATTTGTCATGAAATTGCCGATGTAGTCAAAAAAGAACAAGGTTAAATAATGATTGACCAAATAGAAATATTATATTAAAATGTGTACATGCAGAGGAGCAATTAAGCTCCTCTGTTCTATGTAAAGGACAAAAAGGAGGAGGATAGAATATTTGTAAAGAGAATATCATAAAATAATTATAGCGCTAGCTCTCATTTGATGAGATGACGAGGGAGAGGTTTATCGAATTGTCGGCGGATGCCTCTCGGCTGACTGAGGTCGTGAATAACTGAGAAAAATACAAAGTGATTTGTATGACAAAGCAGTTTAATCAGTAATATAGTAAAAAATATAATCATGTGAATTTTAATTTATTGGAGGAATCCTTTTATGTGTGGTATTGTTGGTTATGTAGGCGCAGCGCAAGCAACGCCGTTTTTGATTGAAGGTTTAACAAAACTTGAGTATCGCGGTTATGATTCGGCTGGTATCGCGGTATTTGATGGTGAAAAAATAAATGTAGAAAAAAGCGTAGGACGTTTAAATGCTTTAGAAGAAAAAATTAAAAATAATCTTCCAACTGGTACGGTTGGTATTGGGCATACAAGATGGGCAACACATGGTCGCCCATCTGATCGCAATTCTCATCCACATACAGATTGTACAGGTGATTTTGTTGTCGTTCATAATGGAATTATTGAAAATTACTTGCACCTAAAAGAAGATTTAATTGAAAAAGGTCATGTATTTACTTCAGAAACAGATACAGAAGTTGTTGCGCATTTAATGGAAGAATTATATGATGGTAACTTTGAAGAAACTGTTCGTAAAGTATTAAAGAAAATTGAAGGATCTTATTCTCTTGTATTTATGTCTCGCCGTGACCCGGATAGATTAATTTGTACGAAACAAGACAATCCATTAGTGATTGGCCTTGGTGAAGGAGAAAACTTTATCGCTTCTGATATTCCTGCAATTATTGCCAGAACGCGTAAAACATATATTGTAAGTGATGGAGAAATTGCTGTTGTAAAATCGGATTCTGTTTGGATTACAAATCGTGAAGGTGTGCCAATTACGAAGAAAGTATTTGAAGTAAATTGGGATGCAGAAGCTGCGGAAAAGGGCGGCTATGAACATTTCATGATAAAAGAAATCTATGAACAATCCAAAGCGGTTCGTGAAACAATGTCTGCACGTATTGCAAAAGATGATAGTGCTATCGTAATGGATGAATTAAAATGGAATAAAGAGTTTTTAAATTCTATTCGCAAAATTTTCATCGTTGCTTGTGGTACGGCATATCATGCAGGCTTTGTTGGCAAGTATTATATTGAAAAATTGGCTCGTATCCCAGTTGAAGTGGACATTGCATCTGAATTTAGATATCGTTCCCCGATTATTGATGATCGTACGTTAACTATCGTAATCAGTCAATCAGGAGAAACAAGTGATACTTTAGCTGCACTAAAAGAAGCGAAACGCCTTGGTTCTAAAACGTTAGCGGTAACGAATGTAGTTGGTTCATCTATTGCTCGTGAAGCAGATCAAGTAGTTTATACTTGGGCTGGACCTGAAATTGCGGTTGCTTCTACAAAAGCTTATACAACACAATTGATCATGATGTTTATGTTATCTCTTTATATGTCTGAGATTAAGAAAACGATTGAAAAAGATTATACAAAACATCTCATTGGTGCACTTCGTCAAGTGCCAAGTCAGATTCATGAAATTCTTGAAGATGTCGAACCAATTAAAACGTTTGCGCAAAAATATGGATTTAATGAAGATGTGTTCTTTATTGGACGTTCCTTAGACTATGCTGTAGCGTTAGAAGGTTCATTGAAATTAAAAGAAATTTCCTATATTCATGCGGAAGCGTATGCGGCAGGAGAATTAAAACACGGTACGTTAGCACTTATTATTGAAGGTGTACCAGTGATTGCACTTGCTACGCAAGAAAGTGTTTATGAAAAAACTTTGAGTAATATCAAAGAAGTAAAAGCGCGTGATGCAGTCGTTATTGGGATAGCACTTGCAAATGATGATCAAATTGAAAAATATGTGGATCATATTATTAAAGTACCAACGACAGATGAATTATTGGCACCGCTTTTAGCTGTTGTTCCACTTCAATTGCTTGCTTATTATGCAGCAATTACAAGAGGCTGTGACGTTGATAAACCTCGTAACCTTGCAAAATCGGTTACAGTTGAATAAAAATTAAGTTATAAGACCTCTTGATGTTGTATCCCAAGAAAGTTTGAACATTTACAAGAAAATATGAACATTTACAAGAAAGTTTGAACACTTTTAAAGAAAGTTTGAACATTTGCCTCTTGGGATATAACTATCCCAAGAGGTATTTTTGTATATTAGGAGGAGTTTATTTGGAATCTAAGATAAAAACCGATGTATATGATCAGATTAAAAGAGGAAAAGAATATAAGCCAGCTATTACTATTCAAGATGTTCCTTCATTAGGAAGATCTACTCGTATACATGGAATAAAAACTGGAAGACAACATGAATTTTTATCTGATATGGAAAGAAATTATTTTCATATTTTAAATTTCTCTGATTTTGTGATTGATATTCGAGAACAATTTCCATTGCAACTTGATTTAACAATGTTGATTGCTGAAGAATTAGGTATTAAACATCCAATACATCCTAGAACCAAAAAGCCTGTTCATATGACATCTGACTTTAATATAACAATAAATCAAAACGGAAAAATTAAAGACATAGTTCGCACGATAAAGCGGAAAGATGATCTAGTTGATAAGCGGATTGTAGAAAAGTTTGAAATAGAACGTATTTATTGGAGTCGGCTTAACCTTGATTGGGGAATGGTTACCGATATTGAGATTAATAAAACACTTGCTTTAAATATTGACGATGTAATGCATTATTATAGCCTTGAACAATTAGAAGCTTTTTCACAGTTTGATAATAATGAATTTGAAGATATAATACTTGCTTTCCTGCAACGTTTTATTGATTCTAATAAAACCGTTAGAGAATTAACTTCTATTTTTGAAAGAGATATACACTTAGAAAAAGGTGCTGGTATTGCTTTATTTAAATATTTGATTGCAAATAAATTTATAAAGATAGATTTATTAAAACCTCTAAATATAGATGCTGTAATTAATTTCGATTTGACACAAAAAAGTATGAGGCTTGGAGAGGCAGTATTATGATTGTAAAAAACGCTGTTTATCAATATTTAGATGAAAAGACAAGAATTCGCATAATTTATTCTTCAAATGATGATCTTTTTGCTTATGTTAACATTGAAGCAAATTTAGCAGTACCAGTATTAGATAGTATTGCAGCAATTGAAGCAGAAATAGAAAAAAATAATATAGTCGAAATTGTTGATCCTTTCTTACAACTGGTAGAAGAGGATAATTTATCTGATACTGTACGAAAGAGAAGAGATGACAATTGGAATGTTATTCAGCAATATTGGGAACCTAGAAAAATAGATTTAATTAATCGTTCTACTAGAATGAATGTTTTTCGTGAAATTTCAGAGACACAAAATATTTCTTTAATGACAGTCAGACGTATGTTTAGTCGATTTTGGCAACGTGGAATGACTCCAAACGCTTGTATTTTAGACTATGAAAATTCTGGTGCACCAGGAAAAGAAAAATCTTTTAATGTGAAAACGGGAAGACCAAGAATCAGTATTTCAAAAGATGGTTCATTAGGAATAAATGTTGATGATAAAGTAAAAAAACAATTTGAAGTAGGTAGAGATAAATATTATCGTAATAAACAAAAAAAATCATTGTATACTGCTTATCTAGAAATATTAGAAGAATTTTATTCCGTAACAGTTAAAGAAAAGGGCAAGAATAAACGTATCCTTCAAAATACAGCTAATGTTCCTACTTATAAACAATTTTATTATTGGTTTAAGAAAAATGAAAATTTAGGTATAGATATAAAAAAGAGAGACGGAGAAAAAACATATGAACTTACGAGTAGACCAATATTAGGTGATGCTAGAATGGAGGCCCCAGGACCTGGTTTTCGTTATCAAATTGATGCTACTCCAGCCAATATTCATATTGTAAGTGAAACAGATAGAAATAAACTTATAGGGCGTCCTGTAATTTATTCAATTATAGATGTATATAGCAGAATCGTTACGGGTGTTTATGTTGGATTAGAAACAAATTCATGGAATGGTGCAATGATGGCACTCGATTCAATGATTGCTGATAAGGTAAAGTTATGTGCTGAGTATGGAATACCAATTGATAAGGAACTTTGGCCTTCTTCACAATTACCAGAAATAATAATTGCAGATCGTGGGGAAATGAAAGGTCATGGTGTTGAAAATTTAATTAAAAACTTTAAAGTATCCATAGAAAATACCTCTCCTTATAGAGGTGATCTTAAAGGGATTATTGAGAGAATTTTTAGAACAATTACTGAAAAATTAACAGGCTTTATGCCTGGGGCCATTATGAAAGATTTTCGTAAAAGAGGAGATGCCGATTATCGATTAGAGGCTAAATTAACGCTTCGAGAAGTTACAAAGGTAGTTTTATTATCTGTCCTTGAACATAATTTAGGTTCAATTGATGGATATCCGCTTACACCTGATATGATACGTGATAATGTTAGACCAATTCCTCTAGAAATATGGAATTGGGGTATAACTAACCAAAAAGGTTGTTTGAGAAAAGTAGATCAATTAACCTTTAGACTAGGAATACTACCTCGAGCAACAGCTACCTTCAGTAGAGGGACAGTAGTTTTTCATAAATTGCATTATGGTGCCTCCGAATTATTGGTAGAATATAAACATATGCAAATAGCTGAAAAGAAAATTGAAGTGGTTTATGATCCACGCAATCTACATAATATTTATATGCTTCAACCAGATAGAAAAAGCATTTTATTAAATCTGTTGGAAAAAGATAAAGTATACGCAAGCTTTTCCTTAGAAGATGTGTTAGAAGCAAATAAAAAATCTGCTATTTTAAAAAGGTCTGCTGATGAAGAACAATTAGCAATTTCAGTACAGCTAAATCAAGAAATAAAAAATATAGCAAAGGCTGCAACTAAAGTGACAAATGAACAGTTAAATCCTAATGTTAGTAAAGCAGAAAAATTAAAAGATATAAAAGCTAATAGAGCAAAGGAGAAAGCAATTCAACGAGAAAAAGAGAGTTTGATTTCTTCTGGAAATAATAATGAAAAGTTAGCAGATGTTATAAAGTTGACGAATATTAGCGACGAGGATAATACTGAAGAAACTGAAAGCATGATTGATCTAATTCGGAGGCGTAAAAATGAACGGAGAAAAAAATAGTAGACATTTATTTTCAGCGTATGTAGAAGCAGTATATAAACCACAAAAAATTGAAGATTATGCCGGAAATCCACTTATAGAAGCTTTACCAAGAATATTGGAAACAGAAGAACAAGTAGTTGATGCTTTCTATAGTCTGCCGACAGTGAAGCCTGAGGAACGTAATTTACCTCCATTATTAAGAACTCATGTAATAAAAAGAGTAAAAGGCTTTATACAGCCCTTGCCTGTTCATATAAAGTTAGAGTCTAAGATATCAGTTCTAATTAGGCAATCTTACATTTGTAGAAATCCTATAAAGCTTGAGTATAAGAAAAAGCTACAGCTATTAAATCAGCTAAAAACTGAAAATAACGTTGGTATTGAAACTGTAGAAAATTATTATCGGGATTTTCAGTCGACTGCGGAATGTATTTTTATTAATGGTGTCTCAGGTATGGGGAAAACTACTGCAATTAGACGGATATTGCAATTATATCCGCAAATTATTCGTCATAGCGTATATAATGATCAAGCTTTTACAAGAACGCAACTTGTATGGATTAAGATAGATTGTCCTTATGATGGCAGCTTTATAACTTTATGTAGAAATGTATTTCAAGAAATTGATCGACTTACTGGTAGTCGATGGAACGAAAAATATGGATATTTAACACGTTCTACTTCTACCATGGTGATGTATTTAACTACCTTATTAGCGAATTATGATGTTGGATTATTGGTTATTGATGAAATCCAGAATCTTTATAATGCTAAGGGTGACCCTGCGGAAATGCTAGACTTCTTTGTAACATTAACGAATATGTTTTCAGTACCAATCGTATTTATTGGTACAAATAGGGCCAGAAATTTATTTCAAAAGAATTTTAGATTAGCAAGAAGAGTTCAATCAGATGGATATATTGAAATTGCCAATCTAAAAAAAGCTAGCGCGGAATGGGAGTTATTCTTAGAATCTTTATGGGAGTTCAGTGTAATGGAAGAAAATCTGCCTTTAAGTAATGACGTTAAAGAAGTTTTTTATAACCATTGCCAGGGTGTAATTGCAGTTGCAGTAATGCTGTTTATGTTTTCGCAAAATATGGCTATAAGTAAAGGCAAAAAGTTACTAACCACTGAAATCATAAAGAAAACTGCTGATGAAGATTTGAACTTGATAAAGCCAATGCTTAAAGCGCTGCGTTCAGGAAATCCTTTTGAAATAGCTAAATTTGATGATATTACGATTGATGAAGATGCTATCTTAACACATTATGAACAAAATATAGGAATGTCAGAACGCGTACAGGAAAAAATACGTCAGAAAAAAGAAGAACTCGAAGGGGTTAGAAATAAAGTTAATGATAGTCTTTATCTAGAATTTATCACATCAGGTTTATTCAATAGTATTAAGCCAGATGTAATAAGAAAGATTATTGATGCTGAGGTAGACAAGGCTCCAATGAATTTAGATTATGAGGACTTGAGAGATCTTGTTTTAGAACTGCTTCAGGCTGAGAAAAAGAAGTTAAAGAAGCCAAAGCTTGATAATGTGGTTTCTTTAGAAAAACAATCTTTGTTAGTGCTATTTGAGCAATCTGTAAAAAGCAAGCAACATCCCTATGAAATATTTAAAAAACATGGGATTATAAAGAATCCAATTACAGAATTTTTAAAGGTGGAGTAATACTATGTTACCTTTTTTTAGTGATCCATATAAGGAGGAATTATTGTATTCTGCATTTGCTAGGTATCACTATTATTCAGGTAACATTGATTTAAAAGATACTTTGAGAGAATTGTTTGGTAAAGACTCAGTTATTCCAAGTTTTGAAATTGGAAACCATCTTCAGTTTTTTTGTGATGCAATGGGAAAACATTATAGTCCAAATTGCTTGATACAAGAACATACGTTATTCCCTTTTTACGCTCCTTTTCTACCTATAGACCGAAAAAAAGAAGTGTTGAAAGCTATTACAGTTGGTGATGGACAAGGTGTTTATGCTCAAATAGGAATTGTTGCGGGAAGTATTTGCAAAAAAGAGAGTATCTATTACTGTTCAACGTGCGCTAAATCAGATATCTTGCAATATGGTGAACCCTATATACACCGCGAACATCAGCTACAAGGAATTATGGTATGTCCACATCATGAAGAGGTGTTAAAGAAATATTTAAGTAAAAAATCTGATATTAGTCGTTTAGAATATATTCGATTTGATGAAAAATTACTGGATTTATCAAATCTTTATTTAGCGCAAGACAGATATCATGAAAAACTTGTGCAAATTTCTAAAGCTGCTTATTATCTACTGACTCATGATTTAAGCAGTATCAGTAAAACTGATATATTATTTCGGTACAAAAATTTGTTATACGAAATGGGACTTGCAACTAATAATTTAAGAATTAAACAAAACGAATTACATGAATTCTTTCTCGGGCATTATGGGGTAGATTTATTAAATGCTTTGGAATCGAGTATTGATAAACAGGATGAATATAACTGGCTTAGGGTAGTTACCCGTGATTTAGAGAGAACTGTACATCCTTTGCGGCATATACTTTTGATATTATTTTTAGCTGGTGATATGGAGACTTTTCTCAAAGATATACGAAATGAATATAAACCTTTTGGTGTAGGACCATGGCCTTGTCTTAATAAAGCATCGGAACATTATAGGCAAGAGGTGGTAAATGATTTAAAAATTACTGCTGACTATAAAACACGAAAACCTATAGGAACATTTACTTGTGAATGTGGTTATATCTATGCACGAATTGGACCAGATAAAACTGAGGAAGATAGATACCATAAAGGAAGAGTTAAAGCTTTTGGAACTGTTTGGGAAAATAGACTTAGAATTTTAATAAGCGAGAAAAAACACAGCTATCGTAAATTAGCAAATTATATGGGGTGCGATATAAAAACTGTACAGAAGTTTGAAGTTGCACTTACAGAAAAATTAGAACCTCTAATTGATAATAATTCAGATAAATCTGCTGAGGCTTATAAAAATAAAATATTAAGTCTCTTAAATGAGCAGCCTGGGTTATCAAGAACGGTATTACGTAAGCTGTGCCAGAAGGAATATATTTTTCTCTATCGGCATGATAAAGAGTGGCTTTTTACAGTGCTTCCAGTACCCAAGAAAGCAATCGGAAAGAGAAAGACCGTTGATTGGGATAAGCGGGATAAGGAGCTTCTATCTAGCTTAAAAAAGGTTTATATAGAATTAATTAAAAGTGAAGAATTGATTCGGATAACTCAGTCGTCATTAGGTAAAAAAATCAATAAGCTTGCTTTGTTAGAGAAAAATATAGATAAGTTACCAGCATGTAAGGCTTTTATTAATAAAGTTTCGGAAACAAAGCAGCAATTTCAATTGCGAAGATGTCAAATCATCATATTAAAACTAAAAAAAGATGATTTATTTTTAAGCGATTGGAAGATTCAAAAGCAAGCAGGTTTACGAAAAGAAGATTATTTAGCACTAAAGGAGCAGATTGTAGAAATAGAAAGTTGCGAGGAAATGAATAATGCCTAAACAAAAAATAGGATTTGATAGTTGGCCCTTTAAAAAAGGGGAGAGAGTAAAATTAATTAAAATCAGCAAGCCTTATTCTTATAATGGATTATGTTATTTAAAAGCAATATATCTTTCAATTGCAACACATCAAGCTAAATTTGTGGAACATTTCTTTGGTGACTTGCATTTACTTGTTTTAGAGGCAGAATATATAGATGGGATTAGGCAAAATATGCCCAAGTGGGAAACGGTTGATATTAAAATTTTTAATAATTTATTGAGTGGTAAAAAGATTGAAGCACGACTTGTTACAAATGGTAAATACAATGAATTTGATTATTATACTTTTGGTGCTAGTGGTAAGAACGGATATTATATTATCCCTTTATTTGAAATGTTGAGGGCTATATTAGCACCAGATGTGTTTTGGCTTAATCAGATACCAACACTTGACTCTATAGATACTCGGATTATATGTAGTCAATTTGGAGCTACCTTAAATTTGCATTTTAGTACAGATGTACCTGTGCGATACGTAAGTATGGATGCGAAAATAAAACATATTGCTTGGATATTTACAAATATGGAAATTCACAATATGTTTCAAAAGCTTTATCATAATATTCAAGCAGGCAAAGGTGTTTTATTTGATTTTTTATTTAATGAACTAGTAATAAAAGCAAATATTGAAAAATGGAATGGCAGAAATTATGTCCGGGAAATTATAGAATGTAAAGAAAAACGACTTAATTGTAATGAAATTATCGTACAACATCCAAATCTAGTTGAGTACACTAAAAATCAAAATAATGATTCAAATGAAGAGTTGAAGCGGAAAAGACGTATTCCCATAGGAAAAAATGGTTTAGATAAAACTTTAGTTTCTAACATGACAGCAGCCCAAGGTTTTATTGATGTTGAATCGGAAGATTCCATTTATTCAGAGTATAGTTCATTTGCAAAAATAAAAAGAATTAGAACATCTAGACTTAGTAAACGCAATTTAAGTGAACAAAATGAAAAAGTACCTGGGACTAATAAAAGAACAACAGCTGATTTTGGGGGTGTAGAGACTGTACCACAAATGGAATTTCAGCATAGTATTAGTGAAAAACTTAAAGGTGATTTCGCTGATATATATGCTATTTTAAGTTTAATGGAAGATAGAAAAGAAGTAGCATCAATCAGATATCATGTAGGTAAGTTGGAGGATCATTTTAAGTTTAGATCAATTTGTACACTTGCCGATAAGATTACACCGCGCAAATATTTGGTAGGAATAATATTGTTAAAAAACGGAAAACAAGCTATGATAATTGAAATTCAAAGGGAAAAAATATCATTGACAACACTTATGTTAATATCCTCAAATAATCAAAAATGGAAAGTTATCTGCCATAAAATTTTAAACGGTTTAATTGAGAAATCAGGATCATGGACAGATGTTGAAAGTGAATTTGATCAATTAGAAGTATATAGATTTAAACATACAAGTGCAACGATTAAAATTAGGGAAAAGAAAATGTTTGATGCGATAAATAGTTTCTTTGAAATTTGAGATAAAAGATAATTTTGAATATAATAAACAAATATTTATTAAAGAAAACATATAGATGAAATTAATGTTGCTGGAGCGTAATATATACTGATAATATTATTTGTTAATTAAATGTAAGATAATAAATCTTTTTGTTACATAATTAAAAAATATGTAGCAGGATTTAAATGTCGAAAATTGAATATATAACCATAGAACAAAATGTATATAAAGATTATAAGGATTAAAGATATTTCGAAAGATTGTTTGTCGTGTATTTTATGCGTAATGCAAAAACATGCGTGTTGGGAGTATTTTTAAAATCTCAATATCATTATAAAACTAATATGTAATAGATAGGTGATGTAATGAATTTTAATGTTTTAGATTTATTTTCAGGCGCTGGTGGCATGGCTGAAGGGTTTATTCAAGCAGGGTTTAGAGTTCCTTTTGCAAGTGATCATAGCAAAGAGGCTGCTGCTACATATAAAAATCGGCATGCGCAGTTGGGCTATAATTTAAATTATTATGAAGGAGATGTAAAAGATCTTACCAAAAGAAAATTTTTATGTGATTTTTTAAATAATTCTAAAATTGATGTAGTTGTAGGTGGTCCTCCTTGTCAAGGTTTTAGTCTTGTTGGAAGGCGAGCAGAAGATGATTTTAGGAATGTGTTATTTTTAGATTTTTTAAAAGTAGTTAAATTGGTTCAACCGTCTTATTTTGTTATGGAAAATGTAGAGGGGATATTAACCTATGAATTTAAGAAAATCAAAGGAATTTCAGGGCGAGAGTATGAAAATATTAGTGCGCCTGAGGTGATTGTTAAAGAAGCTAAATATTTTGGATATGCAGTAAAGTATCAATTACTAAATGCAAAAGATTATGGTGTTCCTCAAAATAGACCGCGTGTTATATTTTTAGGTTATCGTGCTTGTTTTAGAGGAGCAAAAGTACTTAATTTAGTTACTATTCCAGAGTTTCCTGAAAAAAGAAATAGTATTGTAACAATTGAAGAGGCAATTTCTGATATTAGGTTTCTAAAATCTGGTCAAACATCAGAAAAATATGATAATCGATTTAAACTTTCTGAGTATCAAAAATCTTTGCGGAACGGATTAACTCCGGATGTGAATGGTGATTTTATACCAGCTGCTACTTTATATAACCATAAAGCATCCGTCCATCGCGAAAAAACTACTGACAGGTTTAAGCTTTTAAAGCCAGGTGAAGATATTGATTCACTTCTAAATAGATTAGATCAAGAACAATATAAAATATATGTTACAAAAAAATATAGGTGTAGGAAGTTAGCCCCTAATTCTGTTTCACCTACGGTTTTGACGCTTCCTGATGATATAGTTCATTATGATTTAAATAATCCGAGGATATTAACAGTTCGTGAATTGGCTAGAATTCAATCTTTTGATGATAGCTTTGAATTTTTGGGAAAAAGGACAACAGGAGGAAATCGACGTAAATTTGAAGTTCCACAATATACTCAAGTTGGAAATGCTGTCCCGCCATTATTTGCATGTGCTATTGCAGGAAAAATCATGGTAGCTTTAAAATGTATGTTAAATGAATCAGAAATTTTGAATATTAATAAATCATAGAGGGAGATTTTTATGCCTGAATTAAGATTTAGGACAAATGCAAAAGTTGAAAGATTGATTGGTAGGGAGTTAATTACTAATAATAAAATTGCTATCTTTGAAATCATTAAAAATTCATATGATGCTGGTGCTAAAAAAGTAGAAATAACCTTTCGTAATTTTCTTCCTTTTCGAGATAATAATGGGACAATCGTTTCAGATACAAGATCTTACATAAAAGTGTGTGATAATGGCAAAGGTATGACGCTAGATGAGATTAAAGAATATTGGATGGAACTTGGGACTCCTAATAAAGAGAAAAATCGTGTCGAACATTTCCGCGTAAGAGATTCCCAAATTGAAAGTATTGCTAGAAGAGTAAATGGAGAAAAGGGAATTGGGAGGTTTGGGGTAGATAAGATAGGATCTTCTTTAATCATGGATTCGATTGATAGACATCTCTCAATGAGAACAATTGTAAAATTTAATTGGGAGCATTTTAATAATACTAATAAATTAATTGAAGAAGTACCATGTAAATATAAAATTAGAAACGTACCACTTGGAGCGCATTCTGGATTGTCTTTAAAAATTAAAAATTTAAGAGATCTTTGGTCTCAGAGAGATATAATAGCTCTTAAAAGAAGTCTTAGAAAATTTTTATCTCCGATACAGGCGGAAAACGATGAATTTAAAATATTGTTTCATTATGAGTATAAAGAAAATGGAAAAGTAGTTAGAGACTCTGAAGAATTGATTAATGATACTTTTGATTATCTAAAAACAAATATTTCAACTACATTGGATATTAATGGAAATGGATTTTATGAAGTTTATGATAAAGACGAAATTGTAGAGGAAAAAAATTTCAATTTTGAATCAAAGCACCCTTTCGGTGCGGTTGAACTTCGAATTTTTTATTTGGATAGATATGATAAATCAATTTTTTCTAAAAAAGTGGGCTTGACTACTAGAGAATACGGTAATATAAAAATATTTCGTGAGAATTTTAGAATATTGCCGTATGGTGAATCGCATAATGATTGGCTTGAAATTGATAATAAGCATGCTCAAGGTGTTTTTAGGACATTTGCTACTAGAGATGTTATTGGGTATATATTATTATCATATGACCCCGAAAAAGGGAATTCGGGGTTAAGAGATGCAACTGATAGGGTTGGTCTAATTGAAGATGTGCCTGAATTTGATGAACTTAAAAATTTTGTTTGGATGTCAATTAAAATTCTTCAAGAATATGTTTTTAACCGTGAAAAGGCGCGTGCAAAAGAAGCTGTTAATATATTAAAAATAGAATCTGCTTCTTTAAAAGATGATGTAGTTCAAATGGTAAGTAGTTTTAAAAATTTTGTGGATAAAACAGAAATGCCTAAAACAGAAAAAAAGATGTTTTATAAAGAGTTGTCTACATATGGAGATGAGTTACTAAGAAAAGCAGATGTAGTTGATAATGCGAGTAAAGAGTTGGATAAAAAGATAACAGTATTTGCTCAAATAACGGCTAAAGAAGGTATTTTATATGATATGCTTCATACTATAAAGAATAAGTTGGCTGTCATTAATGCTCAGATAAGAGGTTTTAGTTATCAATTAGATAAATTAAATGTTTCTATTAGTACTACAGAATTAGATATTGCTTTTCAATCAATAAGTAAGTTAGTTGAAGGAGCTTTAAATAAAGTTAATACATCAAGATTGAGAAAAATTATTGTACCAATTGATAAGGTTATTCAAGATGTTGTTGATTCGTATAAACCTCGTTTGCACGAAGAAAAAATTGAAGTTTTAACGATTCTTAAAAGTCAAGAAATTATGATTAGGTGTAATCCGGAAATTTTAAAAAATAATATATTTGAAAACTTACTTGATAATTCCGTAAAAGCTTTGCAAAGTATAAATAGTAAAAAAATTATTATCGAAACTGAAGTTGATAATAGCTATGTAAATATTTTCTTTTCTGATAATGGAGTAGGGATTATAGAAAGTAAAGTTCCGTTTATTTTTTCTTTATGGAGTTCTAATACTGATGGGACTGGGATTGGATTAGCGACAGTTAAAGATTCGATTGAGGATATGGATGGACAAATTGACTATGTTGAATTAGATGATACTAATAAGAAAACTACATTTCGGATACGAATACCTATAATAAAGAACGTGGGAGATTAGTAATATGGAGTATGTATTTCAAGCATTAGTTGTTGATGATGAATCACAGATGAATAGCTATTTTGATGTAATAAAAATGGAGCTAAAGGATGCTGGTATAGATATTAACTTTGATATAGCTCGGGATGAAAAAGCTTATCAAGAGTTTATAAATAGCAAGAACTATGATCTTTTATTGTTTGATTTTAATCTCACAAGGGGCTACTCAGTAGATAAGCCACACGGAAATGAGTTTATAAAAGAGTTTAGAAAAGATAATCGCATCAGTAAAATTATTTTCTATTCAAGTTCGTTTATTTATCTTGATGCGAAAAAAAAGTATTCAATAGGTCTTCCAGAAAAAGAAATATATGACCTAATTAATGATTTTCAAGTGGATAAAATTGTTTCAAGAGAAAATATTAGTATGATGAAAAAGGCAATAAAAGATTGTTGCGAAGAATTAGATATATTGCCTGTAATGCTAACCAAAATGCTCTTACAATATAAAAAGGCTGGTATTACAACAATGTATATTGACTCTAATGGAGAAGAAATTGACGCTAATGAATTAATTAGTGAAATAATGAAAGATAAGAATGAGGGAAGATTGTTTAAAGAACGTTTTACTAAAGCCATTTTAAATACGGTTTTTAGTTTTAAATATTAAATACGGAGATTTATATATGAGTGTATTAATTTATCGACCAAGACTTACAAAGAATATAAAACGTTTTGGTCGTTTCAGCAAAGAAATAAAAAGCAGATTGACAAATAAGGGAATTATAGTGGATGTAGTTAATGATGCTAAAAAAAGTATTTGTTTACAACAAATGAGAAATCATGAAACTATTATTATTATTGGCCATGGAGATGATGGTGTAATTTATCATAGGCTTCATAGGCAAATGACGAAAAAACAATCGCTTATTAGTAAATATGATATTGTTCAAAAAAATACAAATGTGCTTTCTGCTATTCGTGGGAAAAAAATTATAGCTATTGCATGTAGAACTGCTCGGTCTTTAGGAAAATGTGTATGTGAAAAAGGGGGATGCCTTGCGTATTTAGGGTTTTACAGCAAAATACACTTTGATAAGCGTGATCATCAAGGGATAGACGAAGTATCACCTGAATATTATCATTTTCTTTTAAAGTTTTATAAAGCGGTTTTTGCAGATGTATTAGAAATGGCAATAGAAAATCAATGGACTTTTTATAAATTATCTATTGTACTAGAAATTGAGCTTCAAAAGAGAATCTTTACTGCTATTAATAATGAGGATTCTATCAAATCACCATATTATAAGGAATTAGTTTTTGGACAAGCACAAATTGCAGTACTGAATGTATCCCAAAATATAAAAGTATATGGAAATGATCAAGAGCAGGTTGTGTAGAAGTTTTTTATAAAAATATGCTTCTACAATCAGTGAGCTTTTTTGCTTGAATAATTAATCTGCATGCTGGCCAATTTTTTGGATCATGTCCTAAAACTATTAACAAATCAGCTTTATATAGTTCTTCTAGTGCAAGATGAAAATCTTTTAAAGGTTCGCCTTTAAGTACGATATCTGGTCTAAGATTTTCAGTATGACATTTTGGACATATTGAAAATAAATTAATATTTTTTTCTAAAACATTAATTTTATATTCGCATTGTGTACATTTTAATTCGGTAATATTTCCGTGTAGTTCAACTACGAATTGTGAACCAGATTTTTTATGAAGACCATCAATATTTTCTGTGATAATCGGAATTCCAAGATCTTTTAAAATAAAATGATTTTTTGTTGGAGAAAGATTTCTAGCTTTATTTATTAATTCGTTACAAATTTGAAAAAAATTTTGGTTTTTATTTTTGAAATTTTCTAGGTTTAATAAATTAATAAGATGATTATTCCCCCAAAATGCATTTATATCATTAATTTTTGCTGAGAACATTTTTGGGCCAGTATAACATATAGGGTATTTGGATTTATTTATTAATTCTACTAAATTGCGTGTTATCTCCAAAAATAATTCCTCCACTCTTAATAATAAGGTTAATCTATTATACAACCAAAAGGTAAAAAATACCAGTAAAAATAAACAAAGATTTTATTTTAATCTTTACTGGTATTTTTTGTTGCTATGATGTATAGAATTTTTGATATAAATATTTAACTGTAATAAAAATAAGAATAGGAAATAAATTAATTCTAAATTACTTTCAATTGTATTTTTGAATAAAAATAGTTTTAAATGATAATCTTTTATTCGATATAATAAATATGAAGGTAATTTTCAAAGATTTATTAATCATAAGGTTGTATTTTTATATTAAATGTATTTTCTCGCATTAATTTGATTTTATCCTCTTTATAGTATTTAAAGTTTTCAAATTAATATATTCCTTTTTGTCATGAATTTACTTGGTTGTAAATTTATTAAAATACCATAATTTAAATCGGTGCTTTGTAAATGTAAAAAATTTTTATCAAAAGAAAGTTTGAACAGATTATGTTATAACCGACACATCTGTTCAAACTTTCTTTTATAATATTTAAGCAAATTCATCAAAAAAGAGTATCTTTTATCTAAGTTATGTTCAAACTTTCTTTTAATCTAACACTTGAGTTCAAGCTCAAGAGGTCTTATATATTCTCTTGACAAAAAAAGATATTTCTTTTACTATAATATGAGAATAATTATCAATATCAAAATTAAATGTAGTTTTAAATCTATTTAAATTCTAATTTTATAAAAAGAGTAAGGAGGAAAGAAACATTATTAATTTACTTTCTCTTGATTTTAGGTGAATAAAAGAGAAAATGACAGAGCTAAAATTAGTGCAGTTACAATTGAAATATTACAGTAATGGTAAATGTATGGAATGAATTTATTAGATTAAATAAAAATTGTAGTAGGGGATGATTTTATGAAAAAGATAATGTCAATGATGGTTGCAGGGGTTATTATGACAACTATACCGGTGTACGCTGCACCTCTTGAAGTAACAGGAGATGCAAGTATAAAATACCAAAGAGATACTGCTGACAGAGAAGATACAATCTCTGGAACGGTTACTAGCATAAAACTCATGGGAGAAGTTGAACTGGGGTCAAATTGGTCGTTATATGGACGATTGGGTGCTCAGACGACAACGAATCCACTATTAGCAGATTATAATATTTCTCCTGAAGTATATGGAGAAAATAAAAAAACAGTTGCTACGTTAGATCAATTTGGATTTAATTATCAATCTGATGAATTAGCATTAAAGATTGGACGTCAGGATATAACGATCGGCAAGACTGCTTTATTATATAGTCGTCCGGATTCTAATATTGGGGAAAAGGCTTTTGTAGATGGAATTTCTTTTGCGCAGGAAAATGGGAGTTTTGAATTATCTGGGGTAATTGCTCGTGAAGATAATTCTGATAATGAATCTAAAAATAAAATTTATGCAATGAGAGCGGGTTATAGCCCTAGCGAAGATTTTAGTTATGGAGTTACTTTGGGACGCTATCAAGGGGATGCTAGTACAAATCATTGGGCAGCAGATGTAACTTATACATATGGTAAGAGCAGTTTAACTGCTGAGTTCGCAAAATCCAATAGTGATTCAGATAATAAAGCGTATGCAATCGCACTGAATTACGAATTTGATGACAAAAATGATATTTCTATTACTGGATTTAGAGTAGAGGAATTTGCTTCTATGGGGCAACAAAGTGATTTTGACTTTGATAATCGCGGCATACATTATAGCCTTACACATAAATTGAATGATAATGCGAACGTAAATTTAGTTTATAAAGATCAAAAGACGATAAGTGAAGATATGAAAAATAAATCATTTGAAGCGACCTTGAATTATGCTTTTTAATATAGTTTTATTTTAATTTTAGATTTTTTATTACAAGTATAATAAAATTTTTTGCTATTTCCTCACTTGACCGTCGTTAATTGTTTAGTTAAATAATGAATAAAATTAATGACGCCGAACAGGCATGATAAAACCCCCAGTTCAACTGGGGGTTTTAATTATAAGCAGGTTATAGTAATTTAGGAATTTGTAGTATCCTCTAGATACAGTTGTTTGCTTTTTTCATCGTATGCAAACAATTCGGCGTAGCGTCCCCAAGTGATTAGAATATCCATGTGTTTTTGGACTTCGGTCGGGGAAAATGAATTGGTCAAAATATCTTCAAAAAATTCAATGCTCATGCGTTTATTAGATTTTGATTGCAATATGGCTATAATTTTATTAATAAAAGGTACATGTTGTATAAGTTGAGAGCGGAATAATTCCTTCCGCTCTAGTACGGAAGCCTGAGCAAACAGAACACCTTCCGGTGTAAGCTCAATATCTCCGTCTGTGACTTTAGTAAACTTGAGAAGTGTAGTACCTTCGACAATAGGAAAAAAGTCTTCACTGTCCATCATAAAACGATCAGCTAATTTATATAAATCAGTTTTTTTGTTTAGATCCTTTAGTAACTCTAAAAAACCAGTAAGTGCGCCTGCTGATACCTGAGGAATCACTGCTATTTCACGGCTTTCCACAGTAATGACTCTATGCGTCTCAACATGTTCTTTCTTCATCATAAGAGAATATAGTTTATCAACAAAATTGGTGAACAATGGATCTTTTTTATCTCGCCAATGAGGTAAAGTCACTTGCATATCATAATTAATGCGTGCCGGGTTACCAGATACTACGATTATACGGTCAGCCATATAGACAGCTTCTTCAATGCCATGGGTTACCATGATGATCGTCTTGGTGGGAATTTTTTTATCTCGCCAAAGTTTTAATAAATCTCGCCGGAGATTCTCTGCTGTTAATACATCCAAGGCAGAAAAAGGTTCATCCATCAGGAGTACATCGGGGTCACTTACTAAAGCGCGCCCAAGTCCAACACGTTGCTGCATACCACCTGATAACTCCTTGGGGTATGCATTTTCAAAACCATCAAGGCCAATTACATCGATAATGTGCAATGCTTTTTCTTTCTTTTCATCATCATCAATGGGCTTAGATTCCAAACCAAGCGTTACATTCTCTAATACTGTTAACCAAGGGAATAGAGCGAAGGACTGAAATACCATAGCAGCACCAGGGTTTACACCGTGATATTCCTTTCCTAAATAAATTATTTCCCCAGAACTGACTGGCGTTAGCCCAGCGATAATGCGGAGAAGAGTAGATTTCCCTGAGCCGGATGGGCCCAATATTGCAAGAAACTCTCCAGCGCGAATGGTGAGGTTTATGTTAGTCAAAACTGGAATAGTAGCGTTACCACCCATATCCCATTTTTTCTGGACATTTTTTAATTCTATTAAGGATTGTTTATTCATAATGCTTTTCCCCTTTAATTCAAATGGTATTTAGTTTCAGCTAGTTGATAAAGTTTGCGCCAAAAAAAGTGGTTAATCAGGACGACAAAAGCACACATGACGGTAATACCGCTAATAATCCCTGGCCAGTCGCCCGTAGCTGTAACTTGGTTAATGAAGCTTCCTAGCCCCGTAGCGCTGAGTTGATTAGATTTCCAAATTACCAGCTCGGATACAATACTAGCATTCCAAGCACCGCCAGAAGCAGTGAGACAACCGGTAATGAGATAGGGAAAGATGGATGGCAAAATCAGTTTACGCCATCTTTGCCATTTTGAAAGATTAAAGACTGTAGCAGCCTCTTTTAAGTCGTTAGGAATCGCCATAGCACCGGCGATTACATTAAATAAAATATACCATTGAGTACCAAGCATCATTAGAGGAATGGCGCCAAATTCAAAGTTGACCGTGTATTTTATATAGAATATAGCAACAAAAGGATAGATCATATTTGCTGGGAAAGAAGCCGCTACTTGCACAATGGGCTGACAAATTTTACTTAATCTAGGATTGGTTCCAATCCAAACTCCCACAGGCACTGTCCATAGTAGCCCGATCAGGCTGGCCGCCATTACTCGCCCCAGAGTGTAGAACCCAACTTGGATAATATTTACTAGATTTTCAAATCCCATAGAGACCATCATATGATAGCCTTCATAAGCTTGTTGTGTAGTGTAGTACAGCATTATAGAAAACAAGGTCCATTTTATAGTAAAAGATAAATAAGAAAGAGAATTGCTGCTTTGAATTTTAGCTGATGTTCGATCAGTAAGATGGGCAGTAAAATTAAATATATTATAAAATATTTTCCACAGAGGAATTAATGCATATTTTTGTAACCATACTAAAAATATCGATTGTTTACAAATGTCGTATACAAATGAGGTTGGAACTTCAAGAGCTTCTGTTCGTTCCATTTTAAATTTTTGCGACCATACTACAAGTGGACGCCAAAAAAGTTGGTCAATCAGCACAATCATAATAACCATCGTTAAAATAGCATAAACGAGTGCTTTCATATTACCTTCTTCTACTGCAGCCGCCATAAAAGATCCAACACCGGGCAGTCGGATACTTTCATTGAGAACAGTGATGGCCTCACTAGCCGCCAGGAAAAACCAACCGCCGCCAAAGGACATCATGCTGTTCCATACTAAGCCAATCATGGAAAAAGGTACTTCCAAGTGAATAAATCGTTGCCACCAATTCAAGCGAAGTACTGCCGCTGCTTCATGAAGTTCTTTAGGAATTGTAATCAGCGAATGATAAAAACTGAAAGTCATATTCCAACATTGCCCGGTAAAAATAGCAAAGATGGAAGCAAGTTCAACACCTAGCAAGCTATAAGGGAATAATCCCATAAACATGGTAATGGTAATAGACAGAAATCCAAGTACTGGAACAGATTGTAAAATATCCAATAGTGGGATGAGAACCTTTTGCGCTATACGAGTTTTAGCGGCAATACTACCGTAGATCAAAGTGAAAATTAGAGATGCACCATAAGCTAAAAACATTCTAAGAAGCGACCGTCCAGCATAATAAGGTAAATCAGAAGGATCAGTGGAAATTTCCATCTGGACTTCTGGTGAAAATGGAACGGTCATTCCTACTCCCAGATGTAGGAGGGAATACAAGATTGCAAATACAAATCCGATAACCAGTATGTCGGTGAAGCCAAACCGGCGGGTGGGTATGTGAGTGGTAAATACGGACATATAAATCACTTCCTAATTCAATTGTGTTTGTGTGTAAGTAGCCGGTCAACACCGGCAGGTGTATATCTGGTACAGGACTATCCGGATCAGAACTATCTGCATTCATTGTATACTCACCTCCTTTACAAATAAAAAAACCTTCCTAAAAGGAAGGTCTCTAAAGTCGATCAAAATGTATAACAAAACAGCAGTAAATGACCTCCCCACTCGTTTGAGTTTCGGCACTGTATAACGTAGAGTCAAGTTAAAACTCAGCCACCTTAAGTAAAACCTTATGTCGGTAATACCTGTTCTACCCATTGGCGTCTCTCGACATTTCCGGGCAGTGGCCTATGTTTATATAGGAGCCTCACCTAACGAGGAAGCACTATTTAGTTAAATACTATATTAAATATAAGACTGATCCCAAATAATGTCAATATAGTATTTGTAATCTTTTCGATAAATTTATAGATATTAAGTCTAAAAAAGGAGTTTAATTCTAATGTGAGTATACGTTTTCTTATAGTATATTTTTTATAGGATAGAATGGTTACTTCAGATTCTAGTTTTAGTGATTTAAGATAGGATGTAAATTAGAATTTAAATCTAACTTTTAAACAAGACTTATTTATATTGACAATATGTATTTTTTGATTTAATCTGTAGTTTATGTACTATTGCAAAGAGTAGAACAATATTGTGTTTTATCCGAATGGTTAAGTCTTTATTTATATTGCTGTTTTTAAATATCACAATACTAGAGCGGAGGATATTATGTTTAGTGTAAGAACAAAAGTTAACTTTTATGAAACGGATGCTATGGCTGTGGTTCATCACGCAAATTATTTTCGTTGGTTTGAAATGGGACGGGTTGAATTTTTGCGTAAAGCTGGAATTACATTGAATGAATTAATGGCAAAGGGAATTGTTTTTCCGATTACGGAGGTTTCATGTAAGTATAAGGCTTCTGCTAAATTTGATGATTGGATTGTGATTGAAGTGACGCCGACGGCTTTAACTCCTGTGAAAATGGCTTTTACCTATCAAGTGTTTCGTGAAGCAGATCATACTTTGTTAGCCGAGGGGACAACACAAAATCTATTTACAAACATGGAAGGGAAAATTATTCGTTTAGAGGCTGAGTATGTAGAAAAATTAAAGAAAATAGCAGAATTGTAAGATTTATTCTGTGTTTTATTTTTATATTGAAGTAATCCATGGGCTAAGGAGGGGGTGCAATGATTAATAAGAATGCACCAATCGGTATATTTGATTCGGGAATCGGTGGTTTAACGGTGGTAAAGGAAGTGCGTGCTTTATTACCACATGAAGATATTATTTATGTAGGAGATACAGCAAGAGTTCCGTATGGATCCCGAGCGACAGAGGAAGTAAAATGTTTTATGCATCAGACTTTACGATTTTTTGCAAAACAAAAAGTTAAGATGGTGGTATTTGCCTGTAATACGATGACAGCTTGTGGATTTTCAGAGGCTGCATCAATGTACCAATTTTTGCTTGTGCCAATGAATAGTGCTGTTAAAGACGCTATTGAAGTAAGTCCAACAAAAAAAATTGGCGTAATTGCTACCCAAGGGACAATCATGAATCAAATGCATAGCAGAGCGGCTGAAAAAATTGATGCTGAGGTAGAAATTTATGCGATGGCTTGTCCGAGTTTTGTTCCATTAATTGAAGGAGGAAAGATAAGAGGAAATGAGCTTGAACAGGTTACTTCTGAGTATATGAATGAATTTAGAGGGAGTGGAATTGATTCATTAATTTTAGGATGTACACATTATCCTTTGATCTGTGATATTTTGCAAAAATATGTTGGAAGTCAGATTCATTTAATCAACCCAGCGAAATCTACGGCAATGGATGCAATGAATCTCTTGCAAAGCGAACAGCTATTAACAGCGAAAGAGAGTATGGGAGATTTGACAATGTGTTTTTCGGCTGATATCGAAAAAGCTAAGCAAATGACCCATTTAATATTAAATACTGACAAAGCTAAATTTAATTTAATAAATTTAGCAGATTATTGATGTTTTTATGTAGATTTGACCAAATTTTTGATATAATACTAATATTGTATAGATTAGTATAATTGGGGGCGTAAGTTTTGGTAGTTTTATATGGTTTAGTAGGGATAGCAGTCATCGTTGTTTTAGCGACATGGTTGTATATTGAAAATAAGGGGAATGCTCAATTCGTAGTGAAAAATACTGAGCGCAGCGAATTTAAATTAGTCGCCCAGTCTCAAAAGAGTATTACTCTGCAATGTGAAGTTGAAATTGCAAATGAAGGTAAACAATGTGGCACAATTATGGATTGTTATAGCCGTCATTTAATGCCTTATGAATATTTTGATGGTGTTGAAGTGAATTCGCGGATTCAGCGTAAGGATGCATTGCGTGAGGATGACTATTTTGAATCGTTTATTATTTATCAACGAAGCAAAGCTATCTTAATCGTTGAAGTAGAACTTATTGCGCGTAAAGATGAGTCAATTAAAGATACTTTAGTTAATATGGTGGACATGCCAATTGATATTGTCTATCAAATGGTAACACGTAAGGATTGGCATATTGAGAAATCTAGAATTGAGCTAAAAGCGAGTGAGGTAGCTCAAGCTGTGGGAATTACTTTGGCATAATTTCAGTGAATGAAAGTTTATGCTGGGGAGATAAGCAGGTCTAGACTTCCTTCGAAGTGTTTTTATATAAATAGGGAGATGTAAAGATGGCGAATGTAGAAATTATACCGGTACCAACACGGATTTTAACAGATAAAGATAATATATTAGATGTAATGGATAAATACGTGAAAGATAAAATAGGTCCGAACGATGTAGTATCTGTGGCCGAGAGTGTAGTGGCGATTACACAAGGAAGAATTGTTAGACCAGAAGAAATACAGCCTTGTTTTTTGGCACGGGTTTTATGCAGATTTATTCATCAGGATGGGAGTTTAGCAAGTCCTTATGGAATGCAGGCGTTAATGAACGTAGAAGGTATGTGGCGTGTCTTTTTTGCTTTTATTGTTGGGATGCTTGCAATGGCAGTTGGTAAACGTGGCGTTTTCTATCAATTGGGTGGTGAACAAACAGCTTTAATTGATGATGTTACAGGTACGATGCCTCCGTTTGATAAACATATTGTATATGGACCAGCAAATCCACAAAATGTAGTGAATGAAATAAAAGAACGGTTAGGTTGTCACGGTGTAGTTATTGCTGATGTTAACGATTTGAAACGTTCTCGTATCGTTGGCGTAACCGAAGGTACAGATGGCGCAGTAGTTGCACATTTACTTATTGATAATCCGTTTGGCAATGCGTCACAAAAAACACCAATTGTAATTATAAAAAATTTTACAAAATATAATGGCTAGTGAAGAGTATGAAACCACGGCGAAAGAGGATAGACTATAATCTATCCTCTTTCCTTGTGTTTTGATAGATTTTAAGAAAAAATTGATTAACTAAGTTGCTGTTTTCACAAAGTAGTTATAAAATAAGAGGTAGCTAAAAATAGTAGAGGATTTGTATAAAATTCGCTTAAATGACGTTAACAAATTGATAGTAGGTGAAATTGTGATTAGAGTAGATGGACGACAAGTCGATGAAATGAGAAAAGTAAAAATAACTAGGAACTATTTAAAATACCCAGCAGGCTCGGTTTTAATTGAGTTTGGAAATACAAAGGTAATTTGTGCCGCGACAATTGAAGAAAGAGTTCCTCCATTTTTAAAAGGAAGTGGAGAAGGTTGGATTACGGCAGAATATTCTTTGCTTCCAAGTTCTACGCAAACACGTAATGCACGTGAATCAATGCGTGGAAAGGTGTCGGGAAGGACACATGAAATTCAAAGATTAATTGGTCGGTCACTTCGCAGTGTAATTGATTTAAAAGCATTAGGTGAACGAACCATTATGATTGACTGTGACGTTATTCAAGCGGATGGTGGGACAAGAACTGCTTCGATTACAGGAGCGTTTGTGGCATTGGTGGATGCTGTAGCTACAATTTATCATCCGGAGAAACCATTTCCGGTAAAAGACTTTGTTGCGGCAATTAGTGTTGGCTTATTAAAAGACGGCACATCTATCCTTGACTTATGCTACGAAGAAGATTCAAATGCTGCTGTAGATATGAATGTGATTATGACAGGAGAAGGTAATTTTGTTGAAGTTCAAGGAACTGGGGAAGAGCGCCCTTTTTCTCGGATAGAAATGAATGCTATGCTTGAAAAAGCCGAAAAGGGGATACAAGAGCTCATTGATTACCAAAAGGATGTACTTGGACAATTGGTTTGGAAAGTAGGGCGCGAACCGTGAAAGAAATTGTAATTGCCAGCAAAAACAAAGGAAAAATTGCAGAAATTGAAAAGTATTTTGCCACCTTACCGGTAAAAGTAATTTCATTGGCTGAATTTCCTGAGGTTGATGAGCCAATTGAAGATGGAGATACTTTTGAAAAAAACTCTCTCATTAAGGCAAGTTATTATGCTTTGCATACGGGGAAAGCTTGTTTGGCCGATGATTCTGGGCTAGAAGTAGATGCTTTAAATTATGCTCCAGGAGTGTATTCGGCTAGATTTGCGGGAGAACATGCTACTGACGCGGAAAATAACCAAAAATTATTAGTTTCATTAGAGAATATTTCACAAAATAAACGGCAAGCAAGATTTCGCTGTGCGTTAACATTTTTAGATACGGATGGTACTGTAATTACTTGCGATGGAAGTTGCGAGGGAGAAATTGCTTTTGCGCTTTCTGGTGATGGTGGATTTGGGTACGATCCTTTGTTTTATCTACCTGAATTAAATAAATCCATGGCACAATTATCAATGGAAGAAAAAAACAAAATTAGTCATCGCGGCAAGGCTTTAAAAAAAATGGCTGAAAAATTAGCAGGGTACTTAAGATGAGAATAGGTGTAATGAGTGATAGCCATGGTGATGAAGATGCGGTAAAAAAAGCTGTCCAAAGTGCAGGTAACGTCGATATTTGGTTACATGCAGGGGATTATTATCATGATGTTAACTTTATTCGCAAAAATCATATAACAAAAATTGTTTCTGTAGCAGGAAACTGTGATGGGATTGGAATAAAGTGTCCAGAAGAAGAGTTTGTTCAATGTGCAGGGAAAGAAATATGGATTTGTCATGGGCATCGGTATGGGGTTAAATCCAGTACTCGCGAATTAGAATGGATGGCTAAAACATATGAGGTTGATATTGCTGTTTACGGACATTCACATATTCCAGAGATGCATTGGGAAGATGAATTATTAATTTTAAACCCTGGAAGCGTATCGCGTCCTAGATTTAAAAATCCGACATTTGCCATTATTGAAATTGATGATTGGGGAAATATTAAACCTGAAATCATAGAATTGGTATAATTATCGTAAAATATATTTATTATATTATAATGAAAGTTTATTGTTTGGGGTTGTTTGGCTTATACAGCTCATAAAGGCACGAATAATCTAGCTTGAAAGGCAATTATATGTTTGAAATTCTTTTGAAAAATTGTTGAAATGGCATAGTAAATGTGCTATCATGTTGCTGTTGAGTATATAAAAAATTTATTATTGGGAGGGTCTGAATTGCGCGAAATTGATGTGAAACAAGTTACTGAAGTTGTTTCAAAAATGTGTAAAGAAGCAGCTTATTATTTACCGGATGATGTTTATGCAGCTTTGGTAGAAGGTCGTAAGACTGAAGAATCTCCAGTAGGTAGAGACGTTTTAGATCAAATCATTAAAAATGCTGAAATTGCAAAGGCTGAAGATAGACCAATTTGTCAGGATACGGGTATGGCTATCATCTTCTTAGAAGTTGGACAAGATGTTCATTTAGTTGGTGGTGATTTGGTTGAAGCAGTAAATGCTGGTGTAGCTGATGGTTACATAAGTGGTTACTTACGTAAATCTGTTGTGGCGGAACCGTTATTTGATCGTAAGAATACAACAAATAATACACCTGCGGTTATTTATACTTCCATCGTACCAGGTGACAAATTAAAAATTAAACTTGCACCAAAAGGTTTTGGCAGTGAAAACAAGAGCGGATTGAAAATGCTTGTTCCTGCTGATGGTGTAGAAGGCGTGAAAAAAGCTGTCCTTGATATTATCAAACATGCTGGTCCTAACCCTTGCCCACCAATGGTTGTTGGTGTAGGTATTGGTGGTACTATGGATAGAGCAGCTCTTCTTTCTAAAGAAGCACTTGTTCGCTCCATTAATGTTCGTAATGCACATCCTGAATATGCAAAATTAGAAAATGAACTTTTAGAAATGATTAACAAAACTGGTATCGGACCTCAACTTGGCGGTACGACAACAGCTCTTGCAGTTAACATTGAATGGTATCCTACGCATATTGCCGGTTTACCTGTTTGTGTAACGATCTGCTGTCATGCAATGCGTCATGCTGAAGTTGTGTTATAGGAGGGGAATGTAAAATGAGTGAAAAAATTCGTATTACAACGCCGTTAACAGAAGAAGTCTCTCGCAGCTTAAAAGCTGGTGATAGTGTACTTATCAGCGGAACGATTTTCAGTGCACGTGATGCTGCTCATAAAGCGATGACAGAAGCATTAGCACGTGGTGAAAAATTGCCAGTGGACTGGACAAATCAAATCGTTTACTATTTAGGACCAACACCTGCAAAACCTGGTGATCCAATTGGTTCTGCTGGTCCTACTACAGCTGGTCGTATGGATGCTTATACACCTACAATGCTTGATCAAGGTATTAAAGGGATGATTGGTAAAGGCTCCCGTAGCCCAGAAGTCGTAGAAGCAATGAAAAAACATGGTGTTACTTATTTTGCTGCTGTTGGTGGCGCAGCAGCACTTATTGCAAAATCGGTTAAAAAATACGAAGTGCTTGCTTATCCAGAACTTGGTCCAGAAGCAGTTGCTGCTTTAACAGTTGAAGATTTTCCAGCTATCGTAGTAATTGATTCAGAAGGTAATAACTTCTACGAACAGGGTCAAGCACCTTATCGTAAGTTATAATATTTGACTCGTGAGGGTCGCAAAAAATATAGGAGGTTTAACATGGGTAACAATGATTTTTATGTACGTCGTCTGCATTCATTATTAGGTGTAGTACCTGTCGGTGTTTTCCTATTGGAACACTTGATTACAGTTTCGACAGTAATGGGTGGGGCAAAAAGCTTTGACGATGCTGTAGCAAGACTTGCAGCAATTCCTCATGAACTTTTAATTTTTATGGAAGTTTGTTTTATCGCGATTCCGCTATTATTCCATGGTCTTTATGGTGCATATATTGCATTACAAGCTAGAAACAATGCAATTGGAAGATATGGGTATACTCGTAACTGGCAATTCTATTTACAAAGATTGACTGCTTGGTATACTTTATTATTTTTAATTGGTCATGTTGGCTATTTACGTTTTGCAATGAAAGGTTCAGGAGTACCAATTGATTTTGCACTTGTGAGCGCACATTTAAGCAATCCTATCATATTTGTATTATATGCGATTGGTGTAGTTGCAGCGGTATTCCATTTCACAAATGGTTTATTCACATTTACTATCACTTGGGGTATTGCAAAAGGTCCTCGCATTCAATCTGTAGTTAATAAATGTGCATGGGCTTTATGCGTGATTTTATCCGTATTAGGTGTAGTATCACTTACTCGTTTTATTGCTTAATAACATCGATATAGAGATGACGATTCTATATAATCTAGATTAAGGAGAGAACCTGCGTGAAAAGTAAAATTATAGTTGTAGGTGGCGGTTTATCCGGTTTGATGGCTACCTTAAAGATTTGTGAAGCTGGCGGCGAAGTAGAATTATTCTCCTATTGCCCAGTAAAACGCTCTCATTCCCTTTGCGCACAAGGCGGGATTAACGCATGTATGGATACAAAAGGTGAAAATGACAGCACATATGAACATTTTGATGATACTGTATATGGTGGCGACTTCCTAGCTGACCAAACGGCAGTAAAAGGTATGTGTGAAGCAGCGCCAAAATTAATTAAAATGTTTGACCGTATGGGCGTAACATTCACTCGTACAGATGAAGGTTTACTTGACCTTCGTAACTTTGGTGGTCAGAAAAATAAACGTACTTGTTTCTCTGGTTCCACAACAGGTCAACAACTTCTTTATGCACTAGACGAACAAGTGCGTGCATGGGAAGTAAAAGGCGCAGTTAAAAAATATGAATTCTGGGAATTCATTAAAATCATTAAAAATAAAGAAGGCGTTTGCCGTGGTATCGTAGCACAAAGCATGAATTCTATGGAAATCAGAGCTTTCCGTGCTGATACAGTTATCTTAGCTACTGGCGGTCCTGGTATGGTATTTGGTAGATGTACTGCTTCTACAATCTGTAATGGTTCGGCAGTATCCGCAGTATATCAACAAGGTGCACATATCGGTAATCCTGAATTTATTCAAATTCATCCAACTGCTATTCCTGGTACAGATAAGAACCGTTTAATGTCCGAAGCTTGTCGTGGTGAAGGCGGACGTGTTTGGGTATATAAAGATGGTAAACCTTGGTACTTCCTTGAAGAAATGTACCCTGCATATGGTAACCTTGTACCTCGTGACGTAGCATCTCGTGCAATTTATGATGTTTGCATGAATCAAAAACTTGGTATTAACGGCGAAAACAAAGTATATCTTGATCTCTCTCATATTCCAGCTGATTATTTGGAACATAAATTGGGCGGTATCATTGAAATTTATACAGAATTTGTTGGTGATGATCCTCGTAAAGTTCCAATGCAAATTTATCCTTCAGTTCATTATTCTATGGGCGGTATTTGGGTTGACAGAAAACATAACACAAATATTCCTGGACTTATGGCATCAGGTGAGTGTGATTACCAATATCATGGTGCAAACCGTCTTGGTGCTAACTCTCTTCTTTCCGCTGCATATTCGGGAACAGTTTCTGGTCCAGAAGCTATGCGTTGGGCTAAAGAAGGCGAAAAAGGGTCTGAACTTACAGATGCTGAATTAGCACAAGCAGAAAAAGAATGTCTTGACGAATATCAAGCGATCTTGAAAATGGATGGCTCTGAAAATGCACATCAACTTCACCATGAACTTGGTGATTTGATGAATAAATATGTAACAATTGAACGTGTAAATAAAGATCTTGACTACTGTTTTGCAGAAGTGAAAAAGATTCTTAAACGTTGGGAAAATATTGGTTTAACAGATAAAGGAAACTGGGCAAACCAAGAAGCTATGTTTGTAAGACAACTTCGCAATATGATTCTTTATGCTTTAGTTGTAACAAAAGCTGCACGTATGCGTGATGAAAGTCGCGGTGCTCACTTCAAACGCGAATTCCCTCAACGTGATGACGAGCGTTTCATGAAGATTACTGTTGCTGCTTATGATCCAGCTACTGAAGAACCTGTAATCAGTTATGAAGATTTTGATCATTCTTTAGTAAAACCTCGTCCTCGTAACTATGCTGTTGCTAAGAAGGAGGCTAAATAATCATGGCAGAAACTAAGAAAAAAGTACATTTTATTATTGAAAGACAAGATAGCCCTACAAGTGCTCCTTACACAGAAGAATTTGAAGTTGACTATCGTCCAGCTCTTAACGTAGTTGCGGCTCTTATGGAAATTCAAAAGAACCCTGTAACAAAAGATGGTAAAAAAACAACTGCTGTTGTTTGGGAATGTAACTGTCTGGAAAAAGTATGCGGTGCCTGTATGATGGTTATCAATGGCAAAGCTCGCCAAGCTTGTGCAGCTTTGATTGACCATTTGGAACAACCAATTCGTTTAGCACCAGCTCGTACTTTCCCTGTAATCCGTGACCTTATGATTGATCGTTCTGTAATGTTTGAAAGCTTAAAACGTGTACAAGCATGGGTGAAAGTTGACGGTACTTGGGAGGTTCATAATGACGCTCCTCGCCAAAACCCTAAAACTGCTGAAACTGCATACGAAATTTCTCGTTGCATGACTTGCGGTTGTTGTATGGAAGCTTGTCCTAATGTAAATGCAGGTTCTGATTTTATTGGTCCTGCACCTACAGTTCAAGCGCATTTATTCAACTTACATCCAATTGGAGCGTATTCTAAAGAAGAACGCTTGAATGCTTTAATGGACAAAGGTGGCATTGGTAGCTGTGGTAACAGCCAAAACTGTGTACAAGCATGTCCAAAAGATATCAAACTTACTGAATATCTAGCACAATTAAACAGAGATACAAATAAGCAAGCATTAAAAAACTTATTTAATAAATAAGAAATGTTTGTTAAAGCCCTGCGCTAAAGCGCAGGGCTTTTTATTTACAATTTTCTTTTTAAGTGTTAAAGTAATAGAGTTTAGAATAAAATTTTAAGAAAGAAATAAAAGTATGAACAAATTTTTTCAACTCTTTACATATACTTTGAATAAAAAAAACTTATTAACCGTAATGAGGGGGAGCTTTATGCTATACATTTTTCTGGTATTCGTTTTTATGGGAGTTATGACAAAAGCATGTTTTGCTTCTGGAATAACAAATTATCCACGTCTAAATACAGCAGAGTTTTGGCAAGGAATAGAGAAAAATGGCGATGAACTTATACTGAATGATGAAGAAGTAGCAAGATTTAATCAAGAAATAATAGATAGAAGTAACAGCGTATATGATTTAAGCAAATATCCAACATTAATTTCAGGAACTCAATTAAAAAAAATGTTAGAAACAGAGGTGCTAGATGAATCTGTTTTTATCGGGTCGCACCTTATGTCTAAGGCAGAAAAAGAAAGATTACGAAGTGAAAGAAATTTGACTGAGATTTTTGAAGATAATAAAGTTCAGTATGGCGTTGCTGTAAGAAGAAGTAATTTACGGACGTTACCGACAATGGAAGGGATATTTGAATCAGCCGAAGATAAAGAGTTTGATTACTTGCAAGAAACTGCAGTTGATCCATCTGAACCAGTCGTTATTTTACATGAAAGCAAGTCCAAAGAATTTTATTTTGTTCAAATGCGCAATTACTATGGCTGGGTATTAAAAAAGGATATTGCATTAGCGAATCGCGAAATGTGGCTCACCTATGTACAGCCAAATCGGTTTCTTACTGTCTTAACAGATAAGATAGTACTGCAAAGTGTAAATGAAGCTATAATTTATCAAATGGGGAGTAAGATAAAACTAGCAGAAAGTGCTGAAAGCTTTTATGAAGTAATTTTACCGACACGTAATGCAGATGGGAAATTAATAGAGATTTCTCAAAATATAGCGAAAACCATTGGGTTAATAGAAGGAAATTTGCCCTATACGAAAAATAACATTATCCAGCAATCCTTTAAGTTTTTGCAAGAGCCGTACGGCTGGGGTGGATTAAAAAATAGTGTGGATTGTTCAAGTTTTATTGCTGATATTTATCGCTCTTTTGGCATTGAGTTGCCGCGTAACGCAGATGAGCAGGAATTGACAGCAGGAAAATATATCCCTATGGCATCTATGTCAAGTGAAGAGAGACTGGATACTTTAAAGCAACTAAATGCTGGTGATGTAATTTTTTTTGACGGGCACGTAATGCTTTATCTAGGTATGACAAATGGTACACCTTATATTATTCATTCGTTAGGAAGCCATACACTTCATCAAAATGGCACAAAAGAAAAAGTTAGAGTAATGAAGGTTGTAGTTAGTGACTTATCCTTAAAGAGATATAGCGGAATTTCTTTTTTAGATGCACTAACAGGTGTAATATCATATCAATTTTAAATGGGGTTTTTAAATGACAAAGAATAAAGGCTTAAATGAGGTAACAATATCTAAATTAAAGAATCAAGTGCAAATGTTGCGCAAGCAGATTATTCACGTCAGCAACGATTTGGAATATGAACATTTATTGCATCAGATTCGAGATTTAAACCGAATTATACAGAAAAATTCCGGTAGTAAATAATATTACTACCGGAATTTTGTTTGCAATAAAATAAATTTGTGATAAACTAAATAAGAATTTTACTATTTAGGAAGTTGATGAAATGGAAAAAATAATAAAGGTACTTAGAGAAAATGGTTACAAAATTACACCACAAAGGCGTGCGGTTATCTTAGCATTATTAAAATGTGATAAATTTTTAACTGTGCAGCAGATTCTAGACTTTGTAAAGCAATCTAATCCAGATGTTAGCCTAGACACAGTATATCGCAATTTGGATATATTTGTTCAGTTAGGGTTGGTACATGAGATTCATACAAATAATAGAGAGGGAAATGTTTTTGAATTGATGATCTCAGGTCATCATCATCATTTGGTTTGTTTAAAATGTGGTGAGATGGAATGCATGGAAAATTGCCCTGTCAATGATAGATATTTTGAAGAAGCGGAGAAAAAAGGATTTGCAGTAAAAAGGCATATCTTTGAAGTGTATGGTTACTGTAAAAATTGTAAAGAGTTTAAAGAGTAATTTAGGAGGATTTAAGGTGTTAAGAAAGTTTTTTCATCATCATACAGGAAAAGCGGACGATAAGTGCAATAAATTATGCTGTACGAAAATAGATGGTTTTTCTGTTACGTTTGGGAAAAATGATGTTTTTCATGATGTGAATATTCATATTCATTGCGGGGAGTTAACCGCTTTAATTGGACCGAATGGTGCAGGTAAAAGTACTTTACTAAAAGCTATTTTAGGTGAGATTGATCATCAAGGGAATCTCTATTATTTTGATGCTAAAGGAAAACATACCGGAAATCCAGTGATTGGATATGTTCCACAATATTTGAATTTCGATTTAAGTACCCCTACGAGTGTATTGGACTTGTTTAGAGTGTCATTAAGCAATCGACCAGCTTGGTTTCAAAGTAAAGCAAAAGAACGGGAAAGTGTATTACATACATTGAAAAAGGTAAAAGCGGAACATTTAATAGATAGGCGATTAGGCGCACTTTCTGGAGGAGAATTGCAACGGGTGTTATTAGCTTTGGCACTTAACCCACTGCCTGACTTGCTCTTATTAGATGAGCCTGTATCGGGTGTAGACCAAAATGGATTAGAAATATTTTATGAAATTGTTTCGGATTTGAGAAAAAGTCATGATTTAGCAATTATTTTAATTTCTCATGATTTTAATTTAGTAGCAAAACATGCAGATAGAGTCGTGTTATTAGATAAGACAGTAGTTTGCAATGGAGTACCTAAAGAGGTATTTAGGGATGCACGGACACATAAGATTTTTGGGATGTTAGTAAATCAAGGAGAACGGGGGGAATAAAATGGAGTTCATTTATCAAGTTATCGATATGGTTTTGCCTTTTGAATGGCTGTCTTATACTTTTATGAAAAATGCTTTTTTAGCAATAATTTTGATTACTCCCCTATTTGGCTTATTAGGAACGATGGTTGTCAGCAATCGGATGGCTTTTTTTTCTGACTCATTAGGGCATGGTGCATTTACTGGCGTTGCGATAGGTGCACTCCTTGGAAGTATAGAGCCACTTTTATCAATTGTTCTTTTCTCCGTTCTTTTTGCAGGGATTATTACTTATATTAAGGGAAAGAGCAGTGCATCGACGGATACGATTATTGGCGTTTTTTCTTCAACAGCGATTGCTATTGGGCTTATGCTTATGTCATATGGAGGAAGTTTTAATAAATTTTCTTCCTATTTGATTGGAGATTTATTGAGTATTTCAGATAGTGACTTAGTTGTCCTTTTTTTCGTTTTTATTGCAGTACTTATTGTTTGGATGATTATATTTAATAAATTGCTTTTAATCAGTATTAATACGTCGCTTGCATCAAGTAGAGGTATTAATACTATGGCTATTGAAATGATTTTTGCGGCTATGTTAGCAATAGTCGTTGCAATTAGCATTCAATGGGTAGGCTTATTGATTATTAATTCGATGCTTGTCCTGCCTGCAGCGGCTGCTAGAAATATTACGAATAGCGTTCAGAGTTACCACTGCATATCTATTACATTTGCTTTGCTATCAGGTATCTTTGGGCTTGTTGCTTCATATTATTTTAATACAGCTACAGGGGCAACCATTGTCTTAATTTCGTCAATACTATTTTTTGTTACTTTAGTGATGAAACCTTACGCTGTGAAATGATAAAAATCTTAGATGAAGATTGGCTTTTATATGGGGTGACGTTGTGTTCGATGAAGAATCGTTAAATGATTTGGAGGAAATTTTTGTCTATGTAGATTTACTCAGTTCGATTATAGCTGTTATGGTATATTATGACCAAAGAAGAGTGGATAAGGAAGCAGAAGAAAAAGTAGCTCGAGAAGGAGTTATGCTACAGAATGAAATAAATGATATAAAATCTCGAATTGATGGTTTAGAGGAAAAATTGGATGTATTGATTGAAAATTTATTAAAAAATAATAAAAATATTGACAAGAGGATTAATCAATGATAATATATAAAAGCTAACTGATGCGGGAGTGGCGGAATTGGCAGACGCACCAGACTTAGGATCTGGCGCCTTTGGCGTGGGGGTTCAAGTCCCTTCTCCCGCACCATTTATTAAATTAAATATTTAGCTTTAAATAATAATCAATTCTAGCTCGGAGCATTCCGAGCTTTTTTATTTGCCTAGAAAATGTATTGGGATTTATAGCAAGAATAATTGAAGAAAAACTAAAATAAAGAAATAATTTATCTAATCTTTCCATAATATGTAAAAATATTTACTTTAAATGAAAATATGCTGATTTTTGTAAGATTTTATGGTAAAATAGAAAATAAAATGGTAGTAGGACAAAAGGCTGAGATACGAAAGAGAGTAGAGTTCTATGCTGAAAAATCAATTTGATGAGACAAGTTTAGAAAGACAAACTTTAGATGATGTAAGAGTAGAATATCTTGACCAGTCTGAGTTGAATCGAAAATCTGTTGCTAATGTATGTAATTTAGCAGATGGTGTAGCATTGCTTATTGCATTTATATCCTCTGCTTGTGACATGTCAAAAGTAGGGGAGTTTATAAAGAGATGTTTACCAGTTAATACAAAATTTATGATGATTTCTACAGCGGGAGAACTTTGTCATTTTGAAGGGAAAACTTCTATTTATCCGCCAAATCAAGTTGGCAGAAAGAAAATAGTTTTACAGGCATTTTCAAATAGAATGATTACCGATTGCCAAATTTTCACTATAGATTTGCCGAATGATGATTTATTAAAAAATGAGAGCGTAATGACGCCTAAAGAAAGAACCGACATTATTGTAGAAAAGTTAAAAAAACAGCCTGTTAGTATGTCGATTAATGCGCAAGATACGGTTGCACTTGCCTATATAGATGGAATGGCAAAATGTGAAACGTTTGTTATGCAAGCTGTATACGATAGTCAAAAATTTCCTTGTATTTTTGTTGGGGGATCGTCGGGAAATGATGAAGCCTTGGGAAGTGCGTATTTGTATGATGGGGAACGATTAATAGAAAATCATCTAATGGTTTGTTTGCTAAAAATAAACTCTGGATATAAATTTGGTATGTTTAAAAGTCAGGGATTTTGTCGCACTGAGAATTCCTTTATTATTGCAGATGGAAATCCTTCACTGAGATATGTTTCAAAAGTTTTGGATGAGCAAGGACGCTTTGTAGATTTTATTGATGCGCTAAAGCTGAAATTTTCTTGTAAAACAATAGAAGAGTTAGAAAAGATTATTTATAATTATAGTTTTGCAATAGATGTCAATGGAGAGATTTTTGCGCGAACAATTCTAAAAATTGATGAGATACAAAATAGAGTTTATTTTTATTGTGATATTGGCATTGGAGAAAAGCTTTTAGTTATTCATCGGGCATCTTTTTTAGAGACATTACAACGCGATTGGGATGCTTTTATGAAGAATAAACCCAAACCTTTTGCTGGAATACTGAATGATTGTATTACTAGGCGAGTAGTCAATAGTGAAGAACTTCATAAAATGAATCTTTTTAAAGATATTACAATCGGAGGATTTTCATGTTTTGGTGAGTTTATGGGGATTCCATTAAATGACACTTTAACGTCGGTTTTCTTTTTTAAAGTGGATAAAAATGCTTCATATGAAGATAAATATTATGATTATTTTCCTATTTATTACGCGGAATTTAAAGGGTACTTTCTATTAAGACGCTTGAAGCAAGTGCAGATTGTTAATAATTTAGAAAAGAAAGTCCTTGAAATTTTAAATGAATATCGTCGGGCTAAAAAAGGTGAAAAGAGCGAGCAGAATAAAAATCAAATGAATATTGATATGATTTTTTCTTCATTAATTACAGATTTTAATTATGATAAAGTATTGGAAAGACAGTATCAAGACAATCGAAAAGTAATTCTTGATACATTTGGTGAAGCTTCAGACGAAGAGAAAAAAGTGAGTTATGGCGAGATTGGAACGCTGATTTCTTATATGCAAATGGCATTGGATAAATTATCTTCTCAACGAAAACGCTTAGAAAAGAAAGTACAGATTATGGAAGAATCTATGTCGAGATATACAAAAGATGAGTTAACGGATGTATATACAAGAAGATTAGGTTACGAGATTATTCATCAATTATTAAATAACCCTATAAGTCAAGGGACGATATTAACCTTTGCTTTTATTGATTTAGATAATTTAAAAATTGCAAATGATTATTATGGGCATGAAGAGGGCGATGAATATTTACGTACAGTTGTTGGACTCTTAAAAGAAAAAACTCAGCCCCAGGATATTATTTGTAGATACGGTGGAGATGAATTTATTATTGTTTTCTCTAACCGTAATGAGAAAAAAGTTATAACTTTATTAGAGCGCATTAATAAAAATTTGAATTCTTTAAATAAAACAGAAAAAGATGGTTACCAACGATCTTTTGCTTTTGGCGTTTTAGAATATACCTATAGAGATGAACTGACTTTCGATGAAATTATGCAAATTTTAGATGCAAGAATGTATCAGCATAAAAGTAAAAACAAAATATTGAATAAAAAGAAAATGCATAGAGTATGATAGGGATAATATAAAGATTTGTTAAGAAAAATTTTTATCCGATGGCTAATGGGCGGTTTCAGGAGAAGATAAAACTACTACGGAAATCGTTTTGTCTTTAAAGTAAATTATTTTTACTCGACTTACTGCCTTATATATGATATAATATTATTCGTTATGATTTGCGCCTGTAGCTCAGTGGATAGAGCGCTGCCCTCCGGAGGCAGGTGCGTAGGTTCGATTCCTACCAGGCGCACCAGTTAAATACTTTATATGAAAAATATGAATGAGAATTGATAAATAAAGAATGGGTAGATAAGATATCTTATCTACCCATTCTTTATTTATCAATTCTCGTACTAAAAATCCGATTAAAAATGTTTGATTATTTTCCATTAAAATTTGGTCTAGTTTGAATTTATTATGGTTTTTGCTTTAAGTTTTAGCAACCCGATTAATTAACCTTTAGCATTCTTATTGACACAATTACACTAATTATAGAACCACAAAGAAAAAATAAGGAATAAAGCAGTCTGAGTTTATCGGTAGTAATTATGTAAGATTGCATAAAAATCCCTCACGAATATATTTTTTATAGTATATGATCTCTGTGTTAAGAGAGATACTTAAATGTTCGTAATATAAATTATATTTATTTTTTATAAGATATATTAACAAAATGAAATATAGTGTAAAATAATGAAAAGAGTAAAATTTTGTAGTGTTATATCACATTGAAAGAGCTCCGTTAAACTAAAAAAATAATAAAAGCATTATCAGCTTAATTTTATTTAATAAATATGAATAAACGAAATAGAGGGATGATTATGTTAGTTTATGTCATTGGTGGAGTTCTACCTTGTTCGCCAGTATACATCTCCTGTTACCAATCGCCACTATGTAACTAAAGGAAAATTGATTGATTGGAATGGAATAGACGCACATATTGAATATATTTCTGATGAAACTGAACGTATCAATAATCAGAAAAATATTTTAGAGCTGAATAAAAAACTTATGATTAGTGAAAATTTATTGCAAGCTGTGATTTCACATTCTGGATTATTTTTTTTGGAGTATGATGTACAGAAAAACTGTGCAATGCTGGATGAAAAATCTCAAAAGGAACTTAATCTACCACGATTCGTCGAAAATTATGTAGAAACATTAATTAGAAAGAACATTATCCTTTCTGAATTTATTGAACCTTTTAGAAAATTACATCATGATCTAAAATGTGGAGTTAGAGAAGCAGAGCAAACGATTAGAGTATTACTGCCTAAGTTATCACGAACCAGCTGGGTGAAAATTTGTTATACAAATATTTTTGATGAAAAAGGAACCCCGATTAAAGAAATCGGAACGGGGCAAAATCATGATAGGTATAAAGAACTGGAAGAGCAATTTTTAATTTCAGCCAAACAAATGGGGATTACCACGTGGATATATAATATTGAAAAAAGGCAAATTCATTTAAATAATAACTTGCAGGACAATTATGGATTAAAATCTATTATTAATAATGTCCCAGACAGCATGATTGCAAGAAAAATTATTCACCCAGATGATATAGAGACTTATCGTAGAATGCATGAAGATATATTTAATGGGGAAAAAATATAGAAGTAATTCTTCGGATTTTCTCAAAAAATAAACAAGAATATCGTAGGGAAAAGATCAGTTATACCGTAGTTTATGATTATTTGAACAATCTGATTCGAGCGATTGGCAGTGGGATTGATATTACCGAAGAATTTATTGATCAGACTAGATATAAAGAGCAGATTAATGTAATTTCTACTTTTGAATTAAATTCTATCGGCAGTTTTCGTTTTAATTTAACAAAAAATTGGTGATATAGTCCTTATCCTAGCGTTTTAAAGCTGCAGGAAGCCGGAACTGTAGATGGATTTTTTGAATACGGTTATTCGCAACATGCAAATGCAGATGATTTAATAGAATTTCGTAAAATTTTTAATCGTAAAAGTTTAATTGCACATTTTCATAAAGGGGAGGACCGTTTATCTTTTGAGCATAGGTATTATATGGAGGATGGTTCGATTGAATGGATTAAAAGTTATATTAATATGACAAAAAAACCCTATACGAATGATGTGGAAGCGATAATTTATGCAATCAATATCAATGATCAAAAAATTATCGAGGCATTAACGGATACGGTGATAAAAAATAATTATGATTTTATCATGTTAATTGATGCTGTGAAGGGGACAACGCGAACTTATGGGATAGAAAAAGATAGGCCGTTTTTTAGCGAATATGATGATGTGAATAGAGTTAGTAGGGCGTTTTTGAGTAGATGTTATGTAGGCGATGATTTTGAAGAGTTTATTAGAAAAACAAGTATTGCTGGATTGGTGAAAAGTTTAGCGATGAAATCACGTGATAGTTTATTTTATTCTTTAAAATCTTCTGAAGGGCAGTTATATCATAAATGTTTTACTTATTCTTATTTAGAAGCAGGAAGTCAGCTTATTTGTTGTGTGATTCGCGATATTACGGATGTATATGAAGAAGAAAAAAGAAAGAATATAGAAATGAAAAATGCGCTTGATCTTGCCAATAAAGCGAATAAGGCCAAGAGTATTTTTCTTTCCTAAAATGAGTCATGAAATTAGAACACCGATGAATGCGATTTTTGGTATGACTAAGTTGGCTTTAGATGAAGTTGAGGATTCTTTAGCAGTGAGATATTTGAATAAAATTTATTCAGCTGGTGAATATTTGCTCCGGCTAATTAATGATATTTTAGATATATCCAGAATTGAACAAAATAAAATAGAATTTATATCAGAAGTTGTTGAGGTCGATAAATTCTTTGATAATATTGTTTCAATTATAAAACCTCTGGCAGAGGAAAAGCAGATAAATTTTAAATTTATAAAAAATGAGAGTCGGTATCCATATCTTAAATTTGATAAAATACGCGGGCAGCAAGTCTTTGTAAATTTAATCTCTAATGCGATAAAATTTACTCGTACAGGTGGAAATGTTGAAGTTTATATTGAATTTTTAGAAGAAAATGATAAGGTTGCCAAGACAAAGCTGGTGGTCAAGGATAATGGGATTGGCATGAGTGAAGAGTCTAGTTGAAGTATCGGGTGGTCGTATTAGTGTTGAAAGTAAGCTTGGCGTTGGTACTACTTTTACTGTTTATAAGAATTTTGAAGTGGTCAGATATATAGAAGCAGGAGAAAAGGCGGTAACAGATAAGTTAAACTTTAATGGCAGACGAGTATTGGTTGTGGAAGACAATGAAATTAATATGGAAATCGCTCTTGCTATCCTTGTGAAAAAAGAGCTTTTGGTTGAAACCGCAAAAAATGGACAAGAGGCTTTGAGAATGTTTGAAAAATCCCCACTTTGGTATTATGATTCTATTTTAATGGATATCAAAATGCCAATTATGGATGGATTAACAGCAGCGAGGAGTATTCGTTTATTAAATCGAGAAGATGCGGCCGCTGTGCCAATTATTGCGATGACAGCAAATGTTTTTGATTCTGATATTGAAGAATCAAAACAGGCGGGGATGAATGATCATATAGCAAAGCCGATTAATACCGATTTACTATATGAGGTTTTGGGAAAGGTTCTAGGAAAAACTAGATTTGACTAATCTGCTTTTTTAAGATAAAGTAATTCTATTATCAGAGAATTTTTGTCTATTGGAGGTAATCGTTATGCAGTTATGGTGCACAGAAAATCAAACTGAATATCTTGGCTTAACAACAAGGGTAAAAGAAACTCTTTTTACTGGAAAATCTGAGTTTCAGGATGTTGCAGTAGTAGATTCATATCAATTTGGCAGAATGCTTGTTTTAGATGGAGTTTTCCAAACGAGTATTGCAGAAGAATTTGTTTATCATGAGATGATTGCGCATGTTCCGCTTTATATGCATCCGAATCCTAAACGTGTTTTGGTCATTGGCGGTGGTGATGGTGGAGCTGTACGTGAAGTTGTACGCCACGATAGTGTAGAAAAAGTTGAAATGGTGGAAATTGATGGTATGGTAGTTGAAGCTGCTAAGAAGTATTTACCGGAAATTAGCGTGGCAATGCGTGAAAACCATCCTAAGCTAGAGTTGAAAATTGGTGATGGAATTGCTCATATGGCGGCTGCAGAAAATGCGTATGATGTAATTATTGTAGACTGTTCTGATCCAATTGGTCCAGGAGAAGGCCTATTCACAAAAGAATTTTATAAGAATGTACATAAAGCACTCAAAGAGGATGGTTTATTTGTTCAGCAGACAGAATCGCCTTTTTATCATCAAGAATTAATTAAAAAAATTGCGAAAGATGTAAAAGACATTTTCCCGATTCATGATATGTATTTAGCATATATTCCAATTTATCCAGGTGGAATGCATTGTTTTACTATTGGTTCTAAAAAGTATAAACCAATGGATGTAGATTTAACAAATCGTCAAAAGTTAGAAACTCGTTATTACACAGCAGCAATACAAAAAGCATGTTTCGCATTGCCTCAATTCGTACAAGAGTTAATTAAATAATGATAAATTGGCTGTCTTAATATAAAAATTTAAGGCAGCCATAAATTTATCCTTATAATATAATTAAATTGAGTTACTACTAAAATATTCCGTAATAAAAATCAGAATTTATCTGACTGTATCTTTAAAAATTTAAAGATATAATATAAATGGAAAATTTTATTTATAATTATATAGGGGATGAGAAGAGATGCAGAGAAGCAAGATAATGAGACGTATGGTGATTGCAGGTCTAACAGCTGCCGTGATTGGGTTAGGTGGAAGTTTTGTCAGTCAACAGCAAGCTTATGCAAAAGCAAGTTTTGATGTATTTGATTTTGAGCCACATCGTGGTGGCCGTGATGCACGTCCAGAGAATACGTTATACTCTTATGCATATGCAATGGAAATGGGAGCTACATCAATTGAATGTGATATGCAATTGACAAAAGATAATCGTATTGTGATGAGTCATAATCCAATTTTAAATCACAAGATCACAAGGGATAAAAATGGAAATTATGTAGAAGATGGAAAATACGATATTCGATTAATGACATTAGATGAACTTAGAAAATTTGATGTGGGCGTTATGGATCCTAATTGTGGAGAGTACTATGAAGGGCATGGGAAGACTCAGATAACAGTATCAGGTGCACAGATACCGACGTTAGATGAATTGTTTGAATTAATTCAGGAATATGGAGATAAAAAAGTTATTGTCAATGCAGAAACAAAATCTTATCCTGACCCATTATCTGGGGATGCTTATAAAAATAGTGTAGATCCTGTTCGGTTTGTAAAAGCATTTAATGATGTTGTTAAAAAATATGGTATGGAAGATCGCGTTTTATTACAGTCGTTTGACTGGAGAACTTTAATTGAAATGAAAAAAATAAATCCAAATATTTCCTTGGTGGCTTTATGGCAGGAACAGCCTTCTTGGGGGCCTGATGCAGTATCATTAAGAGCATACCAGAAAGGAAAATCCCCTTGGCTTGGTGGATTGGATATTGATGATTATCAAGGCAATCCAATTTTAGCGGCAAAAGCGATTGGGGTGGATATTGTATCACCTTATTATCCGGAAATTTCCAAGCAAGATGTCGATTTGGCACATGAGCTTGGAATGAAAGTAGTTCCTTGGACAGTAAACAGTGTAACTGATATCAATATGATGATTGATATGGGTGTGGACGGTATGATTTCAGATAAGCCTTGGGTTTTACGCAGTGTGTTAGAAAAACGCGGAATTAAATTGCATGAGCCAACGATAAATCCTAAGAGTAAATATCATACGGGTGTAGATTATATAGACGTAAAAACGAAAAAAATGGCTGGCGGTGGGGATTCCGCAGAATAAACAATAAATAACGCTTTAGACAGGTTCGGGAGAACCTGTCTATTTATATATCAAATTGATTTTTAGGAAGAATTTAATTTGATATATAAATAGATAATTTTTCATTTCACACTTTGGGGAAATTTTTGCATGTTAGATATAGTTTTGATAAAATTAATAAAATATAGAGGGGAGGTAAATCATATTGATTTATGCTTTAAAAAATATAGCCGCTTTTTTATTACCACCAGGTATTTTTATTCTTCTTTTCTTTTTCGTAAGTATTTTAATTTGGCGAACGAATCGGTTTTGGTCAAAAATTTTGATGGGAATTACATTAGTTTTTTATATTTTTTCTACTTCCTATGTTAGTTCTTATTTAATTCATTCTTTAGAAAGTCAATATACGGTTCCAGAAACGATTCATGGGGATGTTATCATTATGCTGGGTGGAGGTGCTACAGTGGAAACGCCGGATATTGATGGAGAGGGCAACTTATCTGGTAGTGCAGCAAATCGTTTATTGATGGCAGCGAGGTTACAACATCAACTAGAGATTCCGATTATTGTGTCTGGTGGAAAGGTTTTTTCTGATTCAGGCAGAGAGGCTTTAGTTGCAAAGAGAATGCTAATGGGGATTGGTGTTGAAGAAGAAAAAATCATCATTGAGGACAATAGTTTAAATACACGGCAGAATGCACAATTGGTACATGAAATTATGAGGCAAAATGGATATGAAAAAGCAATCTTAGTTACATCTGCATTTCATATGGAGCGCTCTATGATGAATTTTAAGAAAGAAGGCATTGATGTTTTGCCTGTTCCAGCGGATTACTTAGTAAGTGGTAAAAATGACTTTTATTTAAATAAAATAGTTCCATCAAGTTCCGCTCTACAAGCTTCCTGTATATTTTTTCATGAATGGTTAGGTATATTAGGTGGAAAAATAATGAAATGAAAAAAATCCATATGTATGTAAGTGAATGCATACATATGGATTTCCTTTTACTTATTGATGAGTTTTGCAATATTTTTCAAGTTGATAGAAACGGTACCATTTTGATTATTGACAAATTCAACGTAGTCTTGATTTTCAAAGTATTCAACAGGAATAATTAACTCAATACCTGTGTCAGTTTTAATTCTATGCGTTTTTGTTTTTTTGATAGCAAATTCACGATCAAGATTCACTTGAGGGCTGATTCCGGCAGTTTGAATCTCTTTAATGTATTCCTCTTGCAACATAGGGGAAGAGGCAAAGACTTGCCTACCTAACGCTTCGGGATTTACAGATTCAGAGTATTCAATATTATCTACAATGTAATTTTTAGCTTTTACTATGGCATCGACGCTATTTTGCCCATGATCTTCAGCTATTTTTTTGGCAATTGTCTGCATGGCTTTTAATGAGTCTTTACTTGATAGTTGAAAGTTACATTGCAAGATATAGTCAGAAAGAAGAAATGCAGCATCACCATCGATAGAGTATTTTTTATCTGTAAATTTAATTTCTAATGTTTCAGCATTAATAAATGCACATTCATCAATTTTTTGTGATAACATGGGCATAATCGCGTAATGGTTGATAATATCATTTTTAACACCACCATCATCTTGCATGACTTGATGAACAAAGCCCATACGATTATTACATTTTAATAAAGCGATATAACGGACAGTATCCACATCAATATCACAAATTAACAAATCGGCAGATTCAGGATTTTCGACCCGTTGAATCATCGTATAAGCATGATTGGCGAGTGTTTTAGAAAAATCAACAAAAGGAATTTCCTCATTTAAATAACTGATAAGGGAAGCTTTAAATGGACTGGTTTCATAAAAATTACCTGTTTTAAGATTAGTGTCGGTAAATGATTTTTCTAAGTGTTTTAGCAAGAATGTTTCTACACTATTTTCTATGGCTAATTCTTTATCAGAAAAAACAGTTACACCTGAGTTGAAATCAAATATATGTAATATAGAATGATTAATAATAATCATCGAAATACCTCTTTCTTTATGTAAAGTAAAAGTTTTGACTGGAAATAAGCGAAGTGCAAGTATTATTTCCAGTCAGAAACGTTTGGAATGCTATTTTAAATTTTCAGGATTGAGTCCTTGAAGTTCTGGTATGGTGAAGAGTCCATCTTTTCTGATTAATACATCATCAAAATAGATTTCACCACCGCCATATTCAGAAGTTTGAATACAAACTAAATCCCAATGAATGGAGGAGGAGTTTCCATTATTCGCTTCTTTATAAGCCATACCTGGGGTAAAATGAAAACTTCCGGAAATTTTTTCATCAAATAAAGTATCTTTCATCGGCTTTGTGATATATGGGTTTACACCAAGTGCGAATTCACCGATAAAACGAGATCCGTCATCAGTATCAAATACCTTATTGATTTGCTCTGTATGATTTGCTGTTGCATTTACAATTTTTCCGTTTTTGAATTCTAAAGAAATATTTTCGTAAGATACCCCCTGATAAACGGCAGGTGTATTATAGGATAGTTTTCCGTTTACAGAAGTCTTAACTGGTGCGGTATAAACTTCACCATCGGGAATATTGCGGAGACCGCAACATTTTACTGCGGGAATATCTTTGATCGAAAAAGTCAAATCGGTATTAGGACCCACGATTTTTACTTTGTCTGTATGATTCATTAGCTGAATAAGTGGTGTCATTGATTCAGCCATTCTTGCATAATCGAGGTTACATACGTTGAAATAGAAATCTTCAAACTGTTCACTGCTCATATTAGCAAGCTGTGCCATTGCACCATTAGGATAGCGCATAACGCACCATTTCGTATGAGGAACACGGATATTACTGTGGACTGGATTCTGCCAATACTGCTGATATAAACTCATTTTTTCACTTGGTACATCGGAGAGTTCACTGACATTTTGACTTGCGCGTATACCGAGATAGGCATTCATGTCACGCATACGTATAGATTCATAAGAGGCAATAAAGTCGAGTTGCTCTCTGCTTGCACCTAGCAATAGTTCTCTTTGTAAGACATTGCTTTTGACGGTTAGGAAAGGAAGTGCACCTACTTTGTATACTTCTTTAATCAATGCTTTTGCAAGTGGATGTGCGTCGTCGAATACTTCAATGAGGATTTTTTCACCTTTTTGCAATCTTGTTGAGTAGTGAATTAATTGATGAGCCAATTTTTCTATTCTTGGATCCATGAAATAAAGACTCCTTTAGATGTTATTTAGCGTTTAAAGCTAGTATTAGATAGAATTCGGAAAAAAATTTATAAAACCTGCAAAAAAAATAAAAAAAGTACTTGCATTATTTAAAACAATCCGCTATAATAATAAATGTTCCTTCCTTGATAGCTCAGTTGGTAGAGCAATCGGCTGTTAACCGATCGGTCGTAGGTTCGAGTCCTACTCAAGGAGCCATGGCGCGTTGGTCAAGTGGTTAAGACACCGCCCTTTCACGGCGGCTTCACGGGTTCGAATCCCGTACGCGTCACCAATTTTATATGGGCGATTAGCTCAGCTGGGAGAGCGCCTGCCTTACAAGCAGGATGTCAGCAGTTCGATCCTGTTATCGCCCACCATACTAAGAAATATTACCCTCATCTTTGATGAGGGTTTTGTTTTTATATAGTTTAGAAATTAAAGAAGGTGAAACAAAGTGACCGTTTTAAAACGATATTGTTTGTTTATATGTGGAATTTTCTTTATGGCATTAGGCATTGCTTTAATTATTCAAAGTTTCTTGGGAACATCGCCGATTTCAAGTGTACCTTATATCTTAAGCTTTCGTTATCCGATTACTTTAGGTGGTTTTACATTCATTGTTAATATGCTTTTTATTATAGGGCAAATATTTATTTTACGACGGCAGTTTCAGTACATTCAATTTTTGCAGATTCCAATGACGCTAATTTTTAGTTGTTTTATAGATCTGGCGATGCTTTTATTTTCTCTGATACAGCCAGAAAATTACTTATTTAAATTATTATTATTGTTTATTGGCTGCGCTTTGTTGGGATTAGGAGTCACGTTGCAGGTAATTGGCAATGTAGTTATGATGTCAGGCGAAGGCTTAGTAAATGCGATTGCAATGCAGTGGAAGTTTAATTTTGGTTATACAAAAATCGCTTTTGATGTTTCACTTGTAATTATAGCGCTTACGTTATCTTTGATTTACTTTGGCGAAATTCATGGGATTCGGGAAGGTACGGTGATTTCCGCTTTTTTGGTAGGTAGCATGGTAAGAGTTTATTTACCGAGGCTTAGTTATCCTGATGAACATGGCAATTTAATTTTTTGTTTGCCATTTTTCAAAAAAAGATTAAATGTAAAATAAATTCTAAATTGCATAGAATAAAAGCAAGCCTTTTGTTTTTTCTACTTACGGTATATAATAATTACATTGTAAAAGACGGAAAGAGGGATAAATACATGGATAGAAATTCGCAATGTTGGTGTGGAAGTGGGAAAAAATACAAAAAATGTCACTTGGAATTTGATGAAAAGATAATGAGTATAAAACTGGATTTTTATAAAGGTCAAATTCGCCCACCTCATACAATTATAAAGACACCAACCGATATTGAAGGAATAAAAAAAAGTGCGGTCATTAATGATGCAGCATTAGATTTAGTTGCAGAGCATATGAAAGTTGGCGTTGATACAGAGATGCTAAATCAATTGGCTCATGAATATATTGTTTCACAAGGTGGCATTCCGGCTTGCTTAAATTACGAAGGATATCCAAAGAGTATTTGTGTTTCAATTAATGATGTTGTATGTCACGGAATTCCATCTAAAGATACAATTTTAAAAGATGGTGATATTGTCAACGTGGATATCACAACGATTTACAATGGATATTATGCGGATGCATCAAGAATGTTTATGATTGGCAATGTAAGTGAAGAGGCTGAAAAATTGGTTCGTGTAGCACGTGAATGTATGATAAAAGGAATTGAAGCTATTCGTCCATGGGGATTTTTGGGAGATATTGGTGCAGCTGTACAATTACATGCGCATGCGCATGGTTATTCAGTAGTAACGGATTTAGGAGGACATGGGATTGGAAAGAAATTCCATGAAGAACCATTTGTACCTCATGTTGGTGAAGCTGGAACAGGAATGCTTCTTGTACCAGGTATGGTATTAACGGTTGAACCAATGATTAATACAGGAAAATATGCTGTTTATATAGATAAAAATGATGATTGGACTGTTTATACAAAAGATCACTCGCTATCTGCACAGTGGGAACACACCGTTTTAATTACTGATGATGGTGTAGAAATTTTAGCAAAATAAATCATTTTAAAAATTATTGAAATATCTTTAAAAATTGTGTTGACAATCTATTTGTTTATATATATAATATTACAAGTAAAGCACGTGACTCTGTAGCTCAGTTGGATTAGAGTATTTGACTACGAATCAAAGGGTCGCAGGTTCGAGTCCTGCCAGGGTCACCATTTATTTATAAAGAAGTTGACATAAAGTTATTGCTTTGTTATAATAAATGACGGTTTACAGCAGTTTTTATGGTGGCTATGGTGAAGCGGTTAACACGCCGGATTGTGGCTCCGGTATTCGTGGGTTCGAGACCCACTAGTCACCCCATAAAATACTGGGGCATAGCCAAGTTGGTAAGGCACGGGACTTTGACTCCCGCATGCGTTGGTTCGAGTCCAGCTGCCCCAGCCATTTTGATCCACTAGCTCAGTCGGTAGAGCACCTGACTTTTAATCAGGGTGTCCCGCGTTCGAGTCGCGGGTGGATCACCATTTATGAGATAGAAGTCCTTTAACACATAGGTTAGAGGGCTTTTTTGCTATTTTATTATCATAAAGGAATTTGAAATGGAAAAGAAAAAAGGAATTTTAATTACAAGTTTTGGATCTGCAAATTTAAACGCACATTCATTATTGAATGATTTTGTTAAACAAGTAGAATTGAATTTTTCAGATGCAGTTGTCAAAAACGCTTTTACTTCAGTATTTATTTCTAAAAAGCTTAACGACAAAGGAATTACTGTTAAAAGTGTTCAGGAATGTTTAGAAGACTTTGCACAAGCAGGTATTTTAGATGTTGTTATACAGCCAACAAATTTGGCGACAGGAAAAGAGTATGAAGAGAAAATTGTTAAAGTTGCAGAAAAAATGAGGCGGATTTTTAACAGTTTAAAAATTGGAAAACCATTAATGTATGTTGGAACTGCGAGCGAAAATGAAGTGAATTATACTTTATTAGCCCTTGCACTACAAAAGCAGTTTAAGAATTTCGATGATTGTGAATTTGTTTTCATGGGGCATGGTGTAAAAAATCGGTGCTTACAAGAATATAAATTATTGCAATCAACATTTAATAAAATGAAGCTTCCTGTATTTATTGGGTTAATGGAGGAATGTTTTAGTCTTGAGCATATAGTAGAGTGTTTGGCGGTAAAGTCTAAAGGCAGGAGAATTATCCTCATGCCTTTATTATTTATTGCAGGTGGACATGTAGAACAGGAATTGCTGACTGATGATAAAAGTTCATGGAAAAATAGATTAAAACAGGCGGGGTATGAGGTGGAAGTTTATCCGCATGGAATTTGTGAAAATAGAGAGGTACAAGAGATTTACATAGGGAAAATTAAGAAATTGTTATAGTCTTTATTGACAGTGGTATTCATTAATGGTATTATTGGACACGAATCGATTCAATTGTAAAATTAAATAAAAGAAACAGGTGTCCGCAAGGACTTAATAGGGAAGTTGGTTGAATGCCAACGCGGTCCCGCCACTGTAATAGGGAGCAAACTCAAAAATGTCACTGGAAATAATTCTGGGAAGGCTGAGTGAGCGATGAACTAGAGCCAGGAGAACTGCCTGTTTAACATCACCGTTATACCTACGAGCGATAGGGAGGGGGATTCGTCAGTCTTATATTTATTACTGAATATGATGAACCTTTTCTATGCGAAGTAGAAAAGGTTTTTATTTTTCTAAAGATGAAAATATGGGAGGATTTTATGAAAACTTTATTATGTGGAGTAATGGCAGTTGTTTTTTCTGTTTCAGCGGTATTTATGACGGGAGCTTCTGTTGCACAGGCAAATAGTAAAAAAGCTTTAGTTGTTGTAAGTTTTGGTACTACTTTTGAGGAAGCTAGACAAAATGATATTGAGGGGATTGAAAATGCATTAAAGAAGGCTTTCCCTGATCGTGAGTTTAGAAGAGCGTTTACATCTAAAATAGTAATGAAACGTATGTTAGAAAACCAAGGAATTAAAGTAAATGATTTAGAAACAACATTAAAAGAATTAAAAGCAGAAGGATATGAAGATATTTTAATTCAGCCAACGCATTTGATTCATGGAGAAGAATACGAAGGAAAAGTTTTAGGAACAGTTAGCAAATTTGAAAAGGAGTTTGCTAAAGTTTCCGTGGGAAAACCTTTGATGACTGACGAAAAAGATTATGCAATTGTGGCTGCTGCTTTAGCAACACAATTCCCAGCTTTAGAAAAAGATGAAGCTGTCATTTTCATGGGGCATGGATCGCCGCGTGATAATAATAAGTCATTTGGCAACACTTATAAAACATTACAAGCTGCATTTGATGCTGAAAAAATGTCTGTTTTAATTGGTGTTGTTGAAGAAGTTGACCATCCAAATTTTGAAGACATGTATGCGATGTTTAAAGAACGTGGATATAAATCTGCAGTATTTATGCCATTGATGGTAGTGTCTGGTGATCATGCCAATAATGATATGGCTGGTGATGAAGAAGATTCTTGGAAATCTATGATTGAAAAGGATGGTTATAAAACTAAAGTTCAATTTGGTGGAATTGGACGTAACGTGGCAATTCAAGCAATTTATGTAGAACATGCTCTTGAAGCTTTGAAATAATAAAATATTAAAATATATGAAAAGATATGCATTAAGGGTGCATATCTTTTCATATATTTAATCTAGTTAAAGACTTTAGTTATGAGACGAACTGTCGATAAAGTTCACTTATAAAAAATTTTTTCAAGTGTTAAATCCTTGGGATTTGTAAGATATTTAATAATTTCTACTAAAACGACAAGGAAAATCCACTTTTATATAGTATTTCTACTTATAGGGTATTTTTTGATACGTTTAATATGTATACAAAATACGAAGAAAGGTGGGGTTTTTATGAATGGAGAGCCAGTAACAACAAATCCCTTTTTAATCATGTTAATTAACATGACCATTGTATTCGGCGTTTTATGGTTGCTTGGATGTATGATTAAGTTTATTCATTTTATTGATCCGACGAAGAAAAAAAACACGGAAAAAATTATTCCGACTGCACCTATGCAGCCAGCGACTGTTGTTGTTTCTGAAGATGATTTACCAGATAAATTACAGGAAAAAGAGTTGGTTGCAGTTATTACCACAGCAATTATGGCGTATGGGTATCGCGACGTGAGAATTACCTCGATAAAAGAGATACACGATTAACTTTATTGAAGTAAAAAGAATTATTTACAGGAGGTATAAATAAATGGAAGCATTTAGTATTGCGTTGCAGTCAGTTTGGGCGAATAGTGGATATGCCGGGTTTAGTATAGGCAATGGCATCATGATTTTAGTTGGTATTCTTTTATTGTATTTAGCGTTTGGCAAAAAATTTGAGCCATTATTATTAGGTCCAATTGCATTTGGCTGTCTTTTAGCAAATATACCCAAGACTGGTTTTGATGTTGAGCCTGGTGTCATGCAGGCGATTTCTTACGGAATTCAATATGAAATCTTTCCACCGTTGATTTTCTTAGGTGTAGGTGCAATGACAGATTTTGGGCCGCTCCTTGCAAATCCCAAAATGTTATTACTAGGTGCAGCAGCACAATTTGGTGTTTTTGCGGCTTTAGCAAGTGCAATGTTCTTTGGGTTTACTGTACAAGAAGCATCTGCGATTGGGATTATTGGTGGGGCAGATGGTCCTACAGCAATTTATATGACAATTAAATTAGCGCCTCATCTGTTAGGTGCAATTGCTGTCGCCGCATATTCATATATGTCGTTAGTTCCACTCATTCAGCCGCCAATTATGAAACTTTTAACAACAGAAAAAGAACGTGCGGTACAAATGGGACAATTACGTGAAGTAACTAAATTTGAACGTATTGCATTTCCTGTAGTATCTACGATTGTAATTAGTTTATTATTACCACCAATTACTTCATTGATTGGTATGCTTATGCTTGGAAATTTATTTAGAGAATCTGGAGTAACAGACAGATTGTCAGATACAGCGCAGAATTCTTTAATTAATATTGTAACAATTTTCTTAGCGACAGGAACTGGACTTACGATGTCAGCAGAAAATTTCTTACATATACAAACAATAAAAATTATCGGGTTAGGTTTATTTGCTTTTGCAGTTGGTACAGCATCTGGAGTTCTTTTAGGTAAAGTTATGTACTGGACAAGTGGAGGAAAAATTAATCCATTAGTTGGTGCAGCGGGCGTTTCAGCTGTTCCAATGGCAGCGCGAGTATGTCAAGTTGTTGGTCAAAAGGCGAATCCATCCAATTATTTGTTAATGCATGCAATGGGGCCTAATGTTGCTGGTGTAATCGGAACTGCTGTTGCAGCAGGAACTATGTTGGCTATGTTCAAATAATGTGGTATGCTATAATAGCATATTTGGTTAGGTAAGTTAGGAGGATAACGAATGTCAGGAATTTTTTATGGTATCGGCGTTGGGCCTGGGGATCCAGAATTATTAACGGTGAAGGCAATCAATGCGATTAAAGAAGTCGATATCATTATTGCACCAAAAACTGAAAAAAAAGAGGATAGTGTAGCACTTTCTATTGCTAGGCCATATCTTCGTGATGATGTAGAAATTGTAAAACAAGTTTTCCCAATGGTAGTCAACTTTGAGAAATCACCTGAAGCGTGGGAAAATAACAAAAATGAAATTTTAGCATTACTAAAAGCCGGTAAAAAGGTTGCTTTTTTAACTTTAGGTGACCCAATGTTTTATAGTACATATATTTATGTTTTTAGATTGTTAGAAAACGAAGGGTATCCAATTGAAACAATTCCAGGAATACCAGCTTTTTGCGCGATAGGGAGTAAACTTGGTTATCCTCTAGTTGAAGGTAATGATATTTTAACGATTATTCCAGCAACAGCAGAAGAAGCTAAAGTAAAACAGGCAATTGCTGTATCTGATAATGTAGTTTTGATGAAAGTATATAAGAATTTCTCTGAAATCGTAGATTGTTTAACAGAGAATCAGTTAACGGATAAAGCGGTTATGATTAGTCGTTGTGGATTGCCGGAAGAAGAAATTATTCATGATTTAGAAAAAGCGAAAGATAAAAAAGTTAATTACTTATCGACTATTTTATCTCGTCGTAGATAGTTTTCTCAGCTTCATCTGGAATTATGTTCCACGTGAAGCTGAGTTTATTTTAAGGTAAAAGAAGAGGAAAAGATTTATATGAGAAAGTTTAAATATAGAAGTCTCTTTATTCTTGCCATTGTGATTGCTTTATCGATTATAGCTGGATGTGGCAATCAAAAACAGCAGATGGATACTGCTGATTCAGCGGAGAATAAAATAACGGTTATTGATGATTTAAATCGAAGCGTATTCATTGATAAATATCCTAAAAAAATCGTAGCATTATCACCGTCTTTTTTAGAAATTCTTAGTGAAGTTGACGCAGAGCTCATTGGCAGACCAAGCTCGAAATCTAATGTTCCCGAAAATTTCAAAGCAATAGAAGAAGTTGGCGCTGTTTATCAGATTAATATTGAAAAAGTTGTCGGGCTTCAGCCTGATTTAGTCATAGCTTATGAAGGTATGCATAATAAATTTATTCCAATCTTAGAATCAAATCATATTCCGGTGATTGTATTAAAAATGAAAACATATGAAGATGTAATAGATAAAATTCAATTATTAGGGAAAGTTGTTGGAAATGAAGCTAAGGGACAAGCATTGGTTGAAAAAATGCAAAAAGAAGTGAAAAATATTGTTGATAAAGTTCCAAAGGAAAGCAAACGAGTGGCAATTCTTCATTCTACAGCTAAAAGTGTAACCGTAGAACTGGATAGTAGTATAGCTGGGTCTACTGCAAAGATGTTTGGTTTTAAAAATGTTGCTACAGGTAGCAAAGCTTTAGAAAGTGATCCTGACTCTACTCCATATAGTTTAGAAAAATTAGTAGAAAGTAACCCAGAAGTTATTTTTGTTGTTACTATGGGTGAACTAGAGGCGATAAAAAAACGAATGTTAGAAGATGTAGAAAGTAATCCTGCTTGGAATTCTTTAGAAGCGGTAAAGAATAAAAAGATATATTTCTTGCCACAAGAGTTATTTTTACTTAATCCAAGTATTCACTATCCAGAAGCAGTTCATAGGATGGCTAAATTAGTATATCCAGAGGTATTTATGAATGGAGAATAATCCAATACATGAAAATGAATATAAAAAGTTTGGGATTCCAATTAAAGTATGGCGGATATCTGTTCTCATTTTATTTACGATATTAATGCTTGGAGGAATTATGATCAGCTTGATTAAAGGAGCTGTAGATATTTCTTATCAATCTATTTATCAAGCATTATTTAGTGGGATAGTAGGAACAAATGAGCAAATTATTTATAATATTCGATTGCCGCGAACAATTGTTGGACTTTTAGTAGGAATGAATTTAGCATTATCGGGAGCAATTTTACAAGCGATTATGCGAAATCCATTAGCTGATCCACATATCATTGGGATCTCATCAGGCGCAGGACTCGCAGGAGTTACAATTATGATTCTATTTCCGGCAATGGAATATTTGATTACACCTGTAGCTTTTATTGGTGCAATGCTCGCAGCCGTTTGTATTTATATCTTAGCTTGGAAAGGTGGAATCAGGCCCGTTCGTATTATTCTGGCTGGCGTAGCAGTTTCGGCTTTTCTTGGTTCGGGAATATCTGCATTGATGATTTTTTATAGTGACAGAGTCCATGGAGCTTTGATGTGGATGGTTGGAGGTCTCGCAGCGCGTAGCTGGCCGCATGTCGATATTATTCTTCCTTATGCTATTATTGGTTTTCTTCTTGCTTTCTTCGGTGCGAAATATCTTAATATTTTGCAGCTAGGTGATGAGATTGCTCGTGGACTAGGTGTTAACGTGGAATTAACACGTATTCTGATGACTGCGGTAGCAGCGCTTTTAGCGGCAAGTGCAGTAAGTGTTGTTGGTTTATTAGGTTTTGTTGGATTAGTTGTTCCACACGCAGCTAGATTGATTATCGGGTCTGATTATCGGTACCTGGTTCCTGCTTCGGCATTATTAGGAATGTCGGTAGTTACATTTAGTGATACGTTTGCACGTACGGCATTCGCTCCAATAGAATTACCGGTAGGGATTATTATGGCGTTTATTGGTGCTCCTTTCTTTTTGTTTTTATTAAGGAGAGAGTTGTAATGAAAATTTTAAAAGGTGAACATATTACAGTAGAAATAAATGAAAAGGTTATTTTAAAAGACATATCAGTACAAATAGAACGGGGCAAACGAACCGCTATTATTGGGCCTAACGGATCCGGAAAAAGCACGTTATTAAAAGCCTTATCAGGTTTGATAAAGTGTAAGTCAGGCTCTATATCTTTTATGGAAGAAGACATTAAAAAAATGGGTAGGAGAGAATTGGCGCAAAAAATGGCAATTTTACCGCAGGCACCCCAAGTTCCGGCTGATGTAACGGTAAAAGATTTAGTTGAATACGGACGCTTTCCGCATCGGAAGTGGTGGGCTAAGTCAGAATTTGACGAAAAGGATACTGTAGAGTGGGCGTTAAAACAAACGGGAATTCTTTCTTTGCAAAATAGATTCGTAAATACTTTGTCGGGTGGAGAAAGACAACGTGCTTGGATTGCAATGGCACTAGCACAGCAACCGTCTTTATTAATGCTTGACGAACCGACTACGTATTTAGATATTTCACATCAATTAGAAGTGATGAATATTATTAGCGAACTAAATAAAAAAAATGGGATTTCTATTGTTATGGTATTACATGATATTAATCATGCCATGCAATTTGCTGATGAAATTATCATTGTGAAAGATGGAAAAATTGAAGGACAGGGCAGTCCAGAAGATGTAATTGATGTAAATATGTTTGAACGAGTATTTGGAGTAACAGCAGAGGTCTTTAAAAATAAGGCTGGAAAGTATATCTTTATGCCTATACAATTAGAAAAATCGTAAAATAGCTGTTGATTTTTTTATTTAGAGGAGTAAAATAAATAGTGAATTCGGGGTGTAGCACAGTTTGGTAGCGCGCATCGTTCGGGACGATGAGGTCGCAGGTTCGAATCCTGTCACCCCGACCACCATGAATTCCAGGGACTTGGCAGTGTGCCAAGTCCCTTTTTTGATGAAATAATGTAGTTGAGTGATTGCTGCTTTTTACAATCTCTTCATATGATTTGTATAGCATCATAAAATGATAAAGATTATCTGTATCATCAGATTATATGTTGGATTCTTCATAAATTATTGTTTACATGAATAAGATATTTCAAATAGGTGTTTATGTATTGGAGGATATTTATGGGGTATTATGTTAGTGCTGCAGAAGATATAAAAATTTATGTGGAAGATTTGAACCCAGAAGGGAGAAAGACAATTCTATTTGTTCATGGTTGGCCGGGAAGTCATAAATTGTTTGAATATCAATTCGATTGTTTACCAAAGCTGGGATATAGGTGTATCGGGATCGATACCAGGGGATTTGGAAATTCTGATAAGCCTTGGACGGGGTATGATTATAATACATTGGCTGATGATATTTGGTATGTTATTAATGCATTAGAATTAAAGGATATTATACTGGCAGGACACTCAACAGGAGGCGCAATTGCTATTCGATACATGGCTCGGCATCAGAGTAATGGTGTATCAAAGCTGGCTCTATTTGCAGCAGCAGCACCCAGTCTGATTAAACGCCCGAACTTCCCGTATGGATTGGATAAGGAAATCGTTGTACAATTGATTCATCAAACAGATGCAGATCGACCTAAAATGCTTCAGGATTTTGGCAATATTTTTTTCTTTCAACATATTACACAAGCTTTCTCAGAATGGTTCTTTCAGTTAGGATTACAGGCAGCTGGATGGGCCACTGCGGCGATTGCAAATATGTGGATTCGTGAGGTTTTATTTTCTGATCTTGAAACAATTACGGTTCCAACTTTAATTATTCATGGTATTCATGATCAAGTTGTTCCTTTTCAACTTGGTGAAATACAGAGCAAAAGTATCAAAAGTTCAAGGCTAGTACCATTTTATTATAGTGGTCATGCAGCATTTTATGATGAAAAGGACAGATTTAATGAAGAGTTGGTAAAGTTTGTTGAAGTGTAAACTTACCTGTAAATAAAAATAAGCCATTCATAAAGTATTATATAAGATACTTTATGAATGGCTTTTCGTTGTTTCGGATACTCTTAGTTTAATGTTTCATTATCTGTAGCGCTTAAGAGTTCGACGATGGTAATATCATTTTCTTTATTTAAATCGATAAAATCCCCCGTATTTGACTGAACGATTGGTAATGACGAAATTCTAGTTTCATCAATATAAATAATTTTCACTTTCATTCCATTGCTTAACTTTGCCCAATTTCCAATCATAGCATGACATACATTTTTGATAAATAAAACGCAATAATGTGTATCTAGTTTATTCGTCATTTCATTAGATAGTTCGGTAAAAATGTCGAAAGGATTCTTTTTACCAGCGTAAACTTTATTGGATGCCATTGCATCATAAATATCTGCTATGGCAATAATTTTAGCAAATTTATGAATTTTATCTGCTGTTACGCCTAGAGGATATCCAGAACCATCCAAACGTTCATGATGTTGCAATACCCCTAATAGGATATCCTTATTTTCAAAAAGTTTAGTATGTTGGAGGATGTCGAAGCCTTTTTTGGAATGCTGTTTAACTTCTTTAAATTCGATCGGTGTTAATTTTCCTGGTTTATTTAAAAGTTCTTTATCTATTTGTGTCTTGCCTATATCGTGTAGTAAACCGGCAATAATTAAATTATGTAGTTCTTGTTTAGGCAGATGTAGCCAACGTCCTAATACTCCGGATAAAATTGCGACATTAATACTATGGTGCAATAGATAATATCCGTCTCTAGAAAGGTTATGTAAATGCGTAATTGCTTTGAATCCATCAGAAAGTTTGAAAAAATGATGGTTAACAAGTTGTGCTAATAAATGTTGATTAATATTTCCTGTATATCGAGAAATTGAAAATAATTGTTTTAATGCATCAAATACTACATAATAAGATTCAACAAAATCTTGATCGATTACATAGGCATCTAATGTTGCAGCAACTTTGATTTTAGGCGTAGAGAATTTTATGTTTTCGATAGGTTTACCTGAATCTTCTGGAAGTGCTTCGGCAATCGTAACAAAGCTTACAAAATAAGTTGCTAAGGCATCAATTATTTGCTTGGTTAAAATGGTCCCTTTCGTAATAAGTTCTCTCTCAAAGTGGTCATGAATAGTTTTTCCTACAATCATTCCAGCTTTTAGTTCTGCTAAAGGATATCTCTTTAATATTATTTGCGACATTGTTCCTCTCCTTAATGTAGATTCGAGAATAGAACGAAAAATATAATTAGTTAAAAATTCTATTTTTAAGAATAATTTTCCTGCTATAATCTGATAGAATATAGCAGATTTTTTATGTTTTAGGGAGGACTTTATTCCTATTTTTTAAATTCAATTTTAATTAGATCGGATAGTTTCTGAAGTGAATAAGTTAAATCGTCTATATTAGCATATGCATATGAAATGCGCAAATTAGTATTACTTAGATTATCGTAAAGATTTCCTGGATTGATCAAAATATGATAAGAGAGAGCGAATTTAAATATCTTATACATTGATATCGGCTTATTTATTTTTAACCATATGTAAAATCCTCCTTTGGGAATTGTCCATGAGGCGATTTGGGAAAAGTATTTCGTTAAGAGATTAAGAACAATTTTTTGACGATTAGCTAAAGTTATCCGAAGTTTTTGCAAATGCATTTCATGGGAACGTGAAGCAAACCATTCGGCAGCTACCCATTGCGAAAGACAACTAGAGCCATAGTCATTTTGCATTTTTATATCAGCAAGTTTGTTAACTACAGGTTCAGGTCCGACGATCCACCCGATGCGAAGTCCAGCTCCAACTGATTTAGATAAGCTATCGATATAGATGACATTTCCTGTTTTGTCCATTGCTTTTAATGGTAATGGAGGAGGCTCATGTAGCCATAACTCATGATAAACATCGTCTTCAACAATAGGCAATTGGATTTGTTTACAGGTAGCAAGCAGTTTTTTTCGTCTCTGCTGGGACATTAAAATACCGGTTGGATTATGAAAGGTAGGGATTGTATAGAGAAGCGTATGAGGATTTGCTTTATGCTGATACCGTAAAGCGTCGATATCAATCCCTTCTTCATCTAAAGGAATTTCTGAAAACTTAGCTTTAATTGTCTTGAGCATTTTTAGCGAAGATAAATAAGAAGGCTGTTCAAGAAAAAGTTGAGAATTTTGTGGGAGTAAGCCAAAAAGAATTAGTTGTAATGCTTGTAAAGCGCCAGAAACAATTAATATTGAGTTAGGCGATGCTTGAATTCCGAGTGTTTTAAGATGAATACTAATCTGTTGCCGTAAATAAAATAATCCTTTAGGTTCTTCATATCCGAAATTATCTATTTTAGCTGCAGTGCATTTTATTAATTCGCATAATGTCTTAGTCGGAAGTAGTGATTGGGATAACTCACCTGTTCCCAAGCGAATAATATTTTTTTTAAATTCAAGCGAATTAATTTCTTGAATAAGCGGAAGATTTGAAAGATGGGAATTTTCATTTAGGTACTCTTGCCAGTCTATCAACGGAGTATGGGAAAATTTAGACCATGTATTGTTAGATACCCAAACACCACTACCAACTTTGCTCGTTACGAGCCCCTCAGCAATTAATTCGTCAATTGCAATTCGGATGGTACTTCGATTTACTCGAAATTTTGCAGCTAAATCTCGTTGAGAGGGTAGTTTTGTATGAACGGAAAGCTCCCCGTTTAATATTCTACTTTTTAAATGAAGATAAATTTGGCGATATAGAGAAAGTTTATCATGTTTGACAGGAATCCATTGACTTTCAATCATAAATCTCAACTACCTTTTTACTCTAAGTATAACAATTGGATGGTATAAAAACAAACCAATTGGATGGAGACATGGAAAGATAGGTTCTTTATAATAAAGTAGATGTAATTCAGCTGGAACACTTATTCTATTTGAATCACGTCATCTCTATCCAGAAATTAAGCCATTCTTAGACTCAAGCTTATAGAAGTGAAAAGTCTCAGAGCTGATTAGTTATCGGATAAAGAAAAGCTTTAGTTAAGGAGATTGAAAATGATTGCATTTGTTCATGGTTTTTGTTTAGCTTTAGGTTTAATTTTACCTTTGGGGGTACAAAATTTATTTGTTTTTCAGCAAGGAATTGTCCAAAGAAAACTGTTATATGCAATTCCTGTAGCTGTAACGGCGGCAATTTGTGATACTATACTTATTATTTTATCAGTTAGCGGAGTATCTATGGTTTTTATACATTTTTGTGTATTAAAAAATTGTTTGTTAGTATGCGGGATATTATTTTTACTTTATATGGGATATATCAATTGGCGAAATTGTGGTGATTTGCAAGGTGTGAATGTAAAAGCATTTTTGCCTAAGCAGCAGATTGTTTTTGCTATGTCTGTATCTTTTCTTAATCCATATGCTTTTTTAGACATTATAGGAGTGATTGGTACAAGTTCTTTACAGTATGAAAATGAAGAAAAAATGTTGTTTACATTTGCATGTATCTTGGTTTCTTGGATATGGTTTTTTTCGCTTGCATTTGCAGGGCGATGTTTGGGGGCTGCCGATAACTTAGGAAATAAAATAAAAATAATAAATAAAATATCATCTCTTTTTATTTGGGGAACAGCTTTAATGTTGATATATAATTTAATTTTAAATAGTAAATTATTGTAAGATGCTAGATAAACAAGGCTAATTGGATTTCGGTATCTACCAAATGAAGGATTTTATATTTATTTAGAGAAATAGATAAATTAAAATTACTGCAAGGAGGACTTTTTATGAATGATTTTTCACGTATTTTAGTTCCTGTGGATGGATCAGAAATTTCTGAACGGGCGGCACAAAAAGCGATAAACTTGGCTCAGTTGAGTGAAGGGACGATTGATTTCTTATATGTTGCAAATATTACAGGGATTACCGGTGGAAATCATTTAAAAAGTGATTTAAATCTACCAGCTGAAGTTTTAGAAAATTTGAAAGCCTCTGGGAAAAAAGTTCTTGAAAGAGTGGTAAAAAATGTACCAAGAGGAATGAAAGTAAATATTCATTGCAAAACAGGGCTTCCAGCAGAAACTATTCTAGCCACAGCTTCAGAATTAAATAGTTCTCTGATTATCATGGGGTCAAGAGGTTTAAATTTAGCCGAAAGTATGTTGCTAGGAAGTGTAAGTCAGTTTTTACTAACTAGAGGACATTTTCCAGTTTTAGTTGTTAAATAAAGATTTATAGAAAAGATTAAATAAAAAAAGCAATCAATTGATTGCTTTTTTTATTTAATCTTCCTAATTCATTCTGTTATGAGGTCCATGTCCGTCTTTACGTCCACCTTGATGAAAATTACCATGTTTGCCAAAAGGTCTATCCCCATCAAAGCAATTTTTGATTTGCTCACGACATTCTTGGTATCCATTATCATCGATACCAAGTTGGGAAGCAATATCTTTCCAATGATTATTGATTTGCTTCATGCTCAATACAGATTTAATATCTTTTCCAGATTTCTCAGCTAATGCATTTGCCATCACGATATCATGTGGACGGTAGCCCTCTTTTACAAGTTGATTAAGTATAGATTTATTCATTCCTGTCGATTTTGCAATACGTTCAGACATTAATTGTTGCCTAAACTCATTCATTTGTTCTTTAGTCACGCCAAAAGAGTCAGCAACATCTCTCCAAGTATTTGTTGTAGTTTTTGCGTTCAATATATCTCCTATTTGTTTACCGCTTAATTTAGCGATAGAAGCGGCTCGATGCAAATCATGCATTTGCCAACCTTGATTGTGATAATCTAGAATGGATTGCTGGCTAATTCCAAAGCATTCTTCCATATTTTTCGCCATTTCTTTATTTGATATTTGTTGATCTCCGCCGAAGCGCGGGTGCATTGTTGGGCAATCAAAATTTTGCGCCGATTTTGCTGCAGCATTAGCGATAGATTCAGGTAAATTTGTTAAAGCAAATCCTCCAAGGGCAAATGCTCCAGCTAATGCTAGTGCAATAAATTTTTTTGTTAAAAGTTTTGTTTTTAAATTAGATACTTTCATGCTGTATCCCTCCATCTCTTTGTTTGACTTTACTATAAAGCAATAATATGACAAAGCTGTGACAAAGTGATAGATTAGAAAATTTTTATGAGCTTTTCATCTGAGGAAGAGTAAATTTGAAAGTAGTTTTATCATCTATGGTACTTTGAGCAGTAATAGTTCCGCCCATGCGCTCTACTAATTGTTTTGTAATTGAAAGCCCTAAGCCAGTACCACCGTTTTCGCGAGAGCGTGATTTGTCCACTCTATAGAATCTATCCCAAATAAATGGTAAATCTTTTTCGGGAATACCGTGCCCTGAATTTTCAACGGCGACTTGGAAAAGTTGTGAAGTCCGGGCAAAGGTAATTTTAATGACTGTATCAGGGAAAGAATAGCGAATTGCATTACTGATTAAGTTAGCAAAAATTTGTTCAAAATAACGAATGTCAGTGATAATATGAGTAATGTTTTTATCATACAAGAAAGAAAAATGCAGATTTTTATCTTCTAATAGGGAGCTGTATTTTAATTGTAGCGAATCAGTAAAATCTTTAAGAGAAAGTTTTTCATTCTTAAAATCTGTAGATAACGACTCTAGACGCGCTAAATCTAATAAATCATTAATTAAATGATTCATGCGATTCGTTTCTTTTACAATCGTGCTTAGATAACGTTGCCGTTCTTCTTTACTATCAATAACACCATCTAACATGCTTTCAGTCAAAGCTTGTACTGCGGCTAATGGAGTTTTTAATTCATGTGTTACATCTGAAAAAAATTCACGACGATTTTTTTCGATGGTAGCAAGACTTGTCGCCATTGCATTAAAAGTATTCCCTAAATTCCCAATTTCATCTGTTCCAATGGCGTTGGTTCGGCTACTATAATCGCCCTTGGCAAAATTTTGTGCTACTTTAGTGATATCAGAAATTGGTTTGGTTAGATTGCGTGAAACAAAATAAGCCAGGACAGCAGCTAGAACTAAAGTGGCGATTAAACAAGATAACAATAAGTTTGTAATTGCGCTAGAGGTTTTCGTAAGCCCTTGAATAGGGGCTCGCATAAATAAGGCAACATCAGGATGATCTTTTAAGGGAATTACAACAGAGATCGCAGGATCTTCATCGTTTTGAGGCGTTTTTTGTATCCAAGAACATGGCGTATTTTGCTCAAATGCGATTTTGGCCTTTTCAAGTAACTTTTGATGATGTTTACTGTGATTTTGTCCATTGCGGATTTCTCGTCCTTCGCGAGGGCGTGGACCAGGTTCTACTCCGGCACAAATCATGCCGTTTTTATCCATGAGAAACATTTGCGAACCAGATAATTCGCTTAATCCATCAATTAATTCGTTTAGAACTTTTTCATTGTAAAATGCAGCATCAAGAAATCTGGCAGCGGCAATGCCTTTGTTATAGAGATCATCACGTTTGCTTTCAATGAGGTATTCAGTGATGACATGAGAAAGAAATAAACCTAATGTTAAGGTGAAAATTAAGATTAATGCAATATGTGCGGTGAAAATTTTTCCAAAGAGTGATTTAATCATGATGAACCTCAAATTTATAGCCAAATCCACGTATCGTGTGAATGTAATTGTAATCTGGATGGGCAATTTTTTGACGAAGTCGTTTTATTGTTGCATCAACTGCTCGGCCATCTCCATCGTAATCATAGCCCCATATATTTGTTAAAAGTTGCTCTCTGGAAAAGGTTTGTTTTGGATGGCGGATTAAAAAAGAGAGTAGTTCAAATTCTTTTGGTGATAAGGAGATTTCTTTTTGATTGATTGTAACTGATTTTAGTGCTTGGTTGATCATCATTCCGTCAACAGAGAGATTATTATCTGATTCATGAAGCAATCCACTACGACGTAGGACTGCTTTTGTTCTAGCAACTAATTCTCGAGGACTGAATGGCTTGGTAATATAATCATCAGCACCTAAAGAGAAGCCTGTAATTTTATCTTCCTCGGCTGTTTTTGCTGTAAGAAAAATAACAGGAACAGAACGCTCAATCGATTGACAAATCTCAAGTCCTGTAAGTTTTGGTAGCATGATGTCTAAAATGAGTAAATCAGGTCGCTCATTTGTTTCGATTGCTAATGCTTCTTCACCGTCACGAGCTGTTAAGACAGTAAAACCTTCTTTCTTTAAATAAAGAGCTACGACCTCGCGAATCGAAGATTCATCGTCAGCAATTAAAATTTTCATTAAAATTATCCCTCGCTATATTGTGACATATTTACAAATATGCTATCATATTTGCTTGGAATTATAAATACTTACATTTTATATTTTGAAGAATAGTTTAAGGTGAACTTTTGCTGTATCTTTAATAGTGAAAAAATATCTTGTATTTTTGTATAATATTGTTTGATTATCAACAAATGATACGTTATGATTAGGTTGATTAGTGCTATTGAATATAGAAAGTGAGATTAAGGAGCATAAAAATATGCGTTCTAGTGTGCTAAAACTGCTAAGAAGCAGGGCGGGAAATTATATTTCAGGAGAAGAGATTGCAAAACACTTAAATGTTTCAAGAACAGCAATTTGGAAACATATTAGGGAATTGAAACAGACTGGATATGAGATTGTCAGTCATGCCAAACGTGGATATGCCCTAATGGGGACTCCAGATTTATTGCTGCCGAATGAGGTGAAGTCTGTTTTAAAAAGTGATTTACTGGGGAAAGAAGTTGTTCATTTTTTTGATACAGATTCGACGAATAATGAAGCAAAAAAATTGGCTGCAGATGGAGCCGTCGAGGGGACAATTGTAGTTAGCGAAGCACAAAATAGTGGACGAGGCAGGCTTTCAAGAGGATTTTTTTCGCCGGCAAGTAAAGGAATTTGGTTATCTGTTATTTTACGTCCATCTTTTGCACCACAACATGCATCAAAATGTACGTTGGTGACAGCTGTAGCTGTAACGAAAGCTATTGAAAAGTTCACAGGAATTCGTTGCGGGATAAAATGGCCAAATGATATATTTTACGAAGGAAAAAAGCTTGTTGGTATTTTAACGGAAATGAATGCGGAAATGGATGCCGTGAATTATATTGTGATTGGTATTGGGATTAATGTGAATATTGCGCAGGCAGAGTTTCCTGAAGAGTTACAGAGGATTGCTACATCTCTGCAAGTGATAAGTGGCAATGCAATAGAGCGAAAAGAATTATTGAGTCAAGTTTTAGTAGAATTAGAAAGTGCTTATCTAGAAATATTGAAGAATGGGTTCCTTCATATATTAAACGAATGGAAAACATATTCGATTACATTAGGACAAGCAGTAAATGTAATTGGGATTGATCAAACTTTTTCTGGAATTGCAAAAGATATTGATGAAGATGGTGCGTTGTTAGTAGAAACAGAAAATGGGGTTGAGCGTGTTTTAGCTGGAGATGTATCCATTAGGCCGAAAACGTAAAATGATGGAGGAATTTATAAATGTTATTGGTATTTGATATAGGCAATAGTAATATTGTATTGGGTGCATATAAAGGCGAGCAACTATTACGCCATTGGAGAATTTCTACAGATCGGCAAAAAACCGGTGATGAATATGGTTTGCTAATTAACAATTTATTTGAACATCATAAATTAAATGTAAAAGATATTCAGGCGATTATTATTTCTTCGGTTGTACCGCCGCTTGTTGTACCGATTTCAAAAATGTGTAAGCGCTATTTTAATATTGAGCCGTTAATTGTTGGACCAGGAATAAAAACGGGGATCCGATTAAAATATGAAAATCCGCGTGAAATTGGAGCGGATCGTATTGTCAATGCTGTTGGTGCATATGAAAAGTTCGGCGGTCCCTTAATTATTATTGATTTTGGTACAGCAACAACATTTTGTGCAATTGATGATAATGGTGATTACTTAGGTGGCGCGATTGCGCCTGGAATTGGAATTTCAACAGAGGCTTTATTTCAGCGTGCAGCTAAGTTACCAAGGATTGAACTTGTTACACCGAAGTCTGTGATTTGTCGCAATACGGTAGCAAGTATGCAATCGGGAATTATCTTTGGATTTACTGGGCAAGTAGATGAAATTGTTCGACGGATGAAAGAGGAATTAGGCAAAGATGCAAAGGTCGTTGCAACGGGTGGTTTAGCAAATTTAATTGCAAAACAATCAAAGGCGATTGATATTGTAGAGCCTTTTCTTACATTAGATGGCTTGTATATATTATATAAACGAAATTCATAATAAGGTTGATAAAGTTTTTTGTCGCTCGTGCTATTTGAGTTCGGGGATTCGTTTTTAGGAGGTTTATGGAGTGAAAATAGGCAATGTAGAGATCGCGAATCCAGTTTTTTTAGCGCCAATGGCTGGAGTTACAGATTTACCTTATCGAATTTTAGCGAGAGAGCTTGGGTGTGGGCTTGTTTACTCGGAAATGGTCAGCGATAAGGGGATTAATTATCGTAATTCACATACTTTGGAAATGCTAGAAACTGATCAAGCTGAACGACCGATTTCTTTGCAATTGTTTGGAGCGGAGCCGCAAAGTATCAGTGAAGCGGCAAAATATGTAGAGAGTCTAGGCGTTGCAGATATTTTAGATATCAATATGGGGTGCCCGGCTCCAAAAGTAACGAAAAACCATGAAGGGTCAGCTTTGATGAAAACTCCGAAAATTGCATTTTCTATCATGGAAAGCGTAGTAAAGGCGGTAAAATTACCGGTTACAGTTAAATTTCGTAAAGGCTGGGACGATAATACGGTAAATGTTGTCGAAATGGCAAAACTTGCAGAAGCAGCGGGGATTGCAGCAGTTGCCGTTCATGGGAGAACACGTGAAGCTTACTACTCAGGACAAGCGGATTGGGATATCATTGCCGAAGTCAAACAAAATATTCGTATTCCTGTAATTGGAAATGGAGATATTCGCACATGTCGAGATATGAAGAAAATTTTTGCTCATACTGGCTGTGATGCTGTGATGATTGGACGGGCGGCACAAGGGAATCCATGGATTTTTCGTCAATTAACACATTACTTATTAACTGGAGAGGAGTTGCCGTCAGCTAATTTTGCCCAGCGGAGAGAAGTAATTATTCGTCATTTGGATATGCTAATTGAGCATAAAGGCGATTATATTGGAGCTAGGGAAATGAGAAAGCATGCAACGTGGTACACCAAGGGATTGGCACATTCTTCGGAATTAAGATTAAAATTTAATCAAGCAGAGACAAGAGCGGATTTTATTCGAGTACTGGATGAAGCTGATATATAGTAAAAAAATTTTTTTTGGACAAAATAACTACAGTCAATCGACTGTAGTTATTTTTATTTTAAGCTGGTGAGATTATGAAACGAATTGTAAGTATTAGTTTGGGTTCATCAAATCGAGATCATCAAGTGGTTACACATTTTGCAGGAGAAGAAGTTAGTATTAAACGGATCGGAACAGATGGAAATGTGCAGATGCTCAGGCAGCATTTACAGGAGCTTGATGGAAAAGTAGATGCTTTTGGGTTGGGTGGAACAGATTTATACATATATGCGGGAGATAAACAATATACATTTAAAGAATCAAAAAAATTGCTGCAGATCGTGAAAAAGACTCCTATTGTCGATGGGAGTGGATTAAAAAATACGCTAGAAGAAAAAGTGATTTATAAACTGCAAGATAATAAAGTGATAAATTTTCAAAATTTATCAGTATTACTTGTTTGTGGGGTAGATAGATTTGGTATGGCACGGGGTTTGGCGAAATTATCAAAAAAAATTGTATTTGGCGATTTGCTCTATGGGCTTAGTATACCGATTCCTATTCATCATCTCACAGTTCTTAATTTTGCAGCCAAGCTTATTCTACCGATTATTACACAGGTTCCAATTCGATATCTTTATCCAACAGGAAAAGCGCAAGAACAAATAAATCCGCATTATACGAAATATTTTTTTGATGCAGATGTAATTGCTGGTGATTTTCATATAATTAAACGGAATTTACCTCCAAAGCTTGAGGGGAAAATTATTATTACCAATACAGTAACGAAAGAGGATGAATTTTTTCTCAGAACTTTAGGAGTCAAATTATTAATTACAACTACACCGTTATTAGAAGGACGGTCTTTTGGAACCAATGTCATTGAAGCTGTATTAGTAGCATTGGCAAACAAAGGAGGCGCATTGATACAAAATGATTATGAATGGCTAATCCAAAAATATGGATTAAAGCCGCGAATTCAATTTTTTTGAGGTGATTTAAGCGTATGGAACAATTCGCATTTGTTGTACATCCATTATCACCGGAAGATTTAATTCACAAATTTTCTTATGCAAAATATTGTCCGCCGGAGTTATTGGAATATTTCATGAAATGGCTTCCGCCATTAAAAGTTTCAAAAATTAGTGGAGTAAAATCTAAATATAATCAAGTGGAAGGAAATTTTGTTGCCTGTCCGCTTACCTCTAGACAAATTCTTGAGTTACCGCAAGAGTATGTGATTAAGAAAATAATTAAAACAGGAAAATTAGCAGAAAAATTGGGAGCAAAAATTTTAGGTCTTGGTGCGTTTACGTCTGTTGTTGGGGATGCGGGGATTACAATAGCAAAAAATTTATCGATTCCTGTAACAACTGGAAATAGCTATACAGTAGCGACTGCTATAGAAGGGACTAAACTAGCTGCAAAATTAATGGAAATGGACTTATATAATGCAAATGTTTTGATTTTAGGGGCAACGGGTTCGATTGGTGCTGCGTGTGCATGTATTTTAGCAGATGAAGTAAGAGCGTTAACCTTAGCTGCACGGAATGTAAATAAATTAGAGAAGCTCGCAAACAAAATTTTCCGTGAACATGGAGTTGCGGTTAGAGTAACGAATCAAACACAAAGTGCAGTAAAGAAAGCTGATATCATTATTACGGTAACGAGTGCGATTGATAGCATTATTATGCCAGAGGACTTAAAAACAGGAGCAATCGTTTGTGACGTTGCTAGACCGCGAAATGTATCTAAATTGGTAAATGAAATACGTGATGATGTATTGGTGATTGAAGGCGGCGTTGTTGAAATTCCTGGCGATATAGATTTTGGAATAAATTTTGGCTTTCCTGTAAACACTGCTTATGCTTGCATTGCTGAGACTATGATTTTAGCTTTGGAAAAGCGATATGAGAACTTTACCATTGGTAGGGACTTAACAGTTAAGCAAATAAAAGTAATAGGGGGTTTAGCAAAAAAGCATGGATTTAAATTGGCTGGGCTTAGAAGTTTTGAAAAGCCTGTAACTTTAGAAAAAATTGAGGCGATAAAAGCAAAATCAAAAAATATAAAAAAAACAATTCAAGATGTAGGATAGACTTAGAAGTAATTGACAAAGATTTAAAAAAAACATATAATGATGAATAATCAGTTAGGCAGGGATTGACTAGGTGTCAAGTTATACTTGACACTATTTATATTGCCTAAAGTACTGATTTTTGATTTTCATAATAGAAATCATGATTATTTTTATTTACTAGAAACAAAATAGATTGTATAAAAGGGGATATTTTAGATGGCTGAAAAGCAGGTAATGCTTACTGAAGAAGGTTTAAAAAAGCTTGAAGAGAAGTTGGATCACTTAAAAACTGTTCGTAGAGGTGCAGTAGCTGAACGTATCAAACAAGCAATTGAATTCGGTGATATCAGCGAAAACTCTGAATATGAGGATGCAAAAAATGAACAAGCATTTATTGAAGGGGAGATTATGACTCTTGAAAAAATGCTTCGCAATAGCCATATCATTGAAGAAGGTGCTAATAATGATACAGTTCATTTAGGTTGTACTGTTATTATTAAAGACCTTGAGTTCAATGAAGATTTAGAATATACTTTGGTAGGTTCAGCAGAAGCGGATCCTACTGAGTTTAAAATATCCAATGAATCTCCTGTAGGTTCTGCTATTATTGGGCAAAGAGTTGGTAGTACAGTAGAAGTACATGTACCAGCAGGGGTTTTACAATATAGAATTGTTGAAATAAAAAGATAACTGGGAAAGTTGTAAGTGCTGGAGGAGAAGTTTTTAATGAGTGAAGTAAATGAACAACAACTTCAAAATGATGAATTAAATGAATTAATGAAAGTTCGTCGTGAAAAGATGGCTGCGATTGCTGAAAAAGGTATTGAACCTTTTGGTCGCCGTTATGCTTATACGCATCATGCGAAGGATGTTATAGATAATTTTGAAGAATTAGAAGGAAAAACGGTAAGTGTTGCGGGTCGTTTAATGGCAGTACGTGGACATGGTAAAGCTAGTTTTACCACGGTAGGTGATATGAGTGGAAAAATACAGCTTTATTTTCGCCAAGATGTATTGGGAGAAGAAATTTATTCGAATTTCAAACTTCTTGATATTGGTGATATTATTGGGGCGGAAGGAATTGTGTTTAGAACACAACGTGGTGAAATCAGTTTAAAAGTAACTAATTTTGAGATTCAATCGAAATCACTTCGTCCATTACCGGAAAAATTCCACGGATTAAAAGATGTAGAAACTCGTTATCGTCAACGTTATTTAGATTTAATTGTAAATCCAGAAGTAAAAGATACTTTTGTATTACGCAGTAAAATTATTAAAGCGATGCGTGGATATTTAGATGCAAGAGATTTCCTAGAAGTAGAAACTCCAATGATGCATCCAATTGCCGGCGGTGCTGCAGCTCGTCCGTTTATCACTCATCACAATGCGCTAGATATGGATTTATATTTACGCATTGCTCCGGAACTTTACTTAAAACGCTTAATTGTTGGCGGTTTTGAAAAAGTTTATGAATTAGGGCGTGTATTTAGAAATGAAGGCATTTCTATTCGTCATAATCCTGAATTTACGTCGGTAGAAATTTATCAAGCATTTGCGGACTATAATGATTTAATGGAACTTACAGAAGGAATTGTTGTAAGCATTGCTAAAGAAGTGCTGGGTAAAGCAACAATAAACTATCAAGGAACAGAGATTGACCTTGGCTCACCTTGGACGCGCCTTAGCATGACAGAAGCTGTAGAAAAATACACAGGTGAAGATTTTAGTAATGTTACTACTATTGATGGAGCTCGTGCAATTGCTGATAAACTAGGCGTAAAATATGAAAAAAATCATGGTATTGGTGGTATTTTAAATGCCGTATTTGAAGATAAAGTAGAAGAACATTTGATTCAACCTACGTTTATTACTGGTCACCCAACAGAAATATCGCCACTTGCAAAGCGAAATAAAGAAAAGCCTGAAAATACGGATCGGTTTGAAGTATTTATTTATGGAAGAGAACTTGCAAATGGCTTCTCCGAGTTAAATGACCCTATTGATCAAGAAGGTCGTTTTTTAGAGCAAGCAAAACAACGCGAATCCGGTGACGATGAAGCTCATATGATGGATCATGACTATGTAACGGCACTTGAATATGGACTACCTCCAACAGGTGGTTTGGGAATTGGTGTTGACCGTTTAGTTATGTTCTTAACTGATAGCACATCAATTCGTGATGTTCTTTTATTCCCACATATGAGACATAGATAAACTTGTAATTTACATTGCAAAAATGCGGTTACAAATTGCTTTTATCTAATAAGTGAAAGATGCTATCCATTATTATAATTTTATTTGGATAGCATCTTTTTAGTTTAAGCTTGATATGTTTAGTCTGATGGATTTCGATCTAAAATAAAAAATAGAATTTTGTTCTTTATAAAATTATGCCACGTACTGGAGTTTAGTACGTGGTTTTTAATTAGAATTCATAGGAATATGAAAGGGTTAATAATTTTTATAAATTTTTATTTATGATTTATTGGAAAAACTCCTTACTATTCATATATAATAAGAATAGTGCACAATATGATATTAATTTACATAAAAATAAGTTTTGGAAAATAAAACAGTGAATTTGTCCTAGATTTATATTTTTTTATAAAAAAATAGTGAAAAAATTTTATATGTAGGAAAATGTTTTATCAATAGCGAATTTAGTTTAAATAAAGAATTTGGACGGAAAAATAATTAGGTGGAATGTAGATGAATAGTAAAAAGAAAAATCAATATAAAATTTTAATTGCTGATGATAGTGGGACTGATGTTGAAATATTAATGGCGGGTATTGCCGATGAAGAACGTCATTTAACGGCTGCCTATAGTGGAAAAGAAGTTTTAAAATATATAAAAAAAGAAATCCCAGATTTAATACTGTTAGATGTTATGATGCCAGATATGGATGGGTATCAAGTGTGCAAATTATTAAAAAAAGATATTAGAACGATGCATATCCCTATTATGTTTCTAACCAGTTTAGCGGATACAGAAGATGTAACGAAAGGGTTAGAGTTAGGAGCCGTTGACTATATTGTAAAGCCTTATAATCTTACGGTTATTAATGCTAAAATAAAAAATCAATTAATATTGCAGCAAGGACATAAGAAGTCTCTAGCTCTTTTAAAGAATTTTGCTAGTTCTATTTCAGATGCGGCAATTATTATGAATGAGAAAGCTGAGATTCTTGAATTGTTTGGTAATTACCATATTTATTTTCCAGAAATTCCCGAACAATTTGTTAACATAAATCTGCTTGAATGTTTGCCGAAGTATTTACAGAAGCAATTTATGATTGCGATAGAAGCTGTGATAAACTCAGAAGAAAATTTTGAATTTGAGACAGAATTTATTGGTGCAAATCGTTTCATTTTGCAAATTACGATGTCGATTATGGATAATTCCGTTCATAACAAAAAGATAATTTCCGCCCATGTTCAAGATATAACAGAACGCCGTCTGACCGAGAGAAAAGTCGATTTAACATATGAATATCAAAAACGCAGTCGCTTTTTTAACAGTGTTTTAACGGGAGGATATAGTCAAGAACAGCAAAATCAACTATTAAGCGTATATGGAATTGAGAATCAAAAACCATTAGTTTGTTATGTGGTTTCGACCTCTCTGTTAGATGAAACGGCATATTCTCCAGAAAATATTCGTGCAAGCATCGGAGAATGGTTAATTGAAAAGGGTTATGGATGGATATGGAACAGTAATTTTGGTATAGGTATACTTATGCAGTATCCAAGCAGTATGGGCGATGTGGAAAGAATTGCAGGACTTTTAAAGGAGTCAATAGAAATGCGATTTCCCAAAATAGTAATTCGTATTGGGGTATCGACTACGAGAGGGATGATTCTTAACTTTAAACAATTATATTATGATGCTTTAGCTGGATTAATGATGGCAATAGATGAGAATCGTGATGTTGCTATTTTGGATTATTCGCAAAATGGATTATATGAAGTTATTGTTCATACCTTTGAAAAAATGGATATAGAGCGTTTTATCGATAATGCATTGGGGAAGATCATTCAGCATGATTGTAAAAATAATAGTGAACTTTTGTTAACGTTAGAACAATTAATCTTTTCAAATAGTATAAAAAGTGTTGCTGCTAGTTTATTTATACATCCTAATACTGTTTTATGGCGTAAACAAAAAATAGAAGAGATTTTAGAATCATCCATTGACGATATCAATGTTCGTACTCAAATAAATTTGGCGTTAAAGTTGATTCATATTAGAGACTTTATTAAAAAAGATGCTAATTTTTGGAATGCAAAGGACTTATAGCTGAAATTTTGAGGTGTTAGTATGGAGAAAAAACAAATCTGTTATAGTTTTATTAATGAAGCCGATGTTATGGAACGGTTAGGGGGAAATATAAATTTATTCAATCGTTTATTTAATAAGTACATAAATTCATATAAAAATGCTGATGGGGAAGTAAAAGAACTTATTAATAAAAAAAATTATGAGGATGCTCGACTTTTAGCTCATACGATAAAAGGAACATCAGCTAATTTAGGAATAACTAATATGCGGGAAAAAGCGATGGAACTAGAAAAAGCTATTATTACTGAGGATGATTTGGAAATAGAAAAAAGGCTGAGAGAGTTAAAAGAAGAGTTACAAAGAATACTTACAGAGATAAATTTTAAATGAAGAAGATACATAGGGTGTGCTCAATAGGCTGGCTGGCGTTATCTAAAAGATGAGGTTAGCTGGTTCTAACAGAAAAATAAACAGAAAATTCATAAAATTAAAAATATTAATTTTCGATTATAAATAAAATTAGGATAAAGAAGAAAGGTGATTGATTATGACAAATAATATTGAAAAGGATTTAGAAAATTTAAAAGTAGAAGATGTTTTTGATATGAAGTTTCTGCAAGAATTCCAAGATTCTTTTGCAAAAAGTTTAGGAATGACAGCTGTTACTGTTGATTTGAAAGGAAATCTAATAACACGCCCTAGTTACTGGACAAAATTTTGCATGGAATATACGCGTAATTCACCAATTGGGAATAAGCGTTGTATGGAGTGTGACCGTATTGGTGGAGAAACTTCAGCAAAAAATGGTAAACCTGCAATTTATGAATGTCATGCTGGTTTGATGGATTTTGCAGCTCCAATTATGTTAAATGGGAAGCAGATTGGTTCAATTTTAGGAGGCCAGGTTTTAACTGAGCCGTTAGTAGAAAGCAAATACAGAAAAATTGCAGAAGAAATTGGCGTTAATCCAGACGAATATGTTGCAGCGGTTCGTGAGATTAATTATATGCCACGGGAAAATTTAGAGGCAGCGGCAAATGTTTTATTTTTAATGGCAAATGCATTTTCTCAAATGGGATATTATAAATTCTGCTTAAAAGATATGTCTGAAATTATTAATGAAAAACTAATGCATGTATCTGCGACGATGGAAGAATTAGCGGCATCAGCAAATGATGTAAATGAAAATCAGAATAATTTAAATAATGAAATTAAAAATGTAAATCTTATTTCAGTAAAAATTAACGAAGTGACAGATTTAATCAAAGATATTGCAAATGAAACACAATTGTTGGGATTAAATGCGTCTATTGAAGCTGCTCGTGCAGGCGTAGCTGGTGCTGGATTTGGTGTTGTTGCTCAAGAAATTCGCAAGCTATCCGGCAATTCAAAAGAAACCGTAGAAAAAATAAGAGAATTTACAGGAATGATTAATTCATCTGTAAATGAAACCGTAGATAAAGGGGCAGCTACATTAGAAATTGTCAGTCAACAGACTAGTGCAATTGAAAGCGTAGCAAATGAACTAATAAAATTATCAGAAACAGCAGCTGCATTATATAATTTAGCACACGAAAAATAATTTAATAAAATAAGAATACGGTGCCTTGTCGATTTTTCAAAAAATATGTTGACAAGGCACATTTCTTTTGATATCATAATAAAAGTCGTCAGCGGGAAACGCTTACGGCACTAACTAAAAAGAAATTCATAAAAAAGAATTTCAAAAAATATGTTGACAACAATCCTTGATTGTGTTAATATAAATGAGCTGGTTCGCCAGCAACCAAGTGTTCCTTGAAAACTAAACAATGTAGATATTAAGTAATGTATTACTTGATTCAATTATGCCAGATGTGCGGGTTTCGTTTTAAACGAAACACAAAACAAATGTTACAATAAAGTAACAACAATTTCTTTTA
>NZ_CBDNNH010000009.1:0-2897 GCF_965318445.1 Anaerosinus sp. | reverse complement strand
CTATGAAAAAACAAATGCCGCCTACGAATCGTTACTACAACTCGCAGCAAGTATTATCATTTTTAGAAAATTAGGCGTTATTTAGGGATAAATTCTTAGAATAATGGTGTACTAACGGTGCCATATCCACCAACGCCAACTCCTGCAGATATATTCACTCCATTTCTTCCATCCCCCGAACTTATACATCCTCCAACAGGTCCCCTAATCCCGATTCCACCACTTACATTAGCCCCTTTTAGTGGTAATGATGTATCAGATTTTATGCTTGCTCCCACATATCCCCCTGTGCTGACACCATAACCGAGGTTAGCATTAATGCCACCCCCTCCGGAGAACCCCCCTGAAACTGAAAATTCAAATTCAAAAGCAAATCCACTCTCGCCCCAATATGCATAATCTGTATAGACCCCAGCAGTTAGGCTTAAATCATTCTCGACAAATTTATCACTCCAATAATCACGATAGTATTCTCCTGTTAAAACTTCCCCAAAAAACTTCATGCGCTGCATCTAACTCCTCTGATGTTGCATTCCAGTTGCCAGTCATAGCCCAACTATAAGCGGCGATAGGACACCGCCAAGCATGCCCATATCCCCATTGATCCCAACTATTTACAATATCATTTCCCAGCATACCATACAGGTTGTATCCCCCTTGTTCTTCGATAGGGTCTCTGGAGAGCCATCGTCCGAGTTCGGGGGAATAATATCTGTAATTGTAATATACCAGCCCCGTTTCCATATCAGAGTATTCACTGCTGAAACGGAATGGATTCTCTTCCGCGTATTCCCCACTGGAAACTGTCATTGCGAAAGCTCTTTCCATCGGAAGAAAAAATTGGCTTTGACTGGAAATACGTGACAAACTTGTTAACTCTCGGGAATGGCAGGAAAACGTTCTGTTCCATATCAATACCACCTCGGCATCGCAGTAGATCAACTCAACTCCTTGTTCCCATTCTAAACTGGGAATTTCAATCCATTGCCTAATATTCTATTAAAGCTACATCAATACATATCCAGACATCTTTATTGATATTTTTACTGATTGCAAAGCACAAATATGTTTAATTGCTATAAAAATTATTTCTCATCCTCAATAACTTTATTTTTCCAATCCTCAAGGATACGATTGATAAAAGGATCAATTTCTCCCCTGTCAAGCGGCTTATTTCTTGTTTTTGAATATAATTCAAAGTAGTCAAGCATAGTTTTCTTATATAATACATTTTTTTTGTTTTCTGCGGTATTTGAATAACGATCAAACAATGCGTAAATGATAATTTTATAGAAATAAAATTCTGCATCCTCAATAACTTTATAACTCTCAATTTTGTCTAACAATAGGTTAAAATGCTCTAGTTCCCAAATTATCAGTTCAGGATTATTGGTCCTATATGCCTGCTGAACATCATCATATCCCTTAACTACTTCATTATAAATCAACAACTTAAAAGCTTTTGAGGTATGATAACCAGCAAATATAATACCAGTCATGGCACCAGCAATAAAAATAATTATAAATACAGCTAGATAAATAATTTTTCTTTTCATTAATTTCTCTTATAGCTATGGGAACATCTAAACATCTTTTCGTTCTTTAAGTTCCCGTAGGTATTTTTCTGGTATTTTAAAGTTATATTTAATCGCTTTATCTGCATTTTTCTCTGCCATTCTGTAATTCTTACGATAATAAAAATTTACCGACAACAAAAAGTAGGCACGCCCGTTTGTCGGCTCTTTTTTCAAGACATCCAACAACAAAATTTTTCCCTTATTCAAGGCCGATAAAGATTTTGCTGTGTCGTCATTTTGGGCAAAAAATGCCCCTACACCATTATAAACATTGGCCCAATCCATATAAAAATTATTTTTTTCTGCCGGGGGTATTTCTTTTTGTGAGGCAAGTTGAAATAGGTCAAGCGATGAGATTAAAAATTTTTCAGCTTCTTTTTCATTTACCAAGCTTGCGCGTTCTCCCATTACAATTCCCCATCCCCAATAGGAATTGTAATTTTCAGGATCGAAAAACCAGCAATAATTAAACAGCCGTCCTGCATTTTTTAAAGAAGATGTCCATTTGTGACGTTTATATTCATGCAAATAGTACCAACCCGATTGAGCACACTGCTGACTAGATATTATATCTTTCGCTCTATTTTTCTCCCGATTTGCCGCGCGAAATGGCGTGTCTTTATAATTTTTATCTAACATTGTAGGCTCTTCCCATTTCATGCATCCGCAAAAAGATAAAATAGCAGATAGAACACAACCAATAAAAAACAACCTTCTAATCATATGATTTCCCTTTCTAGAAAATAAAATTCCATATATTGGACAGGCCGCTTACGGTAGCATTATATCCATCCCTCAGACCGCCTTGTCCTCCGAGAGCCGCAGCTCCAACTACGCCTTGCCATCTATCATACCACGGCACATCATTGCCAAATTTTGCAGCAGCATCCAGTTGACACTTCACCGAAGCATAATCGCAACCACTAAAGCACCTTCCCAATTCTGGTTCACAATCATTATTGTTACGACAATTTTTGTAACACTTGTCATGATTGAAAACCAGCAAATATAATACCGGTCATGGCACCAGCAATAAAAATAATTATAAATACAGCTAGATAAATAATTCTTCTTTTCATCAATTTCTCTTGCGATATGTTAATACTATTCCATCCAACGATGTCCGCAATTTTTACAAATATAATTTATTCCCACAGGAATAAAAGTAATGAGCTGAGTGATAAGAAAAAGGATGGGCCCCAATCTTGTATTAAATCTAAAACGATGTGAACCACATTGTGGACATTGGGGAATTTTTAATCTAAATGATTTCATATTTCATTACTTTCTAAAACTTTAAGGTCCAAAAACAGGAGTAGG
>NZ_CBDNNH010000008.1:0-3425 GCF_965318445.1 Anaerosinus sp. | reverse complement strand
AAGCTAGTCACGTGAGTTCGATTCTCATCACCCGCTCCAAAATGTTATGCCGGGGTGGCGGAACTGGCAGACGCACGGGACTTAAAATCCCGCGGATAGAAATATCCGTACCGGTTCGATTCCGGTCCTCGGCACCATTTTTTAAAATGGTGTTTTGTTTTATCTAAAATTAAATATGCGGTTGTGGCGGAATCGGCAGACGCGCTATCTTGAGGGGGTAGTGAGCTACGCTCGTATGGGTTCAAGTCCCATCAACCGCACCATATTAGGAATTACAAAGCTTGCAGGCATTTTGCTTGGAAGTTTTTTTGTTATTTATAGGGGAAAAAAGACTGATTTTGAGGGTTTTGACACAGTTTTATAAAAATTTGATTTTAAAATGAATAATTTAAATAAATAAGTTAGAGGACTTTTATGGAATTATCAGAAATATTATCCATAATAAATAAGTTCATATTGGGGAGATAAAATCATGGAGTGTAGAAACGTGTCGCAAGAAGATTTAGAAATAATATATCGATCTGCTTTGCTGCAATTTAGAAACGGCAGACCTAGAGGAAAAATAATCGTTACGCTTTATGGGAAAGGCTTAGAGGAAGATGAGGCTGAAATAGTAGCTGATAAGGCATATAGACAATATATGGAGGAAGAGAAGCAAAGAGAACTGAGGGAAAATTACGATAAGCCACTGATAACTATACCTAATGCTTTAAAAACGTTTGGAATAAAAGCTTTTTCTTTTGTTTTATCAATGTTATTTGGGCATTTTATAAACGTTGAGCGTTTAATGAAACGTGACGAAAAAAGAGTGAAGTAGTCTCGAATTATTTTTGAATGATAAGATTTAAAAATTTGAAATAAATAAAAAGGACATAAGCCGATGCTTATGCCAGTGAGAAAATCTAATTAAAAATTGATTGCGTAATTTTATTCATAGCCTGCTTGCCAAGTGAAGGGATGGAATGAGAGTAAATGTCTAAGGTGATAGAGAAGACGGAATGTCCTGATAATTCCAAGATAATTTTAAGTCTCTCACCTCTTTCTAGCAATAGGGATGCAACAAAATATCGAAACATATGAAGAGCGGTTTAATACATTTAGGCGTGACTGAGAATTAATGGTAACAGTAGGATGAAATATGATAACAATTAACTCGACAGCGTTGTATTTCTATTGTAGCAGCTATAAAATTTGAACAACATAATAATAAAGGTATTCTTGCTTATCGTAGAATGAAAGCCGTTTTATTTAAACAACATAATATTTCAATTGATTTAAATAGACTTAGAATTTTAATGTCAAAACAATAATCTACAATCAGCTATTAGACGAAAAAAGTATAAACATAGCCATGCCAATAAATTTGAAAAATTTAAAGCAAACAATATTTTAAATAGAGATTTTACATCGCTTAGTCCAAATGCTAAGTTTGTAGACCGAAAATGGGTGGATTTGCAGGGGCGCGGATCGTCTCCACCAGCATAAATGCAATTTTGGAAAATTGATTTAGATATAAGAAAAGGCGTTAAGACTTTTTGGTCTTAGCGCCTTTTTGGTGTGTGAATAAGAAATGTTTTAGGTAAACAAAGAATTTGTTTGTATAAATAGAGGAAAAAGTGAAAAAGAAATTTGAGGCTTTATAGCCAGAAAGAACTTCACTGCAAACTGTTTCTCTTGGCTCCTAGTTCCTTGGAATTATGAAGCTGTAACTGCTCCACCATTCACATGCAATACTTGCCCAGAGACATAGGTAGAATCACAGCTAGCTAAATAAACATAGGCAGCGGCCAGTTCATAAGGTTGACCAGCCCGTCCAAGCGGCGTATCTGCACCGAAGTTTTTTACTTTTTCTTCAGTAAAGGAAGCTGGTATTAGGGGAGTCCAAATAGGTCCTGGTGCAACTGAATTTACACGAATTTTCATCTTTGCCAACGACAAAGCCAATGAACGTGTAAAGCTAACAATTGCCCCTTTACTCGCTGAGTAATCCAGTAATATTTCATCACCTTTATAAGCAGTCACAGAGCTTGTATTAATGATCGAACTATTTTCAGGTAAATGTGGTAAAACTGCTTTAACCATATAAAAAAAAGAAAATAAGTTGCTTTGAAACGTATTTTCCAACTGTTGCGCAGTTATATCCAGAATAGATTGCTGTGGAAATTGAACCGCATGATTATTCACCAAAATATCTATTTTGCCAAAAGCCTGCATTGTGTTTGCAACAACTTGCTGACATTGTGACTCTATTCTCAAGTCCCCAGGCAGCAAAATGCACCGTGTACCTAATGTTTCAATTCGCTTTTTTGTTTCCTTAGCATCCTGTTCTTCATCTAAAAATGCAATTGCAATATCAGCGCCTTCTTTAGCATAAGCGTAAGCAACCGCTCGTCCAATTCCACTATCACCACCTGTAATAATAGCCACTTTGCCGCTTAATTTCTCACTACCTACCTGACTTCGGTCCTCAGAAACTGGCCGTGGGTTCATCTCAAATTCAAAGCCCGGCTGTCTACTCTGATGTTGTGCGGGAAAAGCAACGGTACTATTTGAATCATCAACTGACATCCAACACCACTCCTACATATTTTTCAAATAGTATAAGCTATTTCGAACTATCTATACATATTGCTTTGTTTCATTAATATCCGCAATATGTATAGATGAAAGAATTTATCCGATGACGAGCTATGTTATCCAATAGATTGGAAGGGGTCTCCTCTTGGCTTTTAATAATGGAGAAATCTAATTTTGATATTAAATTGATACTGGCATATGATTATCATCAAGAAGTAAAAACATTATTTGCGGAGTATAATTCTAAGTTTAATAAATTGTATCTGTTATAATAGTTGTATGAAAACTATGATATAATTATTTCATGTAATGTAAAAGATTCCATCAAAAGGATAGTGGTTTGATTATGAGGCGAAATATGAAGGGGATATTCGTAATATTCGTCATGTCGGTTTTTCTGGTTACTTGTGGACAATCAACTATCAAAGCATCGCAGCATGATGCGGTTCCTGGAGATTTGCGTGACACCAGTAACCACATCAATTAGTAATGGATTTTCAATCGTATATACTAGGAGATGTATTGACATCAGAAAAGAAGAAGCTGCTTGTTAGTTGGATGTCAGAAAATGAGAATACAGACACGTTGATTCGCTCTGGAATGCCAACGGATTGTATTGAATTTAAAATACTTATTTATGTATTAATGCATATTGAAACATGATTGCATAAATAACAAGTGGGTAATCTGGAAAATCAATTTAAATAATATAGGAGAGTACATATTATGGATGGAACAATTCGCAGTAATATAAAAATAGGTGCAAGTGTTATGGTAGTACAGAAACAGGATCAGAGAACAGGAAAGCTTACTCAGGGAATCGTTCAAAGGATACTTACAAATTCACC
>NZ_CBDNNH010000007.1:0-13408 GCF_965318445.1 Anaerosinus sp. | reverse complement strand
GCTCCATAAGAACGACATCATGCCATTTTCCTGTACTTTTCATTTTAGCAAGCTTTTCACGTATTCCAATTTTTCTAAATCCACACTTTTTATGCAGTTGAATACTTGCTTCATTTTCTTTTATAATTGCAGAATATAGTGCCGAAAACCGTCTTCTTCCGAGTCTAACACTAAATAATTCAATAGAAATGCAGCAATTCCTTTTCATCGCTAATTTTATCTGCTGAATATATTAAACCTATGATACTAGAAGTATTTTATAATAAAAGCTATATTTACAAAATAAAAAAGAACTTCAAATATCTGAAGTTCTTAAAAATACTAGGAGTGTCACTGAGTCCGATGCAATTAATTTGTAATATAAAAAGCAAACTCCTCCAACCCGTTATATGCTTATTTATCCTCTTTTTATTTTGCTTACTTTTAGCTCAGCACCGACCCATATCATAGCTGGAATAAGAATCTGAAAGAACAAAATATAAATTTGATAGGAGTCCAAAAAATTTAATAAATCCATTATACTATTAAACCCTAAAATACTTATTACTAAAACACTTATACTCAGGATGAATAAGATTAATCCCTCATTTCTATTATCAAATAAACATTTCACTCCTTTTACTGCTGCCGATAGACAAATTGATATTTTAGCGATACATGCTAATAGAAAATTGAAAAAAATAATCATTTCAATTCTTGAAAGAAAATCGCCAATACTAATCAATCTCGCTACAGTATAGATTGGGAAATAAGAACTTTCCAGCATAGGAATACCTAAAACCATAGCACTAATTAAAAATATAGAGATTAAGATTACCATGGCAATAAAAACCCCCAAAAAATAAATCATATAAGGATTTTTACGACTTCTAATAAAATCTTCAAATGTTAAAAATAAAATTGTTCCGGCAAAAGTAGTCGAAAGAATTTTTAAACTTGCCTTTACAATGTCCATTATGCTATGTTCAAAAATTGGTAAAAGATTGGTACATTTCATTTCTGACATAGACGCGATTAGTATATACATCAATATAAGAAAATATATTGGAAAAACAAATGTACTCCACTTTTTTAAAGTGTTTATTCCACTAAAGGTTAAATAAGCGGCAGCGATAACAAGTAAAATCATAATAGGAATCACAGGCGTTTCTACTAAGTTCACTATCTTAATAAATTCTGAAATAAGTTTAATAACAATAGTGCTAAGATAAATCGCATACACTATTATTAAAACAGTAATTATTTTCCCAATTATTTTTCCAAATATCGATTCCGTAATATCATATAAATTTTTTTCTGGGAATAAACTATTAATTCTAGCATACATAAGAATAAAAATACTTCCAAATCCTAATGCAAGTATTATCGAGATCCAATTGTCTTGCCCTACTCCCCAACTAATCCCTATAGCAGAATTACTCCCAAGCAAAAACAATACAAGCATATAAATTTCTGTTTTCATTGATGTTATTTTACTCTGCATAACAATACCTCTTTCATCACTTCTGATCCCTATTTATTTCGTTAGCCCTGTATTTGTTATGACAAAATCATGTCTTATTTCGACTTCCATGGTTTGAATATAGTAATCCCAATCTTCTCTTAGCTTGTACCATAGTTCTGGATCATTTTTGTGAATCATTGTTCCAACTCCTAAAATGTCACAATTTAATTCCTTTTTTCCTTTGTTTATTAGTGACTCTAACCTTTGCAAAGACTGTAATTTAGCCGCGGATCTAAATTCTTCAATAGTCTCTCTCTTTGAAAGGTCAATATCAAAATTTACTTCACTCACTTTTACTACACTACTCATATCCAAAAAAATCTTTAAACGGTTTTCATTGTAAGAATATGACATTTTCGTCTTATTTTTCTCTAATTCAAGGACAATTTTATCTTGACTATCGTTTAAAGGGACTGTGATTATACCTCTATTTATCTCATTTGTAGCCAAAAGATAAGTATATGTTTCTTCTGGAGATAAGTATCCTTTCAGCTTATCTCCTTTAAAAATAGCAGTTCCATTTAATTCTACGATCTTTTTTTCTTTATTGTTTTTACAGTGGACTGCAGGTAAAACTAACGAGATTTCGTCTTTACCATGTAAAACATTAAAAATTTTGCAAATATTAACATTTTTACTTGAGGCTGTTGTTTTCCAACCACTCTTTATAATTCTTTCAAGATCTTCGGAAACTATTTTATTATCAACACCGTTTGCCATTAAAACTTCTTTCGCAGTCTTTTCCTGCGAAAGAACTGGTATCACTGTTTCCCGCATTTCCGCATCTCTGGTAAAGAAATCTAAAATAGAATTTATTCCCTCTTCTCTTGCAATTTGGTTGCTAATAATAACAACCTTTAGATCACCCATATATAATTTTTTTGCTAATTTTCTTTTTGCATTTCGAATTGCTTCAAATATCGTTTTTCCTTCTACCTCAATTAGCTGAGATTTACTGGGTTCTTTCTTGCTCGTTTCTGAAAAATCTATAAATTCTATCGTTAGTTGATAATTGTTATTTTCCTCATTTCTATCAATAGCTATCCCTGTGAAAACTGATAGTGTATTCAATCCCCGATAATTCCAACAGCCACTGAGAGGAATGCATATCCCAATGATTAACATAATGCTAATTAATTTTTTAATTACATTCACCTTTATCACCATTCAGTCTTTTTTTATTTTCAGTTAAACTTGAAGGACGCTTAATCATTTTCCACCAAGGACCTCTAATAAAAGTATCTTTAACTTCCTGATACTTCATATTATCCATAGATATTATTTGAGGTATTCCAAAGGAATGTAAATTTAAAAGATGCGTTAATATCATTGAACTACCGATGAAAAAACCCAATAATCCAAATGTAGATGACAATAAAATCAGCAATGTTCTTCCATAAATAATAGAAGCATTCATTTTAGGTACTAAAAAACCAGAAATTGCTGTAAGAGCAACAACAATAAGCATTGGAGCAGCTACAAGTTTTGCAGCTACTGCCGCTTGCCCGACAACAATTGCTCCAACAATACTCAATGCTTGTCCAATTCCGGTAGGAATTCGTATTCCAGTTTCCTTTAAAATTTCGAATAAGATGAGCATAGCAATAAGTTCTAGCACCGCTGGCAAAGGTGCTCCAGTACGTTCCCTAACCATATTAATTAAAAGAGTCGTTGGATATACTTCCTGATTAAATGCAACGGTTACCAAATAAAATGCAGGAAGAGTGACACTCAAAACAAATCCAAATATTCTCAAAATTCTACTCAATGATGCATAATAATAGTTTAAATAATAATCTTCATTACTTTGAAAATTTTCAATAAATAAATAGGGTAATGTCAATACAACTGGCGATCCATCAACAAATAAAGCAATTCTTCCTTCTAATAGCTTTCCCACAACAACGTCCGGTCTTTCTGTATATCCAATCGTATTAAACGGTGATAGTTTTGAATCTTGGATAAATTCTGTTATATAATGACTATCTAATACACCATCAATATTTATTGTTTCAAGTCTACGATAAAGCTCTTCAAGTACTTTTTTGTTAACGATATTATCAAGATAACAAATACAAATCTGCGTATGTGTCCGCACACCAAAGCTTTGAAATTTCATTTTTAAATCATTATTTCGTATTTTTCTCTTAACCATTGAAAGATTAGTCATCAGCGCTTCACAAAATCCCTCTCTCGGACCTAGTAAAACCTTTTCATTGGAAGGTTCAGTAATTCCCCTCGTACTAAAACTCTTACTATTTAAGATAAGAGCTCCTGCTTCACCATCGATAAATAATATGGAATCTCCATAAGTAACCGACTCAATAATTTCTTTCCATTGCGTTGTTTTCTTTATCTGATTGATTGAAATAACCTGATGCATCAATACATCTATTTGCTCTCCTCTTTTTAGAGAAACTTTAGATGATATCAGCGGTTTTATGATATTATTATTAATTATTTTAGAATCCACAAGACCGTCATTTTGTATAATACAATACTTCAATGTAGTATCATTGCAATTCGCTATCCACCTTATTCCGATTGTAGCATCATCAGCAAATATACTTTTTAGTTGAGCAATATTTCGTTCCAATGATGTAAATATCACATCTGCATTTAAGCTTTTTCTTAACATAAAATTTTCCTCCATGACGAAACTTTATTCATCTGGTCTTTTCTGAAATTTATGAAAATCCTATTTTATTGAATACTTGCTTTATTATTTTTATAGATCTTTATCTCAGCACCAATCCAAACAAACAAAGGAATAATAATTTGAAAAAAAACTGCATAGTACTGGTAAATATCAATAAAACTCAACATCTCAAATAAATTTTTAAACTGAAATCTGCTCAATAATAAAACGATTAAAGAAATAAAACACATCATTTTCCAATTTTTAGATGTATTAAATAGCTTTTCAGCTCCTTTTATCGAAGCAAATAAACAAATTGATATTTTGGTTATACCAGCTAATAAAAAATTATAAAATATCGTTACTTCGATTCGTGAAAAAATTTCAGCTATATTAAGAATTCTCGTTGCCATATAAGAAGGAAAATATGATCTTTCTAACATGGGATGCCCCAGAATCATAAGATTACGTAAAAATGTACCCGCTAAAAGCAAAGTTCCTAAAAAAATCCCATATAAATAAATTTTATATGGATTATCCTTTTTTTTAATAGAATCTGCTAATGTTAGAAAAAGTACCGTTTCTGCAAAAGGGAATATAAAAAGTTTTAACGTTGTTGAACCTATAGTGCTGAAATCATATGTTAGCATAGGCAAAATATGCGATATTTCTATATCCTTAATAGATAAAGCTATAGTAAATAAAAAAACCATGATTACAAAAATTATTGCAAACATCACCCATTTTGCAAAGGTCTCTATTCCACTAACAACCATATATCCAGTGACACTAAGGATTGCTATCATTACTACAATCTGTGGCGTTTCTTCCAGAGTCACAATATTGATAAATTCCGAAAAATTTCTTAACACTAATGCCGCTAGATGAATTGCATACCACATCATCAATACAGTTATAATCTTGCCAATTACTTTTCCGAATACTAATTGCGCAATATCATAAAAATTCTGTTCAGGAAATAATCTAATCAACCTAGCATAAACAAGCGAGAGAATACTCCCTAAAATAGCAGCTGCCATTACTGCAATCCAAGTATTCCCGCCTGCGCCGATTCCCATTCCTAATAAAACACTACTTCCAAATAAAAATAATATAATCATACAAATCACTTGATGCATTGAAATTCTATCATTTTGCATAAAAATACCTCTTTCATTTGCTATTACTTTATCAATATTTCATTATTTAATTAATCCTGTATTTATGATTTCAAATTCTGGTCTTATTTCAACCTCTATATTTTTCGGATATTCATTCCAATCTTCATTTAATTGTGACCATGATACTAAACTCTTTCTTTTAACCATTTTCCCAAATTCAAATGCATCACAAGCAAAATCTTTATCTACTTTTTCGATTAATGCTTTTAATTTATCTGAAAATACCATTGTAGCGACAGTTTTTATCTTATCTATATTTTCTTTTTTAGATAGATCTATATCGTTACCATTTTCACCAATTGCTACTGTTGTCTTAATATCTAAGTACACTTTAAGTCGGTTGTCATCGTAAGCATATGATTTTTTCGTCTTATTTTTAAATATTTCAAAAGAAATAGTATCTTGCTTTTTTTCATTTAACGGAAACGTTAAAATGCCTCCCTTAATTTCGTCAACAGCAAAAAGATAATAACGTGTTTCTTCTGGCGATAGATATCCTTGCAACCGATCTGATTTAAAAATTGCCACCCCATTAACCTCAACAATTTTTTTATCTTGATTCGTCACGCAGTGAATAGCAGGCAAAACGAAAACAGAGTTTTCTTTTTTAAATTCATTTACAATTTTATACATATCAATATTTTTTGTCGAAGCTGTCACTTTATTATCCAAATCAAGAATTCTCTCTACTTCTTCAGAAATAACTTTATGATCAACTGCACTTGCCGTAAGAATTTCTTTTGCAGTCTTTTCTTGCGAAATAATTATAGAAAAAGTCTCCCGCGGTTTTTCATTTCTTATAAACCAGTCTAAAAGATATTGTATCCCTTCTTCACTAGCAATCTGATTACTAATCACAAGAAGCTGCATATCAGAAAAGTATAGTTTTTTAGTTAAACTTTTTTTCGCATTTCTAATCGCTTCATAAATCGTCTGACCTTCCGTTTCAATAATTTTAGCTTTACTTACCCCGTCTTTCCCTGATAAATCAAAGATTTCTATAGTTAGCAGATAATTATCATTTTCTATATTTCTATCAATCGCAACTCCTGCAACAATAGAAATCTCATTTAATCCATGATAGTTCCAGCAACCACTAAGCAAGAAACAAAAAATAACGATAAGTAGAATACTAAATAACCTTTTAATCGAACTCACCTCTATCACTATTTTTCAACCGCGTTTTATTCTTTGTTAAGTTTAATGGACGATTGATCATTTTCCACCAAGGTCCCCTTATAAAAATATCTTTTAATTCTTGATAATTGAGTTTATCTATTGCATGCATTTGAGGGATGCCAAATGAATGCAAATTTAGCAAATGAATTAATAATCCAGAAAGTCCCAAGATAAAACCTATTAAACCTAACGTTGATGACAGAACAAGTAATATCAATCGAACATATGCAATAGGCGCATTTAATCTTGGAGCTAATAGGCCAGTAATTGCTGTAGTTGCGATTACCACAACCATAGGGGCAGATACTAATCTAGCTTCTACAGCTGCCTGCCCAATAACAAGGGCACCAACAATACTCAGTGTTTGTCCAATACTAGAAGGGATTCGTATGCCAGCCTCCTTTAAAATTTCAAATACGATTAGCATCAAAATAGCTTCTAGTCCTGCAGGTAAAGGGACATCTAAACTATCTCTAGCAATATTAGTTAATAGTACCGTCGGCAATATTTCGTGATTATATGCAGCAAGTAAAATATAAAAAGATGGAATTGTTATAGTCAAAATAAAGGCAGCAATTCTTAATATTCTTTCAAAGGAAGTATAATAAAAGCTCATATAATAATCTTCATTACTTTGAAAGTTCTCAATAAAGAAATAAGGAATTGTTAATACAACCGGCGATCCATCAACAAATAAAGCAATTCGGCCCTCCAAAAGATTTGCAACCACAATATCTGGTCGTTCCGTATATCCCGTAGTCCTAAAAGGAGACCATCTAGAATCATTTATATACTCCGTAATATAATTGCTATCTAGCACCCCATCAATTTTAATCTTCTCAATCCGTTTTTCAAGTTCATCAAGTATTTTTTTATTTACAATACTATCAATATAGCAAATGCAGATTTGTGTATGAGTTCTTACACCTAGACTCTGAAACTTTATTTTTAATTCATTAGTTCTTAATCTACGCTTAACTAATGAAAGATTAGTCATTAAAGATTCACAAAATCCTTCGCGAGGACCACTGATAATTTTTTCACCAGAAGGCTCATCAATAGAACGCATACTAAAACCTTTGCTATTTAACAGAAGTGCTTCTTTCTCGCCTTCCATAAATAAAATTGTATCCCCATAAGTAACAGCTTCTATAATTTCTTGCCAATCTTTTGTTTTTTTTATCTGATTAACTAAAAGAACTTGTTGAATCAAAGTGTCTATTTGTTTTCCTTTGGTAAGTAATACATCCGATACCATTAAAGGCTTGATAATATTTTCATTTATAATAGCAGAACTAACGAGTCCATCATTTTGAACTAGACAATATTTAAGAATTTGATTATGAGAGTTTGTAACCCAACGAAAGTTTATCGTCTCATCATCAATAAAAATTGATTTGAAAATTTCAATATTCTTTTCCAAAGAAGTAGAAAGAGGTTGTTTTATATTTATTGCAACAGAATCTTCATTGCTATACTTTTCTTTTTTATTACCTTTTAAAAATTTTTTTAGCATAAAAATCCCCCCATAATGGAAATTCATAACTCTATATATTATTGAATCATTTAAAAATAATTATTCCTAATCAAAAGACATATCACTTTGTTTAATAATAGCTTACATTGATCAACTAACAACTTTATGTTATAATAAGATTGTTAGTTGATTAATTTTAAGGGGGTAACCATTTGATAAAATTTGAAAATGTTAATAAATCTTTTAAAGACTCTGTTGTATTATCCAATCTTTCATTTAACATTCAAAAAGGAAATTTAATCGCGATTATCGGCGGTAGTGGCTGTGGAAAAACTACTACACTAAAAATGATTAATCGTCTTATAAAGCCAACCCATGGAAAAATATTTATTAATAATGAAGATATTTCTACACTAGATGTAATAACATTACGTCGTAATATAGGATATGTCATTCAACAAGGCGGATTATTTCCACACATGACAATTCGAGAAAACATTGAGTTAATTCCACACATAGAGAAGAAAGAAAAACAGCAAATTATAAATAAAACAGCAAATTTAATGGAAATGATTGCATTAGATCCGATCTGTTATCTTGATCGGTATCCAAATGAACTAAGTGGAGGTCAACAACAACGAATCGGGATAGCTCGCGCATTTGCAAATGATCCAGAAATAGTATTAATGGATGAACCATTTTCTGCATTAGATCCTATTACAAGAAATAGTTTGCAAGATGAGTTGTTGATATTGCAAGCAAAGTTTAAGAAAACTATTGTTTTTGTTACTCATGATATGGACGAAGCAATAAAAATTGCTGATAAAATATGCATTTTAGAAAAAGGAAGCATCATTCAATATGATACACCTGAAAATATTTTAAAAAGTCCAATAAATTCTTTTGTATCTTCATTTGTAGGCAAAAATAGAATCTGGAATTCTCCTGAATATATAAAGGCCTCCGATATTATGCTGGAGCACCCTATTACTAGTACACCAGAAAATTCTCTATTTAAATGTATGGAAAGAATGCGTTCATCACATGTTGACAGCCTGATGATTGTTGAGCATAGTTGCAGAAAATTGATTGGCATTTTAAAGGCTAATAGTATAAGATCCGTAGAAGATAAAAGTCAACCCGCAAGTGCATTTATGGAAACTAATATAGTTTATGCATCTCCTCATGATACAATTGTCGACATCTTGGAATTAGTAAACAAGTATCAGTTAAAGACAGTTCCTGTTCTAAATGAAAAAAAAGTTTTACTTGGTATAATTACTAATAGTAGTTTGGTCACAACATTTAGTCAGCAATATATAGAAGCGAAGGTGATATAATATGGAATTAATCCAATACTTTATAAATCATCAATCGCAGATATTTAATTTATTAATGGAACATATACAGTTGACATTTATTTCAGTTATGTTAGCTACGCTCATTGGAATTCCTACAGGAATTCTAATTTGCTATATAAAAAAATTAGATAAACCTATCCTAGGCGCAGCAAATATAATTCAAGCAATTCCTTCTATGGCATTATTAGGATTTGCGATACCACTCTTTGGTATTGGTACAATTCCTGCTGTTATTACAGTTACTTTATATTCACTCCTACCAATTATAAAAAGTACTTACACTGGTATTATCAATATTAACCCACAAGTATTAGAGTCCGCCAAGGGTATCGGCCTTACTAGATTTCAAGTACTATATAAAATTCAAATTCCATTAGCCCTTCCTGTAATTATGTCTGGTGTAAGAATTTCATCCGTAACAGCCGTAGGGTTAATGACTATTGCAGCTTTTATTGGCGCAGGAGGGCTTGGTTATTTTGTTTTTTCAGGAATTCGTACCGTAAATACTTTGCAAATTCTAGCTGGAGCAATTCCTGCCTGTCTTTTGGCACTTGCGGTTGATTATATTGCCAATATTGTAGAAAAACTCGTAACTCCAATAAATTTACAGAATCAACCAAGTAAGTCAATGAAAAATTTAAAAGAAAAAAGATTGTATCGTAAGATGATTTTAATCTTTACCTCCATTTTTTTAGTAGGGATATTTTTTTTATCGTCAGATAGTGCAAATAATCCCCATCAGAAAACACTCTCTATTGGGAGTAAGGATTTTACTGAACAACACATCATTGCAAACATGCTTGCAGATATAATTGAAGCCAATACTGACATAAAAGTAACCAGAGAAATTAATTTAGGTGGTACACAAGTTTGCTTTGGTGCATTACAATCTAAAAATATAGATATGTACGTTGACTATACTGGAACAATATACGGTGAAATTTTAGGCTATACACCTACAAATAATATAAAAAAAGTTTATTCGACTGCTAAACAAGATTTATTTCAAAAATACAATATGACGATGTTAAATCACTTGGGATTCAATAACACTTACACGATGGCTGTTCGCCAAGATACAGCACAAAAATATCATCTAAAAACTATAAGTGATTTATCAAATATAGCGTCCTCTTTAAAAGCAGGGGCAACATTAGAATTCCTAAATCGAAAAGATGGCTTACTTGGAGTAACGGGAACTTATGGATTCAATTTTGCTGGAACAATTGGACTTGATGGGGCATCACGATATATTGCTTTAAATAATAATGAGGTTGATATCATAGATGCTTTTTCTACTGATGGTTTAATAAAAAAATTCGACCTAGTTATTTTAGAAGATAATAAAAATTTCTTTCCTCCCTATTATGCAGTACCGATTATAAATAACGATACATTAGAAAAATATCCCGAAATTACGCCATTAATTGAAAAGCTAGGAGCAGTTTTAAATAATAAGGTTATGATTGAATTAAACTATAAAGTTGATGAGCTTCAAATAGATCCATCTGTCGTATCTAAAGAATTTTTAAAAGAAAATAATTTAATTTAAATATATTTATGCAATGCCTTATTTAAGGTATTGCTTTTATTTTATCTAACAAAAAGTTATTTAATTATTTCTATTATTTCTTTAGGCAAAGTTATAGCTGAATCATATAAAAACTATTGTATAAAATTTTTAATAAGGTATAATTAGAATGTTTTTATTTATTCTATCTGGAGGCATTTGAATGAGTTTACCTATATATCAGTCTATTGCAATAGATATTGCAAGACGGATTGTAAATAAAGAATTTTCTATTGGTGACAAAATTTCTGGCAGAACCTTATTATCAGCACATTATGGAGTATCTTCTGAAACTATACGCAAAGCGATAGCAATTTTAAAAGAAGTAAATGTTTTATCAGTATCACAAGGAAAAGAAGTAGAAGTAATTTCGCAAAAACAAGCATTTTTATTTCTCACGAATCAAAAAGAAGTGGAGTTAACTTATTCATTAAAACAAGAATTAGAAATGCTATTAAAAGAAAAAGAAAAAATTGACCTTCGATTTCGTAAAGTTACCAATGATATAATTAATTATTCAGATCGTCTAAAAAACATTAATCCTTATAATCCTTTTGAAATTCAATTAACATCCAATTGTTCAATTGTCGGTAAATCTTTGAAGAGTATTAACTTTAGGCAAAATACAGGATCATTAATCATTGCAATAAGAAGAGAAAAGGAAGTGTATATTGCCCCTGATCCTAATGAACTTCTAAAAACTGGTGATAGACTTGTTATCGTAGGATCACAAGAATCTTTACAAGCAGTAAATGATTTCATTTATAGCTAAAAATATATCACCCGTATATCTTCGATACTAAAAATAGATAATAAATAAAACAACACTCTATAAGATTATAGAGTGTTGTTTTATTTATTATCTATTTTTTAAAATCCCGCAAATTCAACTATATTATTCTATTGCCTGATGAAGCGGCAACAACGACCAAACGGGAGATTCCCATTTTTCTTTGGAACAACCACTACGCAAAATTTGATACCATAGTTAATAAAGAACGATATATCAAATGAAAATATTACATTTGGGAGTTTGCTGCTATAAATTTTCCGCAATTACCTAGTTCAAAACGTCCCCCGGTTGCAATTGAAAAATGGGCTTTAGCTATTCCTAAATCTATTAAATCAAACTTATAGGAATCTTCTACAAAGGCTTGGATCTCCCCCTCTTTGTATTCGAATTTTACTGGTTGCCTATTTTGAGCTGATGGGGCTTTTTGCACAGCTTCAAGTCCATTAATAAACCATTTTGGTACAGGCAGATCAGTTGTATAAAATTCGTTGAGTGTCTTTGTCTTCCGTGTAGCAACTTTATGCACAAGTTTTTCTTTTAGTGTCTCTTTTGCTACATTCCCAATCGTAATGACAATCACTAATAATTCATCTTCCATGGTTGTGAAGATAAAGGTTTCTCTACTTCAACAACATAGGACAAACCAGTGGAATTGTTCCAAATCATCATAGACTTTAAATAGTTTTACAGACATATTCCCTTCCTTGTCCAAAATTCTGCTCGTCGTCGGCCGGATTAACCTGTTCTTTAAGTTTTCCGATACTGTTCTTGTCAAATAATGTTTTCATCTACCCTTCACTTCTATATTTCGATTTTATAGACAAAATACAGTCTAATATTTCTACGTTTTTATATAGATAAGGGGACAGTTCTTTTTGTCTAATATCTAATTATTTAAATTATAGTTACCCTCCTGTATTTATACAAAATAATCCTTCATCTTAGCAAAACATCTCCTTTTTAACCACACAAAAAGGCGTTAATAGCAAAAAACTCTTAACGCCTTATCTTATCTCTAAAGTAAACTCCCCAAATTGCTTTATTACCGGTGGAGACGAAGCATATATTCCGAAAAATATAAAATCAGAAATATTAATTTAACACACCAAGTTTAGACAGGATTTTTATTTCCACTCTTTCCATACTTCTGGTCTATAGCCAACGGTCGCTATTCTGCCATTCCTAACAATCGGAGTCCTTAATACCTGCTGATTTTCCAATACTTTTGCTTCTTTTGCTTCTTCGGTAATATATTTGATCAATGCTACCGTATCTTGATCTTTACACTCCCCATTAATCATAGAATCCAGCCCACCGACTGCCTGCTTTACACTATTAAATTCCCCCTTACTCATAGCTTTTTCCTTTAAGTTGATGAACTGAAATTTAATATTCCGTTCCTTAAAGTAACGCTGCGCCTTTTTTGTATCAAAACATTTTGCTGTTCCAAATATTTGAACATTCATATACAATTACTTCCCCTTTGTGCCAATATCAATTAATACTTTTTACCCGACCAACAATACCACCTTCAAGCATTACTTTAATCCCGCGATGATGGTTTGGTGAATTTGTAAGTATCCTTTGAACGATTCCCTGAGTAAGCTTTCCTGTTCTCTGATCCTGTTTCTGTACTACCATAACACTTGCACCTATTTTTATATTACTGCGAATTGTTCCATCCATAATATGTACTCTCCTATAT
>NZ_CBDNNH010000006.1:0-2266 GCF_965318445.1 Anaerosinus sp. | reverse complement strand
GGTCAGAATCCAGAGTACCACGAGACACGAGGAACCTTGTGGGAAGCAGGGGGGACCACCCTCCAAGGCAAAATACTCCTTGGCGACCGATAGCGAATAGTACCGTGAGGGAAAGGTGAAAAGAACCCCGGGAGGGGAGTGAAAAGAACCTGAAACCGTATGTCTACAAGCAGTTGAAGCACTATAAATGTGCGACAGCGTGCCTATTGAAGAATGAACCGGCGAGTTACAGTATCTAGCGAGGTTAAGTGGAAAACACGGAGCCGAAGCGAAAGCGAGTCTTAATAGGGCGAAAGTTAGATATTGTAGACCCGAAACCGCAGTGATCTATCCATGACCAGGTTGAAGCTCAGGTAAAATTGAGTGGAGGACCGAACCCGTGAACGTTGAAAAGTTTTGGGATGAGTTGTGGATAGGGGTGAAATGCCAATCGAACGCGGAGATAGCTGGTTCTCCCCGAAATAGCTTTAGGGCTAGCCTCAAGGTAAAAAGTATAGACGGTAGAGCTCTGATCGGGCTAGGGGGCGTAAAGCTTACCGAACCCAGTCAAACTGCGAATGGCTATACTTGTACTTGGGAGTCAGACTGCGAGTGATAAGACCCGTAGTCAAAAGGGAAACAGCCCAGAACGCCGACTAAGGTCCCCAATGCTGTGCTAAGTGGCAAAGGATGTAAAGCTTCACAAACAACCAGGATGTTGGCTCAGAAGCAGCCACCATTTAAAGAGTGCGTAATAGCTCACTGGTCGAGAGGCTTTGCGCCGAAAATGTCCGGGGCTAAAGCACAGAACCGAAGTCGCGTCAGCATACTAATGTATGTTGGGTAGGGGAGCGTTCTATACACGACGAAGGTATACCGAAAGGAGTGCTGGAGAGTATAGAAGTGAGAATGCCGGTATGAGTAGCGAAAAGGAAGGTAAGAATCCTTCCCACCGAAAGCCTAAGGTTTCCTGAGCAACGATCGTCGACTCAGGGTAAGTCGGGACCTAAGCCGAGGCAAAGAGCGTAGGCGATGGACAACAGGTAAAGATTCCTGTACCACCGATAATTGTTTGAGCAATGGAGTGACGCAGAAGGAAGGTTAAGCGGGCAGATGGAAACGCCTGTCTAAGCTGGTAGGGTGAGATGTAGGCAAATCCGCATCTTAAAAGCCTGAGAAGTGACGGAAAGATGTAAGCAATTACATTGAATTTAACTGGACCACGCTGCCAAGAAAAGCTTCTAGTGAGATTAAAGGTGCCCGTACCGCAAACCGACACAGGTAGGCGGGGAGAGAATCCTAAGGTGCGCGGGAAAACCCTCGTTAAGGAACTCGGCAAAATGTATCCGTAACTTCGGGAAAAGGATAGCCATTTTTGGTGAAACTACAAGCTAGTGGAGCTGAAGAAGGCGACAGAAGAGAGGCCCAAGCGACTGTTTACCACAAACACAGGTGCATGCGAAAGAGAAATCTGAAGTATATGTGCTGACACCTGCCCGGTGCTGGAAGGTTAAGAGGAGGGTTTAGAAGTAATTCGAAGATCTGAATTGAAGCCCCAGTAAACGGCGGCCGTAACTATAACGGTCCTAAGGTAGCGAAATTCCTTGTCGGGTAAGTTCCGACCCGCACGAAAGGTGTAACGACTTGGGCACTGTCTCAACGAGGGACCCGGTGAAATTGAAATACCTGTGAAGATGCAGGTTACCCGCGACTGGACAGAAAGACCCCATGGAGCTTTACTGCAACCTGACATTGGTTTTTGGTAAATAATGTACAGGATAGGTGGGAGACTGAGAATATGGTACGCCAGTATCGTAGGAGTCAATGTTGGGATACCACCCTTTATTTACTGAAAATCTAACTGAATGAATAACAAACATCAAGACAGTGTCAGGCGGGCAGTTTGACTGGGGCGGTCGCCTCCGAAAGAGTAACGGAGGCGCCCAAAGGTTCCCTCAGCGCGGCAAGAAATCGCGCGAAGAGTGTAAAGGCAGAAGGGAGCTTGACTGCGAGACGGACAGGTCGAGCAGGTACGAAAGTAGGGCTTAGTGATCCGGTGGTACCGAGTGGAAGGGCCATCGCTCAACGGATAAAAGCTACCCTGGGGATAACAGGCTAATCTCTCCCAAGAGTCCATATCGACGGGGAGGTTTGGCACCTCGATGTCGGCTCATCACATCCTGGGGCTGAAGTAGGTCCCAAGGGTTGGGCTGTTCGCCCATTAAAGTGGTACGTGAGCTGGGTTCAGAACGTCGTGAGACAGTTCGGTCCCTATCCATCGCGGGCG
>NZ_CBDNNH010000005.1:0-141545 GCF_965318445.1 Anaerosinus sp. | reverse complement strand
TGAAATTTTATATGTTTGGAATGTAAATAATTTATATAATAAAAAGAGCGATTCAATTAATCGCTCTTTTTATTATATAGTAAGGCATTAAATTCAATTGATTCAGTTTCGCATAGCATACGATCAATATATGGCATATTTTCAAGTTTCAAATTCAGCGTCACCCTATTTTTAAGCATATCTCTATTTGCTGTTGCTAATAGTTTAACTGTGGGGGAAAAAGTGAATCCTTGTTCAACAGCGACTACTAAAGCATATTCGCCGGAATTTAATTGCACAATGGATCCTACAGGAAAAACTGCGATATAGGAAAAAAATTTTTCTAATAATATATTGTCAAACTGTAAATTACTGTTTTGTACCATAATTTTATATGCTTCATAGGGAGCACAAGCATTTTTATAAGGCCGATCAGAAGTAATTGCATCATAAACATCAGCAATTGCAACGATTCGTGCATATTCGTGAATTTCTGTACCTTTTAAGCCTCTGGGATAACCAGTTCCATTAAACTTTTCATGGTGTTGAAATGCAACATGCATAGGAACAACCGACATATCTTGGGATTGACGCAAGATATCAAATCCATATTCCGAATGCTTTTTTATTACAGCAAATTCTTCCTCACTAAGAGATGCTGGTTTATTTAAAATTTTTTGTGGAATTTTTATCTTCCCAACATCATGCAATAATGCGCCTAAAGAAATTTCTAGTAATTTTTTTATTGGGTATTGACAACTAATCGCTAACATGGTTGATAAAATGCAAACATTTACGGAATGGGCAAATGTATAATCATCATAACAGCGGATATCGTTCATTTGGACGATATTCGTTCTATTGACGAGCAATGCATCAAGAATGTTTCTTGTAATTTCTTTCATTAATTTTAAGTCTACAGTGTTTGTCAATTGGCATTTACGAAAGGCTATATTGAGACTTTTAATAGCTCTGACTCTTGTTTGTTCAGAAACTATATCATCTGGGTAGTTTATATTGTCATCGTTACTGAATTTTACATACACTGCAGGAATAGTTAAATTGTGCAAACGTGCTATGTACTGCTCATTTAAAATTACATCCTTGCTAAGTAGTTTATGACCATCCGCGTCATAAATGTTGCGGGCAACAATCATCCCACTTTTTAGATGCTTGATAGATATTCTCTGCATGATAAAACCCTTCTAAAGTTATTAATCCCTGGATAAATTTTGCTCTATACTTATTTTAACGAATTTAATGTATTAAATCAACAAAATTTTTGATTATATTAACTAATTTGATATTTATTGATAAATATAGGCTTATATTCCCATAAAAACTTGCTTTTAGGTACTAATTATCGGAAAATTTTATATTAAATGTAGTCTTCATTAAATCAAAAATTTCGTTTTCATCTAGCGATTTTTCAATATAAAGACTTGTTTCGACGCTTAAATCAACGGAAATGTTTTCGTTAATTGCAATTTTGTCGTTAGTTGCGATAAGTTTTACTTTAGGAGTGAAGGTTTTTCCTATTTCGATTTCTGTAACAATGCCAAAAGAGCCATCATTTAACTTCACTGTAGTTCCAACTGGAAAGATAGCAACGTGTTCAAAAAATAATTCAAGAATGTCTGGATCGAAATGATTGCCACTTTCTTTTACCATAATTTTATAAGCTTCATAAGGTGGAACTGATGACTTATAAGGTCGATCTGAAGTCAATGCATCATAGACATCCGCGATTGCAACAACCCTAGCATATTCGTGAATTGCTTTACCTTTTAGTCCACGTGGATAGCCTGATCCATCATATTTTTCATGGTGTTGAAAAGCAACGTGCATGGGAACTACAGAAAGATTTTTATTTTTCTTAATAAGAAAAATCCTAACTCGGAATGCTTTTTCATCACATTCATTTCTTCAGCAGTTAAGCGCCCATTTTTATTTAAAATTTCTAAAGGAATTTTAAGTTTTCCGATATCGTGAAGTAAAGCGCCGAAAGCAATTTCGTATAAACGCTTCTTACTGTACTGCTTTAAAATTCCGATGATTGTTGATAATACACATACGCTAATTGAGTGTGAAAAAGTATAAGTGTCAAACTTACGAATTTCAGTCATTTGAATAATATTATTTGAATTCTGTAACAAATTATCAATAATCATATTCGTTGTATCTGTTAGAGATTTCGTGTCTAAATCTTCTGTTAACTGACATTTTTGAAAGGCACGATAAAGAGCTTTAGTGGCCTCAACACGTACAGATTCTTTTAAAATATCTTCTGGTGTATTAATATCTAATGTTGGATTGCCTAAGGACACATAAATACCAGGAATATATAATGCATTTAATCTGTCAATATAGGTTTTGTTCAAAATGGTGCCTTTAGTTAATAATTTATTTCCGTTCGTATTATAGATATTTAAAGCGACTATCATCCCAGGTCGCAAATTACAGGTGGAAATCTTTTGCATATCTTACCTCGGTTCATCCGTGATTCATAATAAAATATTTATAATAATAAATTTTTTGATGTTTATTTTAAGAAAAAATTACTTAAAACGACGTTATCTCTGAAAATTTTACATTCTAGAAGCTTTCGTCGCATTAAATTAAAAACCCTTTAAAATATCAACAGCAAGTATAAAAATTATAATTAGCACTATACTAAATGTAAATAAAAATATAGAGGTGAATTTGTGGTGATAAAGAAAAAGCTTTCATTGATTATCAGCATAATGTTGACTTTTGTGCTATTAATATCATTGAGTGGTTGTGATACAAGCAATATTCCAAAACAAAGCGTTGAGCCTGATCAGGCGGTAGAATGGTTGCAGGGGTTTATAGGCAAATTGAAACCTAAAGAACGCATTATTCTTGGCTATTATGAGAATCCTTGGGCTGGAACAAGTGAAATTACAGGATCATTCCCAAGCTTAAAACAAAATGGGCAAAACTTAACTGCGATTGCGCCATTTTGGTATAGGGTTGGAACCGATGGGGTTGTAGATTCAAAAGAAAGCCAAGACGTAGTTGATACAGCGCGTCAAATGGGATTGAAAATTTATCCGTTAGTCACAAATAAACGTGAAGCAACAGAAAGTATTTTAGGAAATCCTACAATTCGCAGTAAATCAGTGGATAACATAGTGAAAATTGTGAAAGAAAAAAAGTATGATGGAATTAATATTGATTTTGAATTATTACCACCAGAACAAAGAGAAAACCTAACTTCTTTTATGACGGAGCTGTATCCAAGAATGAAAGCAATAAATAAAACTGTGATTATTTCGGTATTTCCTCAGATTGATGTACATGAGTCTGTATCGGGAGCATATGATTACCAAAAACTTGCACAAAATGCAGACTATTTGCAAATTATGACGTATGATAATCATTGGTCAACATCTGAGCCTGGTCCTATTGCTCCAATAGATTGGTATGAAAAAAATGTACAATATGCAATAGAGCAATGTGGAAGTCCGAATAAAGTATTAATTGGCGTAAGTGCATATGGATATAATTGGGATGCAAACAATAAAGGAGAGACAATCACTTATCCAGATGCGACTGTATTAGCATCGCAAAAAGGTGCAGAAATTAAATATGATGAGAAATATCAAGCCCCATATTTTAAGTACGATGATCACGAAGTTTGGTTTGAAGATGCACGAAGTACAGCTGCTAAATTAAATATCGTAGCAAAATATGATGTTGCGGGAATTGCAATCTGGCGACTTGGGCAAGAATCTCCAGATATATGGGGAAAAGTCAATGAAATTTTTCCTAAATAATGACTTTTTAAAATATTGACGAATCAAGTAAATATTTGATATACTAAGCAAAGCCCCATATATCGGGGCTTTGTTTATTGTCATATAAAATAAAGAACTAGGAGTTAATTTGTCATTGATGAGTTGACTGGAGGAGATGTCCTTGTGAGTGAAACTTTGCAAGATCGAGTAATAAGGCAAAGACGTAGAAGAAGAAAAAGAATTATTACAGTAGTGATTCTTTTATGTATTTTTATTGCGACTACATGCGCCGCATATTATTGGTTTGATTCTAAATTTTTTGGTAATAGAAATCGTGCTGAAGAAGGGCTAATGGTAGCAGAAGATAAAGTTAATATTATGGTTATGGGTGTAGATCGTCGCGAAGATGATGTTGGCAGATCGGACACTTTATTTGTTGCAACGGTTGACCCAGGAAAAAAAGCAGCAGCTATCTTATCAATACCACGTGATACACGTGTGAAAATTGCAGGGCATGGCTATGACAAAATTAATCATGCCTATGCATATGGTGGACATAAGTTAACGAAAGATACCGTAGAAGGTTTATTGGGAATTCCTATTGATTATTATGTTTTAATTGATACGAAAGCGTTTGAGCGAATTATCGATGCCATTGGCGGTATTGATATTGATGTTGAAAAGCGCATGTATTATGAGGACCCATGGGATGATGACGGTGGACTCGTTATCGATTTACGTCCTGGGATGCAGCATATGGATGGAAAAACTGCAATTACGTATGTAAGATATCGTGATGAAGAAGGCGATATTGGCCGAATTGCTAGACAACAAAAATTCCTGCGTGCGGTGATGGATAAAGTTGCAAGTCCAAGCATTATTCCTAAAATACCAAGCATTATTCAAGAAGTAAGTGCAGCAATTGAAACGGATATGTCAATTAGCAAGATGGTAAGTTTGGCTGGTATTTTAAAAGAAGCGAAAGAAAAAGGTTTGAATGCGGATATGGTGCCAGGGAAACCTGCCTATATTGAGGATATTAGCTACTGGCTTCCTGATGTTGTAAAATTGAGACAATCTTTAGCAACTATTCTTGATGTAAAAATGGATGACCGCGTAGCAAAAGCGATGCAACAAGAAGCGGTTGAATATGAAACTTCAATTCCTAAGGAAATGAAGATCGTAGATGAGCCGAAATCATTGCCACTTGGGGATAAAGACAAAGAAACCGATAAATTAAAAGATAAAAATAAGGATAAAAAAGATGCAACTGACACAGCTAAAAAAGCAGATATAGATAAAAAGTCAGGAGCAAATAAAGAAAGCGAGCAGAAAAAAACACGTTCTTCAACTATCCATGTAGAAGTAGTAAATGCAAGTGGAATTGATGGAGCGGGAAGCGAAGTAGCTTCCATATTACGAAATCAAGGATTCACCGTTACCGGAGTTTCTAATATGACAGCTCCATATAAGAAGACGGTTGTCATTACGAATACTTCAGATAGCTCCGTAGTTGGTAAATTTGCGGCGTTGCCATTTAATTATTCAATTCAAGTAAACCCAGAGGAGAGTACTGAAAATTTTGCTACGGTTGTTATTGGTAAGGATTATGGAAGTTAATAAAATTAAAGAGGATACTTGGGAGTGTAATAGCTCCCTAAGTATCCTCTTTTGATTATCAATATGTTTGCAAGTTGCATATACTATCACACCTGTGAAGTGGGGTGATAAATATGGAATTTAGTTATTGCGTAAGTGTAGTGTTATTATCTTTTGCTATCTTTGGAGGGTATTGCTTTATCAAAGATTTATGGTTGTGGCACAAAGAACTGAAGATCAAGGAGCATTATGCATTTAGCATCGTCGTTTTAGTGAAAGATATTGAAGAAGATATCGAAGAGATGATTCGTCATTTAATGTTGGAAATTGAAATTGCCGAAATGAATTGCGATGTCATCATTTATGATGATTATTCGCAGGATTTAACATTTTCGATTGCAAAACGACTTGAGAGAGAATATGCATCACTTATGGTTATTCAATACAATGAACAAAATAGCTCTTTTCAGGCGATGTCAAATGCTGCAAAAGGAGACTTTATACAATTTTTAGATACGATTCATTGCATAAATCCGAAGGAGTTCTGCGAAATTGTTACTTGGATTTTCAAGCCACATACAAAGCAGTTTATCTTGTAGCAACTGTGTTCTATCTTTTGTAAATGCTTCATTAAGCAAGAAGAGATGCGCCTGACGTAAATGCATTTGAACGGTAGTTAGCTTCCATAGTGAAGTAACAAAATGATTTCCTGTGAGGTGTAATCGTGTACTTTTTTCAATAGATTTTATTGAAACTATATGAGGAAAATTTATATAGCCGCCAGTGGCGTCTCCGCTGATTTTAGGATTTCTTGTTTTTAATGGAACTAGTACCAGATCAGGGGCCAGTACTAGGGGTTGCCAAATTGTCGATTGAGTGATTTGGGCTGCTTTTGCCTTTAAAGCGAGCAAATCGATTGTCTGCCTATATGCAAGTCGGCGGATAATCGTTGCTGCTTTGAGGGGGGAAGAGATTTCTTCTCCGTTTGTCAGTAATAGCTGCGTAGAATTTCCAGATGCAGTATAAATCGGAAGAATGGCTGCAATCTCGTTATTTATTGGTATAATATGGTTCATTCAAAAACTCCTTTCGAACATATGTTCTAAAATCTAAAATAAATAATAGCAAAAATTTAACAAAATAGCAAGCATTAAAAGAAAGGTGGTAGTATATTTCATGGACTTGGATAATCTATCATTTTCTACTATAATAAATAATAGTGAGGCATAATTTTGAGGTGAATAAATGGGCATTTTACGCGTAAGTCAGCTAAACAAAGCATTCGGCATTGAAGAACTTTTTCATGATGTAAGTTTTGAAATAGCCGGTGGAGATAAAATTGGTTTTATTGGTGCAAATGGTACGGGAAAAAGTACGTTGATGCGCTGTTTAATGGGGCTAGAGGAGGCTGATAGTGGACAAGTTGTTTTAGCGAGTACGGATACCATCGGCTATGTTGAGCAAGAGGCGGAGTTAGAATCCTGGACTTTATGGGAAGAACTATCAAAAGCCTTTGAAGATGTTTTAGCTTGGCAAGAAGAGATGAAAGAGATCGAAGAACGTATTGCAAAAGAGAAAGATGAAGCAGCGCTTGCATCTTTAATGAAAGAATACGCGCATGTAGTTGATAAATTTGAACGGGCAAGTGGCTATGATTATGAAAGTATGATTAAACGCGTTGCTACAGGGCTTGGATTTACGGCGGAAGATTTTAAAAAGAATGTAAATCATTTCTCTGGTGGGCAGAAAACGAGGATTTGTTTGGCGAAAGCTTTGATTCGTCGTCCCGATTTTTTATTTTTGGACGAGCCAACAAATCATTTAGATATTGAAATGGTAGAATGGTTAGAGGACTTTCTTATTGGGTACTCAGGTGGAGTATTGATTATTTCTCATGACCGTTTTTTCCTTGACCGCGTGGCGAATCGGATAATTGAATTAGAAAATAAAGAAGTTGTTGCTTATACTGGGAATTATAGTAGATTTACTGAACTTAAAGCAGAGCGCCGCGCTGCATTGGAGAGTGCATATCAAAAGCAGCAAGTGTATATTACAAAAACAGAAGAATATATCCGTAGGTACAAAGCGGGAATCAAGTCAAAACAGGCACGTGGCAGAGAAAAGCAGTTGAATCGTTTAGCGCGCATTGTATTGCCTCCCAATAGTGTTGGGTTTAATTATTTTGCATTTAATCCGCCAAGTGAATGTGCACAGCGAGTTGCGGAATTAGAAGATGTTGCGGCAGCATATGGAAGTCAAGAAATATTCAAGCATATTTCAATGTTAATTCGAAATGGTGATGGGATTGCATTGGTAGGTCCGAATGGTGCGGGAAAAACAACACTTCTCAAAATCCTTGTAGGTGAAATGGAAGCTATCAATGGAAAAGTGAAGTTGGGCAGCCGTGTCAAGATGGGATATTTTTCGCAACAACATGAAGGATTAAATCTGGAAAATAGACTTTTAGATGAATTAATTTATGAATATGATTTAACAGAAGAACAAGCAAGACATTACTTAGGAGCATTTTTGTTTCATGGAGATGATGTTTATAAAATCATTGGTGATTTAAGTGGTGGTGAAAAATCACGGTTGGCATTTTTGAAATTAATGCTTACGGGCGCTAATTTTCTCGTACTCGACGAACCGACGAATCATTTAGACATTCCAGCGAAAGAAGCGGTAGAAGAAGCATTAATGGCGTTTCCGGGTACGTTTATTACCGTTTCCCATGACCGCTATTTTTTGGATAAAGTAACGAATGGTACGTTTGAATTAGCAGGTGGTGTATTAACCGAATACAACGGAAACTATAGTTATTATCATGATAAAAAATTAGAGGCGCAAAAAGAAGCGGCTGAGTTAGCAAGAGAGATTGAGGGTCGTAAACCTAAGCAAGCTATTGCGGCGAAGCTGGAATCGAAAAAAGGCAAACCACGTAATTTAAGTGGCGGTAAACGTATCGAACTCATGCAAAAATATGAAGGTGAGATTGCTATGTTAGAGATGGAGTTAAAGGGCATTGAGTTTCAGTTAAATACCCCAGAAAATCATACAGATGCTGAGAATAGTAAAAAGTTAGCAGAGGAATATCAAAGAGTAGAAAGTGAACTTGCTGAAAAATATGATCTTTGGGCGCAGTGTAGTGAAGAGGAATCGTAACTGACAATCAAAGAATAAGACAAAGGCCGACTCGTGCATTGACTTGCACTGAGTCGGTTTTTGTTCTATGGCGATAGGTTTTATATAGTATAGCTAAGCGCTAATATAAGAGAAACCGGTTTCTCACCTAAGGTGAGAAAATGAAGTTAAATAAGTTAGTTGAGATGGCAAAAGAAGGAGATAAAGCTGCTTTTCAAGAAATTTGTGAACGGTTTACTGGGCTGATAAAGAAACTTGCCTATCAATCGCATTTACGTCCAATTGCTGAAGAAGCTATGTCGATTGGGTTTCTTACAGTCGTAGAAGGGGTAAAAATTTATAATGACTCGATGGGAGTCCCCTTTGAAGGGTATATACAAAGTAAATTAAAGTTTGCGATGTGGAATTTATTTAAACGCGAACGAGGTCGTTGGGAAAAAGAATACAGTGTAGAAGTTCAGCAAGGTGAAGATTTAAGTTTATTAGAGCAGTTGGTAGCTGGTGTTGATATTGAGTTAGAGATAGAGCATAAATTATTAACAGAAGAATTGATGCGATGGATAGAATTTTTACCGAAAAAACAACGGCAGGCAGTTTTACTTACTTTAGTATTCGAAAAAGGGTTAACGGAGACGAGTAAGTTGCTCAATATATCGCCTCAAGCGGTATTTAGTCTTCGTAATCGTGGTATTGCAAAGCTTCGCAAATCTATGCAATTGATATGAAAATACAACTTGTGATGGATATTTACATTTATTGAAAAGATCAGTATAATGAAACTACGGTTAAAGGATTGCGATGGAGAGGTAATTCTTTAACGAGTTGATGGATAGTTTTTTGAGTTTAAGTACGATAAAGGTACTTAACGAAAATAATTATTAGCCCGACTCAAGCAAAAAAGCACTATTTCATCTTGAAATAGTGCTTTTTGCTATTTTAAAACAGGATTTTATGTAATGAACGAGAATAGATATTTACATATAGAACATAAGTGCGGAGGAGTTTAGCAGTGGATTTTGACGGCCTAATGATAGAAGGAATAGTAGAAGTCGTTATCTTTGAAAGTGATGATGGGAGATTTTCAGTATTTAAAATAAAACCCTCTGGGAATAAAGGGCTGATTAATGTTACGACAAATGCTCCTGCTCCACTCGTTGGTGAACAAGTTGAATTGATTGGCGAATGGACATCGCATCCTAAGTTTGGTGAGCAATTCAAAGCTACAGGAATAAAGCGTATAGAACCGACAAATGTCAAAGGAATTGAACGATTTCTTGCTTCTGGAGTAATCAAAGGGGTCGGTGCGGCAATGGCAAAACGTCTCGTTGATAAATTTGGCTCGGAAACACTGCAAATTATTGAATATTCACCGAAACGTTTACAAGAGGTAGATGGAATCGGAAGAAAAAAAGCAGAAGCTATTCACTTGGCTTATAGTGAGCAGGCGGAGCTTCGCGAAGTGATGATTTTTCTTGAATCACATGGAGTATCGGGAACTTATGGTGGAAAAATCTTTGCTAAATATGGTTCTTTTTCTGTTGAAGTCGTTAAAAATGATCCTTATCGCTTAGCGCGAGATGTTGATGGAATTGGATTTCGTACGGCTGATCAGATTGCTAATGCATTAGGTGTTGAAAAAAATGATGAATCACGTATTGTTGCAGGGATTCATTATGCTCTATTACAGATTGCCAACCTAGGACATTGTTGTGTACCTGAAGCAATGCTTGTAGAACAGACAGCAAAGTTATTGGTGATTGAACGCAGTGATGTGGCTAGAGAAATTACCCGTTTATTAAAAGATGAAAAGCTATGTTTTGAAGAGCAGGGAAATGAAATGCTGATTTATCCGCCCAACCTTTATTATGCAGAAAAAAATGTAGCTCAGCGGTTATTACAGCTAAGAGATTATGCACAGCCTTTATCTTCTGAAGCTGCGAATGAAGAAGTGGCTGAATGGGAAGAGAAGAGTGGGATTGTTTTAGCTGCGAAACAACGTGAAGCCGTTGTGTCTTCCTTAGAGTATGGAGTGTTGGTGCTTACGGGGGGGCCGGGCACAGGAAAGACTACGGTTGTAAAGGGAATTATTGAAGTGCTCGAAAATCAGGGAATGCAAATTCTACTCGGAGCGCCAACGGGCAGGGCGGCAAAACGGCTTAGCGAGGCCAGTGGGAAGGAAGCTATTACGGTGCATCGTATGCTGGAGTCAAATGGCGTTGATACGGGGTTTGCCCGTGATGAGGATGAACCGTTAGAAGCAGATGTGATTATTATAGATGAAGTTTCGATGATGGATATTTCTTTGCTGAGTCATTTTCTCGAAGCTGTACCGAGAGGAAGTCGGGTAATTTTAGTTGGGGACGTAGACCAATTACCAGCAGTTGGCCCAGGTGCAGTTTTAAAAGATATTATTCGGTCAAAGAAAATTCCAACCGTGCGTCTTACAGAAGTTTTTAGGCAAGCTGGCGAAAGTATGATTGTTCTTAACGCCCATGCAATCAATCGAGGTGCGTTGCCTGATTGTAAAACAAGTACGGATTTTCAATTTAGAGAATTTAATGATGATCGTGATATTGCAAATGCAATTGTTGAAATTTGTACCTGCGAATTGCCTAAAGAAGACTTTGATGCAAATAAAGATATACAAGTATTGACACCGATGCATCGGTTGACGTGTGGTACGGAAAATCTCAATCATTTATTGCAGGATGCAATGAATCCTCAAGAGGATGACAAACCGACAATTGCAAATATGAATTATACGTTTAGGCTTGGTGACAAAGTTATGCAGATTCGTAACAATTATACGAAAAATGTTTTTAATGGTGATATAGGGTTTATCGTTGAAATTCATAATGATAAAGCAAAAGTTCGTTACTTGGATACGGAAGTAGTTTACGAAAAAAATGAACTGATTGAACTACAGCTTGCTTATGCAATGAGTGTGCATAAAAGTCAAGGTAGTGAATATCCTGTTATCGTTATGCCACTTACTTCTGGTCATCATATTATGTTGCAACGCAATTTACTCTATACTGCGGTGACTAGGGCGAAAAATAAAGTAATTTTGCTCGGAACGAAAGCGGCACTTTATACGGCAGTCAGCAGTGATAGAACGCGAAAAAGATATTCTTTATTAGCTGAACGTTTACAACAAGGATAAGGTGATTTTATGGTCAAGCTAATTTATCATACGTTTTTAAATATGCTGTTTCCACCGAAATGTCCGGTTTGTCGTTGTTATGTTGGGCAGCAAGGCGAATGGTGTATGAGATGTTTAGAGCAAGTCTTATCTATTCGTACTATTAATGTAAGACAACATCATTTGAAATATTTGGATGAGTGTCAAGTGTTATGTCAGTACAGAAGTGGAATGAAAAAAATCATTCAGCATATTAAGTTTTATCAAGCATTAAAATATGTACCGCATATTCATTGGCTTTTAAATAGAGAAGGAGATTTGGTAAGTTTTAAGTGTATAGATATTGTTTCTGCAGTACCGCTGCATGAATCAAGACTAAAAAGCCGTGGCTATAATCAAAGTGAAAAAATTTTTTATCCTTGGATAAAGGAAAAAGGCTGGCTTTGGCAGAATTTATTAATGAGAAAAAAAGATACTGTCCCACAATATGAATTAAGTCCCAAAGAGCGTCAGAAAAATATTAAGAATGCATTTGTTATGAGACCAAATTACAATATACAAGATTGTACGATTCTTTTGGTAGATGATATTTTTACAACTGGTGTTACGATGGATGAATGTGCAAAGGTTTTAAAATCAGCTGGGGCGAAAAAAGTAATTGGGTTAGCATTGGCAACAGATGCTGAATATTAGATGATAATTTAGGATAAGGTTGTTGAATAGCCTTAAGAGAAGTCGTTGAGGAGGATTGTCGGTTATGGGGTTGAAAAATTGTCCTGAATGCGGGAAGTTGTTTGTTAGCGGTACGGTACCTATGTGTCCAGCATGCTATGAACAAGAAGAAAAAGATGAAATGAAGATAGTAGAGTATTTACGAGAAAAAAATAAAGCGTCTATGGAAGAAATCCATGAAGCTACGGGAGTAAAAGAACGTACAATTTTTCGGATGATTAAAGCGGGAAGATTTATGGGAATCTCGGATATATCTTATCCTTGTGAAGTATGTGGTACGTTAATTTTTGGTGGAAGAATGTGTGATAAATGTAATACTGATTTCTTAGAACAGGTGAAAAAATCAAATCTTGATCGTGCAGCGAAAGTACAAATAGAGAGCGATAAGAATAGAGGCGCGGGCATGCATAGCAGGGAACGGGACAGATATAGATAAGGTGATTTTTCAGAAGAAAATTTGAAAAAATGAAAGAGTAGGTTTTCTAAGAAAAAATAAGAAAATAAGAGAATACTAGTGAAAATGAACTAAAATGCCCCAAAATCGCGGATTAATATCTGCGGTTTTTTTTTCGATAAAAATATAGAATAAGAAAATCCCGAGGTGGGTGTGAAAAATGATGATTAATAATATTCAAAGTTTGATAAAAGGGTATGTTGATACGAAATCTGTGAGTAATCAACGAAATGAAGTCAAGACGAAAAACGTTGCTAAAGATGAAGTTGTATTGTCTTCACAGGCGCAAAATTTCCACGAAGTCTTACAAAAAGCAAAGACTTCGTCGGTCATTCGTTCAGAGAAAATTGATGCATTATCAATGCAGATTTCTCAAGGGACATATAGCGTTGATTCAAGAGTATTAGCTGAAAAGATGCTTAATACACGTTGGTAGTAAGCATGAGAAAGGAAAAATTTATTTATGTGGCTAGAGCTTAGAGAGATTCTTACGAAACTGGTGGAAGTTTATCAGCAGATGCTAGGGTTAAGTAAACAAAAACGCATTGCATTAGTAGGTGTGAACATCTCGGAGATTGAAAGGATAACGAAACAGGAACAAGTATTGCTATCTGTAGTAAATCATTTGGAAAGAGATCGAAAAAAAGTTCTGTTGAAAATTAGAAAAAATATAAACGACCAATATGCGAATGCCGACATCTTAACATTGATTTTGCAATGCAATGATGAAAATAAGGCATCTTTAATTGAGTCACATGAGAGATTGAAAGAAATTATTGAAAAAGTACAAACCCATAATAAAACCAATACGGATTTAACGATGCAAGCATTATCAGCTGTGAATTATCAATTGAATGTTTTGTCGCAAGCGAGTGTTGCTCCTACTTATGCAGATGGTGGCAAAGAAGTTGTGGACAGAAAAAAAAGGTTGAATTTTGAAGCGTAAGCAAAGTTGAGAGGACGATTACCAATGTGGCAACAAATCAAAAACGATATGAATTTGATGGTTCTGCTTATTCAAGAATTGCTTGCAGTATCGGATGAAAAAGATCAATTGTTTATAGCGAATGATATTGCAGGAACCGAAGTGGTCTTTAAAAGAGAACAGGAACTGTTAAGTAAATTAACATCAGTTGAAAATAGATACCAATCCATTATTCAAAATGTGAGAAAGCGATACGGAATGGATGAAACGTGCTCGTTTGTTGAAGCAATCATGTTGGTAAAGCCTGTGCAAATGAGAGAGCTATTAGATTTATCTAATGTTATCGTTCGATTTTCAGAGAAATTAAAACAACGAAATGAGCGTAGTAGAAAAGTGATGAATAGGGCGAAAAGTTTTATTGATTTTAACATTAATGTACTAACTCAGACGGTCGCAAGTGATACCTATGCACCGCAAGGGCAAGAGGGAACGGCAGTTAGAAAACGAGCGATGTTTGATCAAACGATTTAAATAGGAGTGAAGAATAAATGAGATCGACCTTTGGCGGATTAAATACAATGGTACGAGGTTTATATGGAAATCAGGTTTCTTTGGATACAGTTGGTAATAATATTACGAATGCTGCTACGCCAGGTTACTCTAGACAAACCGTTAATTTAACAACAACAAAGCCGCAAACTATGCCTGGAGTCTATGGAGATTTCAAAATTGGTACTGGCGTAGATGTTGATTCTGTAGTTAGAGCAAGAGATACATTTGCTGACAGACAGTATTGGAAAGAAAATTCAAACTTAAATAAGTCTACAACACAACAATATACATTAAGTAAAATCGAAAGTGTATTTCAAGAGCCTACAGATACAGGACTTCAAACGGTAATTAGCCAATTTTATAAATCCTGGCAGACGCTATCTACAAATGCGGGTGAATACAGTAATCGTGTTGTTGCTCGAGATACAGGAAAACAACTTGTTAATTCGATGAATCATATTAAGACGCAGCTAGACGATTTGGTTGCTGATAATAACACACAATTATCTTTACAAAAGGATATGATTAATCAAACGTTAGATCAGATATTGAGTTTGAATAAACAGATTGTGACGTTAGAAGCAGGATCGAATGGTTGGGCAAATGACTTACGCGACCAAAGAGATTTGTTAGTGGATAAATTATCGGGATATATGAAGGTTGACGTTACAGAGCTTTCGAATGGTTCCTACAGTATTACATGTGGAGGAACGACGATTGTTGACGGAAACAGTAGATTGGAAATGGATGTATCGGTGCATACAGATCCAGAATATAATATTCCCATTTATACATTAGTAGAAAAATCCACGGGAATAGCAATGGATGTAAAAGACGGCTCAGTAAAAGGGATCTATGATTCTGTAGATAATGTGAAAAATTATTTGGATCAGATGACAACGATGACAGCGTTTTTGCTAAATGATTTTAATGATCAACATAAGGCTGGTGTAGGACTAAATGATGAAACCGGCATTAATTTCTTCGATCCCAAGACAACCGCGGCTGGTGCAGATACTGATTTTTCTACGCTTGTTTATTTCAATGGACAATGGAGTATTGGTGGCACGGTGACGCGTGATACCGATGGCAATGTTACTAATGTTGTGGGCGGTACTCACATGACAAAGGTGGATATATTAAACTCATTAAAAGTAAATGCTGAATTTGATGAAACTGGCGGTACGGATAAAATCGCTGCAAAAGCTTCGAAAAGTACGGATGCAAACGGTGAAAATACAGCTTCGGGTGCAAATGCTTCATTACTTGGAGATTTATTGCAAGTAACGACGAGTACAACCCTTGGTGGTAAAAGTATGACGGGATATTATACTGGTATGATTGGGCAACTTGGGATTCAAGCGCAAGAAGCTGAACGCAATGTAACAAATCAAGAGACTATTGTTTCACAAGTGGAAGGCTGGCGTCAGCAAGTTTGTGGAGTAAACTGGGATGAAGAATTATCAAATATGATTAAATTTAACAAAGGTTATTCCGCTTGTTCGAGATGCCTAACTACGATGGATGAGATGTTAGATAAATTAATCAATAGTACAGGAACTGTAGGAAGGTAGTGAGAAATAAATGCGTGTAAGTAGTAATCAAATGTCAAATAATTATCTTAGACAATTAAACAATGCTTATGGTAGACAACAAAAATTGATGGAAAAAACTGATGGATCAGATATTCATCGCCCTTCGGATAATCCTGTAAATTGCGTGCGGACAATGCTATTTAATAGCAGTTTAGTTCAAAATGAACAGTTTACGAGTAATCTTAATGATGCAGTTTCATGGATGAAGTCTACGGATTCATCTATGAGTCAAATTGCTGACCAGCTCAAGACGATAACAGAAAGAGTAAGTCAGAGTGCAAATAGCTATCAATCTGCATCGGATATGAAAGCAACGGCAAATGAAGTGACTGAAATTATTAATCAGATTGTTTCAGTGGCAAATGGTCAACTAGGAGATAGGTATATATTTTCCGGTCAATCAGATAAAATAAGACCATATTCTTCCGATAGTACAGGAGTAATAACGACGACAGTTGAGAATAAAATTGATTTATACTCTTTAGATGAGGACCAAAAGCGTACGTTTGGAACCGAAAAGTTAGTGGTTATGACTGGTAGTGACGGTAATACATACTATGCAAATCCATCTAATGGAGAAGTTTATGAAAAATCGTATGTGACTTCCCAAACAAAAGATAAAACGCCTGCCGAGGCAAGTATTGGAAATTTAACAGGCGGGCTATTTGATGCAACCGGTACTGGTCGACCTTTTGATCATATTAATACGGATGGACAATATGTCGGGACGGGAACTACTTCGATTCCTTATACTGATACAGTAGGTGGAATTACACTAACTCTTTCAACAAGCACGAAAACTGTAGTGAAATATAATGGAGATTTAAATAAAATTTCAATGCCAATTCAAAATGGCGGTGCGAAACCTGAATCAGATAGTGTAAATATGACGGGTGCGGATTTATTTGGTACGGATATCTTTGGTGGGCAAGGTTCATCTTTATTAAATGATCTGTATGAAATTAGAGATAAAATAAGTTCAGGAGATGTACATTGGTTATCCGAAACAGGAATTACATTAGCAAATAATGCCCATGATTATGTGGTTAATAAAGAATCTGAAATTGGCGGAAGATTATCTTCTTATGAGATGACAAAATCTATTTTTGAGGATAATAATACGGTAATCACTGGAGATATTTCTTCGGTAAGTGATGCAAAAGTTGATGAAGTTATTACGGACTTGCAAATGGCGGAAATTGTTTATCGGTTATCGTTATCTGTAGGGAGCAAGATTTTACCGCCATCGTTGGCTGATTACCTGTAAAAGGAATGAGGTAATATGAAATGCTTAAATATTCGTAGTACGTATGCTCAAATCGGACAACATACAGAACAAGGTCGGATGGAGATTCACTCCGAGCTTCCACAAGTATATACGGGCGATAGTGCGCCTTATAAGCTCGAGATTCATACGACACAGCTTAGAATAGATTTTGACTTAACAAACTTTTGGAATTCTATTGGTAAAATGCAGTGGAACGCATTTGGTGATAAACAAAATTCAATCGCTAGTCAAAAAGCTACTGAAGGAACACAGCGGCGGGCGCGCGAAGGGCGTGAGCTAATGGAAGCTGGTGGCAGAGATCATAAGGTTATTGCTAGGCAATCATTGGCGTACGCCAATACAATTCCTGATGATAAGACGATTGTAATCAAACAACCAGCGGCACCTGTATTTAAGGTGAGTTTAGGAGAATATCAAAATGATACGCCATATGGAGAGGCAAGGATTCAGGCGGATTTAAAACCGGTTGAATCATCTTATCAAGAAGGGACAGCGGAAACTTACTTGGATAAAAAACAAAGTATTCGCATGTGGGTTACAGAAGGTAAATATGATATCTATGCGTAAAGGAGAGAATTGATTTGAAAAATATCGCAACTACGCGATTTGGGGATCTTGAAATTGATGAAGCGGAAATCATTCGATTCCCTGATGGAATTCCTGGATTTCTGGAAGAAAAGGAATTTGTAATGATTCCATTAGGAGAGAATGAACCGTTTGTATTTTTACAATCATTAAATGAAGGGGATTTAGCATTTCTTTTAACGAATCCTTTTTTGTTTTTCAAAGATTATGAATTTGTTTTGCCTGATGAGATATTAGCAATGCTAGAAATAAAAGAATCAACTGATTTTGCAACTTATAGTATTCTGTCTATACCGGATAAAAATATAAAAAATATGACGGCGAACTTAGTTGCTCCGTTGATTATTAATCTTAATACAAAACAAGCGTGCCAAGTTGTACTGGGAAAAACGGTTTATACTACAAGACACCGACTCTTTCAAGAAGAATCCGCTGAAAGGGGGCGTTAATTATATGTTAGCGTTAACGCGCAAACCTGGACAGCAGATCATGATTGGTGATGACATTTTAATTAATATTGTTGATGTACAAGGAGATAGTGTGCGCATTGCCATTGAGGCACCGAGGGAGATTAAGATTTATCGTGGAGAATTGTATAAAGCAATTGTTGAAGAAAATCGACGTGCAGTGGCAATGCCCAAAAATATTGATTTGCAAGATTTAAATTTACCCCAAGAGTAAATTATATGCTATACGCAACGGACTGTGATAAAAATCTATGGAGGGATAAACGATGATAAATGGTGTAAGTGATATAAGTTCAAAGATGATGAATACTTCATTGGAGGGGTATAAAGAAATTGCTTTGGAAAAAACTTCGTCCAGCACTATAAACAAGCAAGCAGGTAATATGAGTGAGACTAGAATTGATAATAACAAGATAGACCAATTCCAGAAAACAAAAGAAGAAAAGCTCACAGAGAAGAATGTCGATGAAATGACAGGCGAATTAAATGATCTGATGGAAAAGATGAATTATGATTTGAAATTCAGTTATTATAAAGATTTGGATCGTTTGGTTATGAAAGTGGTTGATAGAAAGACTCAGGAAACAATCAAGCAGATGCCGCCGGAAGAAATGTTAGAGACTTTGACGAATCTAAAAGAATGGATAGGTGTTTTTTTAGATAAGAATGCATAGGAGGAGATAGTATGGCAAGTGGGATTTATGGCTTAAGTGGTTCAGGTATGGACATTGATGATTTAGTCAAAGGTATGATGAAAACGCAACAGGCCAGATATGATAAGCTATATAAACAAAAAACGGTGGAGACTTGGCGGAAAGAATCGTACAATACGCTTTATAAATCCATATACAATTTCCGCTATAATACATTGGCAAATTATAAAACACAAGCTAATATGAGTGCGAAAACAGCATCAACGACTGATAGTTCGACGGTTACAGCGAAGGCGCTCGGTGATGCAGTGCAAATGACTCACGATATTACAGTAAAAAAATTGGCAAGTAATGCATATTTACAGTCAGCAGAAAAGATTAAACGGGAAAATACAGCAGATCCAAAGAGTGTAAAATTAAGTGATATTGCTGGTATTAGTGAATCTGAACTGAAAAATGGCGGTGATAAAATTGCCTTGGCATTTTCTGTTGATGATGGTGTAAATGGGAAAAAATATGTTAGCTATACTTATGATGAATTGGCGCAGGGAACAACACTCAATGATCTAGTTTCCGATATGAATAAATTGGGTAGCAATATACAGGCGTCTTATGATAATAATAACGACTCATTCGCGTTATATAATAAAATTGGTGGAGGCACGAATACGATTTCCATTAGCTTGGAGAGCAGTGTTTCCGTTATCGATGATAAAGGTGCTGAAACCATTATCCCTGTGGATAATGCAGCAGTAAAAAGATCTACTAATCTTGTCAACAATCTGTATTTGGCATCGTATAATTCGGCAGATAAGACGATGGGGACCGCAAATAAATTTAGCGATGATGTGAAATATTCTATCGGAGTTGCAGGAAAATCAGGAAGTTTTGATTTTTCAGGTGATAAAGCAACGCTCGCTGATATGGTAGGAATGAATATTGAAGTTCCGACCGATCCAGATGGTCAATGGTATATTATAAATGATGATGGTACAAAGACGGAAATTAATAAAGATGATGAAGGTTTTAAAATACAGGTGAATGGCCAAGCGGTTTCCTTTACTTATGAAGACTTAACGAAAGATCTAAGTGAAAGTGGAAATCCGATTGAAACGAAGTTCGCAGCAGTAGGTGTAACCGTTTCGTTATCTGCGGCTGGCTCAAAAATGCAAGTTGCTTTGACGAGAGGTAATGGAGAAGAAATTAACTTAGAAGCTGCGGCAGGGACGAGCGGTGAAAAATTCATTAATAAAATGAATTTAAGCACGAATTCATTAACTTCGACTATGAGCGGTCTTGATGCCACAACTGTCAAAGCACTTGCGGGAAACCCTGTCATGCAAGATGGAGAGACAGAAGACAGTACGGCTTTTGAACTAGTTGTCAACGGCTCGAAGGTTTCTTTCTCCTACAAAGACATTGAAACTATGACAATGGATGGATTTGCACAAAAAATCAATGATAGTAGCAATGGTGCAAAGGCAACATTTGCAGATGGGAAACTTTCTATTTATAATGAAGACGGCAGCGAATTTAGTATATCGTCAGGAAGTCAGGCGGGGAAAACTTTCTTGAATGCTTTGAAGCTATCATCTGATGGTGGTACGACGATACAAGAAATTACGGGTGGCGACAATTCATTTAGCGTAAAAGGCGAATCGGCAGAAGCGATTATTGATGGGAAAACGTATACTTCGGATTCGAATACAATTACTACAGGTAGTGTTGTGTATACACTGAATAAAGTTAGTAAAAATAATGGTACAGAAGACAAGCCGGATTATGAAACTACAAAAGTAACAATCAACAGCGATAACGCAACTGTTGTGAAAAGTGTTAAACAATTTGTTGAAGACTACAATAAATTGATTGATGAACTCAATACACAGATTTATGCAAAATATGAATCTACCTACTTGCCATTAACCGATGATGAAAAATCAGCCATGTCGGAAGAACAGATTAAAAAATGGGAAGAAAAAGCGAAAACGGGATTATTATCAGGCGATGCCGTACTAAAAGAAGCGGTCAATTCAATGCGTAGTGCATTAGCTTCTATTATATCGGGAACTGGAAACGAATATAATTCTTTAGCCTCGATTGGAATTACCACGACTGATTATACTGAACATGGTAAAATTGAGCTAGACGAAGATAAACTGAATAAAGCACTTACTGCAGATCCAGATGCCGCATATAAACTATTTAGTACATTGTCAGATACAAGCAGTGAAAAAGGAATTGCGCATAAACTTAGTGATGCGATGAATACGAGTTTAAACAAAATAAAAGAAAAAGCAGGCACGACGGCTGAGCTTGGTGACCAAAGCTATGTTGACTCGAAGATAACACGGCTCAATACACAGATGACGACATTAAAAGCGAGAATGGAAAAACAACAATCTTCGTTATATAAAAAATTCAATGCAATGGAAGCGGCGATTGCACAATTAAATCAGCAGGCTAGTTATGTTACAAGTGCTTTTGGTAGTAGTAGCTAAGAAAGGGTGTATAGATAGATGCAGCAAAATGCAGCACAAACGGCAGAGTATTACCGTAGACAACAAATTTTAACAGCGACGCCGGAACAGCTGACGTTAATGCTTTATAATGGCGCTTTAAAATTTATAAATGAAGGCATTAAAGCAATGCAGGAAAAAAAATATGAAGAATCGAATAATAAATTTATTCGGGTACAAAATATTCTTTCAGAACTTCAGGTAACGCTCAAAATGGAATATGAAATATCTACAAATCTTTATGCCTTGTATGATTACTCAAAACGTTGTTTGATTGAAGGAAACATCAATGATGACTTAGTAAAAATAGATGAAGCAAAAGAAATCATTACAGAACTCAGAAACGCATGGTATGAGGCAATGAAAATTGCAAAGAAAGCAAGGTAGTAGTATGGAAGATAAAAAGGAACAATCTGCTGTTTTATGGAATCGATTTCTAATGCTTACACAGGAAATGCAAAAATTTATTGGGCAAGATGATGTAGATATGTTTTTATCTCTTCTAGAGCAACGAATCACTTTACAAAAGGAAATCGAAAAGCTTGGTACTACTGGATTTGAGAAAAGTGAAGCAGGGCAAGTAATTGGTAAAAAAATTATGGTATTATGTACAGATATTCAATGCAGATCCCAAATATGGCTTAATCGCGCCAAAGGGCAGGAACGTAAAGTGAATGCGTATGGGTCTTTGGGGTATGGCAATAATCATGCAGGGTATAATTTTAATGTTTATAAATAGATTTGCAAAATATAAATTTATTTATAAATTTTTAAAAAAGTACTTAAGTAAAAGTGAAAAATGACGATATATATTATAAGAGTTAAATCAAAGAGGTTATCGCCGAGCGATCGGCGGCGATAAAACTCTTTTGAGATAATTTCAGGCAGGGAAGCCTGTTAAACAAATGTAAAATCAGGGAGGAAGATTTATTATGGCAATGGTAGTAAAAAACAACATGTCAGCGATTAACACGCTGAACACAATGACAAAAAACAATAGTGCGTTAGGTAAAAGCATTCAAAAATTATCATCTGGTATGAAAATTAACGGTGCTGCTGATGATGTATCCGGTTATGCGATATCCGAAAAAATGCGTGTGCAAATTCGCTCTTTGGATCAAGCGAACCAAAACTCTCAAAACGGTACTTCATTAATGAAAGTTGCTGAAGGTGCAGTTAGCTCTACAGTTGAAATTTTGAAAACTTTGAAAGAAAAAGTTATCAATTCAGCCAATGATACAAACACAACTTCAGACCGTAAAATGATTCAAGATGAATTGGATCAAGCAATTGACCAAATCAATGACAATGCGTCTGTTACATTTAACAACAAACTTCTTGTTGATGGTTCAATGAACAAAGAAAGTACAGCTACGACAAATGTATTCGTGAATGAATCACTATCTACGGGTACAGCTGGTGCTAGTACATTAGTTACATTAAAAGACCGTAATGGAAATGATCTTGATATTAAATCGACTGACAAAGTTACAGTTTCTTTCGTACAAAATGGGAAAACAGTTACAACTCAATTTAGTATAACTAGTACTACTACATTGAATAATATTTTTGCGAATGCAAATACAGCTGCAACTGCTGCTGGCATGCCTGCTGGTCCGTTTGCTACTGCTGGTGCAAATGGTAAGAGTGAAATTGGTCTTAACGGTCAAGGCGTTAGTCAATACTCCGCAGATGGCTCTAGTGTGATGACAATTGCCGCTGCTGGCTCTGGTATTACAAATGGTATTTCCGGTTTCTCCATCAGCATCACTGGTGCAGATAACAATGTGAAAAAATCCATCAATAACTATCTTGATGCTTGGAGCGAAGGCATTCGTGCGGAAGATAAATCAGGTAATAACGCATTAAACTTACAAATTGGTACAAAATCCAATCAATCGATTAATGCAGGTATTTCTGACATGAGAGCTACTGCACTTGGCTTACAAGGTTCTGATGCTTTAACAGGAACTGCAAAAAATATCAATGTTACAACGAAAGACAATGCAAACGTTGCAATCAATGTAATTGATAATGCGATTCAAAAAGCGTTAAACGAACAAACAAAACTTGGTGCAATCCAAAGTAGATTATCCTACACAAGCGACAACTTAACGACTGCAAGCGAAAATGTACAAGCTGCAGAATCCACAATCCGCGACGTAGATATGGCAAAAGAAATGACGAACTTCACGAAGAACAACATTCTTATGCAAGCTTCTCAATCTATGCTTGCTCAAGCAAACCAATCTACACAAGGCGTATTGAGCTTATTACAATAATCCTAAAATTCAATAAGATACAAATGGTATATAGGGAGGATGGGCGCGCAACCATCCTCCCTATTGTTGTATATTCCAAAGGATTTTCACTGAAAGTATTTTGTAATATACAATAAGGGGGATAAAGATGAAGATTTCGGCTTGTATGATCGTAAAAAATGAAGAAGCAAACATCATGAAGTGCATAGCGAGCTTTAAGGAATATACGACTGAAATTATCGTTGTTGATACAGGTTCTACGGACTGTACGATCGAGCTGGCAGAGCAGGCTGGGGCGAAGGTCTATTCGATTCCGTGGCAAGATGATTTTGCAGCATCCAAAAATTATGCGATTGCAAAGGCGCAAGGCGATTGGATTTTATTTTTGGATGCAGATGAGTATTTTTCAAAACAAATGATGAAAAACGCGTATAATTGGTTGCTTGAACATTATCATAGTTGTGATGCATGTTTGACTAAGATGATAAATATTGACGTTGATGATGGGAATAAAGAACTTGATTTCTTTTATACAGTACGCTTCTTTCGCAATACATCAAATATTCGCTATGAAGGAGCTATTCATGAGCAGCTTTGTAAAGCGGATGGAAATTTACAGATCATACAAATGCCAGCAGAGGTTTGTACGATTTATCATACAGGGTATTCGAGCCAAAGAATTCGTGCGAAATGCGAACGAAATCTAAAATATTTATTGATAGAAGAACAGCAGGGAAAGGTGAATTCGACACTATACTATCATATGGCGGAATGCTATGCAGGACTTGCATTAGAGGAAAATTGCTTAAGATGTGCTAGATTGGCGATATCGGACGAAAGTAATACGACTTACCAAAGTCGTATTTATCATTTATATTTATTAAACTTAAAAAAACTAGAGCCGAAGAATACGGAAGAATTTTTGATTGTATTAAAAAAAGCATTAGCCAAATTTCCGCTATTGCCCGATTTTCGTGCTGAATATGGATTGTATTTTTATAATCAGGGGAATTTTGTAGCGGCACAACGTGAGTTTAGGCAAGCGATTGACTTATATGAAAAGTATCAAGGAAATGAGCCAACTTTTTTGGAAAATCATATCGATAATTTGAGATTTTTATTAGAAGATAGTGCAAAGAAATCAGAAACTACGGTGTTTTTATCTGCTTGTGCAATTGTGAAAAATGAAGAAGAAAATATTGTAAAATGGTTAGAAGGAATGAAACAAGTTGCTGATGAAATTGTAGTTGTTGACACAGGATCAACTGATCAGACAGTTGAAATTGCGATGCAGGCAGGGGCAAAGGTATACCATTATCAATGGAATCAGGATTTTGCTGCGGCAAAAAATTGGACGATTTCTAAAGCTCATGGTAAATGGATTCTATTTCTTGATGCAGATGAATTATTTTCGGAAAATACAATCAAAAGTTTGCGAGAAAAGCTTTTGGAGGATGTACAGGCAGATATATTACTTTGTCAAATGATCAATGTAGATGAAAATGGCAGGACATGTGATCGATTTTATCAAACAAGAATTTTTCGCAATTTGCCTGAAATTCGTTATGCTGGTCGAATTCACGAATATCTCATCAGTCAAGCAACGAAAAAAATTAAATTAGAAAAAGCAGAAGATATTGTGATTTATCATAGAGGGTATCAAGCTGATTTAATCCAAGAGAAAGCAAAGCGAAATTTAGAAATTTTATTGGCGGATATTGCTATGTATGGTGAAAATCCACGTTATTATGCTTATTTATGTGATGCATACTTTATCTTGGAAAAGTATGTAGACGTAATTAAATATGCGAAGTTACATCTGTTAAAAGGAGAAAAATCTTTAACGGGTGAGAGCCGGGTCTATCAAAATTATATTGCTGCTTTAGAAAAGTTAGCAATGCCGATAGAGCAAATTCTGGTAGTGTGCAATCAAGCGATTGATTCTTTTCCAGATTTACCTGATTTTTATGCTTTTCGTGCGGAACAGCTTTTAAAAGTCAAGTGCTATGCTGAAGTTATTCGGGACTTAGATATGGCGATTGCTTGTGATGAAAAACAAAATACTGGTTTTCATTCCAGTAGCTTTAGTGCGAATTTTGTTGCGGTCTATACAATGTATACCAAAGCTTATCAGGGATTAAACCAGAAACGGGAAATGGAGATTTATATGGAAAAAGCATTAGAACAAAATAAATATAATTTAGATTTATTTATGATTTTCTATGATTCTGTGCAAATGCAATCCGCTCAAGAACGTATTGAAGAACTCAGAAAGTTTTATGCAGAGGATAAAAGAGACATTTCCTTTATTGTACAAGCCTTAGAAATATGTAAAATAGATGAAGTTTATTTTTATTATGCGGGAAAAATGCGAGAGTGGGGATTGATGTCAGAGGAACATATAGAACGAAAAAAAATGCTTGCAGATAGTAAATATGAAGCTGTTTATCAAAATATATTACAGAGTATTGGTATAAAATTGCAACTGTTTTTTGTATCGTTATTATGTGCTGATGATAAAGAGCTGATTAAAACCAATATTGAAAAATTGCCCCAAGACTTACAAAAAATTATTTTTGCATACTACGAAAATCGACCTATTGACCATTCCAGTTATGCATTATATAAGAATTTATTAGTGGGTGTTATAGAATACGGGACGGATATGGTTATTGGAAATTACTTAGAATTAGTGAATATGATGGATGATGATATACAATTAGAAATTAGTGAAATCTTACAACAAAATTTACGGTACAACGATGCTTTAAAGCAATTAAGTAAAATTAAAACGAAAAATGTTTTCATTCAAAAAGGAATATGCTATTTTTATTTAAATGATAGAGACCGTGCGAGATTTTACTTAAAAAAAGCAATAGAAAGTGATGAAGTATCGAGTGAACAGTTGGAATATTTAATGTGGATTTGTAAAGAAGGGACAGAACAATGATTTCAGCATGTGTGATTACAAAAAATGAAGCGAATACAATAGAAAGATGGTTAGTCGATATGCAATCTATTGCAGATGAAATCATTGTTGTTGATACTGGATCGACTGACAATACTGTTAAAATTGCTAAGGCTAGTAATGTGAAAGTATATCACTACAAATGGCAAAATGATTTTGCTGCAGCAAAGAATTTCGCGATTGAACAGGCAAGTGGGGATTGGATTCTATTCCTGGATGCAGATGAGTTTTTTAGTGAAGAAACGAGGGAAAATTTAAGAAATTTATTATCAGTCATTGCTGATGATTCTATAGAAGCTTTGTTATGTAAGGTAATTAATATCGATATTGATTTACAAAATAAAATAATAGATGAGTTTCCGCTCAGTAGGATTTTTCGCAATCGTCAAGAAATTCGCTATGTAGGTGCTGTGCATGAGAAAATTTACAATATAAATACAAAGTCTATTCATGCATTGGATATGACAAATTTAGTGAAGATTTACCATACAGGATATTCGACTTCTATAATCGAATCTAAATTAAAAAGGAACTTAGTAATGCTGCAAGCGGAAATTGTAAAAAATGGAGAAGAACCTTATTATGTATACCTGTGTGATTGTTATCATGGATTGAAAGACTATCAGAAAACGTTAGAATATATCCATAAATATTTTAAATCAGGGTATCAAATCATAGGTAGCGAAGAAAAGTTACACTGGTATTTGATTCATAGTATGATACAGTTGAATATGAATCAAAATGTCATTCTTCAGGAAGCTGAAAAAGCAGTGAGGAAATTCCCCGATAATACTCAATTTAAACTATATTACGGTGAGGTTTTATATAATTTAAAAGAATATGAGAAAGCTTTACAGTATTTATTTGAGTCTGTAGAAAAAATAGAAAGTAAAACGGAGCAAGCAAGATTTTCCAAAATTGTATTGGAATGTTTACTAAAACTGAATGACAAACGGGCAATTCATTATAGTGGACAATTATTTGATGCACAAATTGATGTCCCTCAGAATTTAAAGAGTCAGGTGCGTAAGATGCAATGCGATTGGCAGGAAGAAATAGCAGAAAAAAGAAAACATAGGTCAATGAAATTATCTGCATGTGTAATTGTAAAGAATGAAGAAAAAGTCATCGGGAGATGGTTGGATTGCATGGAAAAAATTGCTCATGAGATTATTGTTGTTGATACCGGGTCTACGGATAAAACGATAGAATTTGTGAAAAACAGAAATCATAAGGTGTATCATTATCTATGGGAAAATGATTTTTCTAAGGCAAAAAATTATGCAATTGCGCAGGCTACCGGTGACTGGATTTTATTTCTTGATGCGGATGAATATTTTACGGAGGCTTGTCTGAAAACTGTACCGATTCATATCGAGAAACAGCATCGCAATAAAAATATAGATGCGATTGTTTGTCGTCTTTATAATATTGATAGCGATTGTAAAGGGCAAATTATCAGCACTTTTAGTAATCTGCGTATTTTTCGCAATATGCCATATTTACGTTATCATGGCAATGTTCATGAAATGCTTAAAAATGATAGTCGCAATTTAAATCTTTGTATGATGGAAAAAGAAATACAAATTTATCATACAGGCTATTCAAGTAGTATTTTAAAAGGGAAATTGGAAAGAAACTTAAAATTGTTACAAGATGATATTACAAAAAATGGTGACAAACCAGACTTATATCATTATTTTTGTGATTGCTATCATGGGTTAGGCAATTTTGAGGAAACGATTCGATATGCACGTCTACATTTAGCATCAGGCTGTAGATTAATCAGTGGTAATGTGGAAATTTATAAAAAAATGATTGATGCATATATTGCATTGCAAAAATCGAAAGAAGAAATTTTGGCAGTGATTGATGAAGCAATTGAAGTTTATCCGGAAGAACCGACATTTACTTATTGTAAAGGGGAGATATACTTACAGGATAGAAAATATGAAAAAGCGGATTTTTATTTAAATCAGGCATTGGTTTTTGCGAAGAAACCGAGGGATGCACATAGTATGGATATATTTATTTCCTATGAAAAATATTTATATATTTGTCTAGGAAAATTGATGTTGATGAAAAATCACAAAGATAAGGCAATCGGTTATTTTATTGATGCACTGCAAAAAGGGAAATACGATAAAGAGATATTTCTCCTGTTCTATCAAAATTTGTCTGCATTAGAGGCGGCAGATACGATTGCATGTGTGAACACAATCTATGATGTTGATATTTATGATGATTTGTATTTTATTATGGATGCGCTGCAATATGCGAAACCATCAAAAGTATATTTATATTATGCGCGCTTAGCAAGGCAAAAGAAAATTGTTTGGCATCATAATGATGTATATCGAGATTATCTTGCGCTAGAGCAGTATAAGCAAGCAATTTTTGCATTAGATACAGAACTTGAAAATATCTATATGGATATGTCGCTTTTAGGGTATTTGTTAAACAATGAGCAAGTGCAAAATTCAATTCAAGAAATTATACCTGATGGTTATGATTTGAAACGGCAGAAATCGAAAGGGAATAAAAAGAGGTCAGAAGCTATAGAAAATGAAATTTTTAGACGAAGTACTGCAATAGGACAAACAATACAAAGGATTCCTGAAGGAGAAACGATAATGAATGATAGAAAAATCGCGCTAATTACATGTGTAAATGATGAGGCTATGTATGGAGAAGCTTTTTCTTATTTACAAAAATTAATTATTCCTGAGGGGTTTGAAATGGAATGTTTAGCCGTTAGGGAGGCTGATTCCATGGCATCAGGGTATAATGAAGCAATGCATAGCAGTGATGCGAAATATAAAATTTATTTGCAAGAGAATACATTTATTACGAATATTCATCTGTTAGAAGAGGTTGTTAGGCTTTTCCAAGGAAATCGTAATATTGGACTTGTAGGACTTATAGGTGCGCGCAATCTTGGTGAAGATTGCGTATGGTGGCATGCAAGGGAAACCTATGGGAGGATGTATGATGTAAATGCAGATGGTTCTATCGTAGAAAAAAATTATGGAAGCATACAAGCGCCATATGAAATTGTAGATGTTATTGATGGGGCAATGATGGCAACGCAATATGATATCGAATGGCGTGAAGATGTATGCAAGGAATGGAAATTTTATGATATTTCACAATCTTATGAATTTAGATTGAAAAATTATCAAGTAGTGATTCCTTTACAGCAGGAAGCGTGGATATTAAATATTCGTGAAGAACAAGCACTCATGCAAGCTGCTGAAAAATATAGAATGCTGCTACATCGCGTATATGGTACGAAGGCAGAGGATGGAACAAACCTGAAAAGTGTGACTAGTATTGTTATTCTAACGTATAATAAACTTGATTATACGAAGCTATGTATTGACAGTATCAGAACATATACAAAAGCAGGAAGCTATGAAATAATTATAGTAGATAATGCCTCTACCGATGGTACTGTTGAATGGCTGAAGTCACAACCGGATATTCGGTGTATATTGAATACAGAAAATTTGGGTTTTCCAAAAGGCTGTAATCAAGGGATGGAAATAGCAAAAGGAACAGAAATATTACTGTTGAATAATGACACAATTGTAACAAAAGATTGGTTGACTAACTTAAAAAAAGCATTGTACAGTGATGAAAAAATTGGTGCAGTAGGGCCGGTAACAAATTGTAGTGTAAATTATCAAGATATAGAAGTTGGATATAAAAATGTAGATGAGATGCAAATGTTTGCGGCAAATTATAATCATACGAATGCAAGACAGTGGGAAGAAAAGGTAAAACTAATCGGTTTTTGTATTTTATTTAAACGTAGCGTCTTAGATTGTATTGGTTTTTTAGATGAACAATTTTCACCAGGAAATTATGAAGACGATGATTATTGTTTTAGGATGATTACAGCAGGGTATAAAATTTTACTCTGTAATGATACATTTATTCATCACTTTGGGAATACTTCGTTTGTCTATAATGAAGCCTATGGAGAATTACTTAGACGGAATGAAAAGAAGTTTGCTCAAAAATGGGGATTTAATGCAGGCTATTCTGCGGGAATAAGAACTGACTTGATAGAACTTATGGACAAAGAAAATAAACCATGTCGCATTTTAGAAGTTGGATGTGGTTGCGGCACAACTTTATTGCGTATTCGTTATATGAATCCACAAGCTGAAATCTATGGGGTTGAGTTATGCCAAGGCAGCGCAAAAATTGCAGAGAAATTGATGCCTGTTTTAGCGGAGAATATTGAGACAATGGAGTTGAAATTCCCAGAAAATTATTTCGATTATATTATTTTCGGTGATGTATTAGAGCATTTACAAAATCCATGGCAAGTACTTGAAAAGATGAAGCGCTATTTAAAAGATGATGGATATTTTCTTGCAAGTATTCCAAACATTGCACATTATTCTATTCTTCATGATTTATTGAATGGAAGATGGCAATATCAAGAAGCAGGAATTTTAGATAAGACACACTTGAGATTCTTTACATGGCAAACGATCATAGATATGTTTCAGGGGGCTGGATATAAAATTGTAGACAAACGCTTTAAAAGAATCGGCGTATCCGATGCTGCTCGGAAATCACATGAGGACTTTGTAAATTCAATTGTTAAAACTTATCCAATGGTGAATCGAGAAGAAATCATGGCATATCAATACTTGGTAAAAGCTTCTAAGGCATGAATGGCAGGTTGATTTAATTGATGAAAAAAGTAGTTGTAACAGGGGCAAATGGATTTTTAGGTAGTTATCTGACCCAGCAAATGGTACTTGAAGAAATTGAAGTATATGCGATTGTTCGCTCACATGAAAAAGCAAAACAGAGATTTAAAGAAAATATTTATATCCATATCATTGAATTAGACATGAAAGATATCAGTCAGTTAGTGAATTTAATTCCAAAACCTATCGATGTATTTTACCATTTAGCATGGAACGGAGAACGAAATGCATTTGAAGAACAGACTAATAATATTCATTATGCTGTAGAAGCTTTAGAGGTAGCGGCAAAACTGGGTTGTAAAAAGTTTATTTGTACAGGCTCACAAGCTGAATACGGAATTTATCAAACGAAGACGGATGAAACTACATTACCAAACCCAAACACTGCTTATGGTGTAGCAAAATTGGCAGCTTGTTATTTAACTAGATTTCGATCTGAACAATTAGGGATTGAATGGATATGGGCGCGTGTTTTTAGTGTATATGGGAAAAATGATAATCCCAAAGCGTTAATTCCGTACTTGGTTAAAACCTTGAAAGCCGGCGACAGCCCGAAAGTATCAGCGGGATTGCAACAATGGGATTTTTTGCATGGAAATGATGCTGCAGATGCTTTAATTGCGCTAGCTCAGACGGATGTTGCCCAAGGAATTTATCATGTTGCAAGTGGAAATAGTAGGCCATTACGTTATTTTATTGAGACGGTTAGAGATATTATTGCACCAGAACAAACCATTCAATATGATACAGTTACAAGTGGTGGAGTCGAGTTATTTACATCAATTGATAAAATAAAAAAAACGACAGGTTGGACTCCTAAGTTTAAGTTTTTTGACGGAATTTACGATATATTGAAATAGTAGGATGAATGATAAGGTGGTTAAGGTCGTGGCAAATTCTATTTTTATGGATTTATTTAAACGTTATCCGATGTTACAAGAGCTAGAAGAAGAGATTTATAAAGCCTATGACACCCTTTGTTATTGTTATGAAAATGGTGGAAAGGTATTGATCTGTGGCAATGGAGGTAGTGCAGCGGACGCCGGGCATATGACAGCGGAGTTAATGAAAGGGTTCTTATTGCCAAGAAAATTACAAAAGACGGATGTCAATAATTTTTCTGTGGCGGATTATTCAATTGCGCAGCGATTACAATATGGTCTTCCTGCGATTTCATTATCTGCACAATGTGAACTAATGACTGCAATTAGCAATGATAACGGGGCTGATATGGTCTTTGCGCAACAGGTGTTTGGTTATGCAAAACCGAATGATGTTTTTATTGGGTTTAGTACATCAGGTAATTCGCTTAACGTAGTACAGGCGGCAAAAACTGCGAAAGCATTACAGCTTCCATGTATTGTTTTTACGGGCAACAATGGCGGTACTTTAAAAACGTTAGCTGATGCGAAGTTATGTGTACCGGAAAATATGACATATAAGATTCAGGAGTTACATTTACCGATATATCATGCTTTGTGCATAGCAATAGAAAAAAGATTTTTTAATAATTAAATTTTAATAAAGTCAAGATAACAGGAGTGGAAGAATGAAAACGATAGTGATAGCAGAAATAGGAATTAATCATAATGGTGATATGAAAATAGTCAAAGAATTAATCGATATTGCAGCAAATGCCGGGTGTGATATCGTAAAGTTTCAGAAACGAACAATAGACAAAGTATATACAGCTGCTTATTTAGCAGAGCCTAGAGAAAGTCCGTGGGGAACAACGCAACGGGAACAAAAGGAAGGGTTGGAATTATCTATCACAGACTACCAGGAAATTGATCGGTATTGCAAAGAAAAACATATTGATTGGATGGCATCTTCCTGGGATGTGGATGCGCAAAAATTTTTACAGCAGTTTAATTTAAACTATAATAAAGTTGCTTCGGCGATGCTTGGTAATGTAGAGCTTTTAACTGAAATTGCAAAAGAAAAACGATTTACCTATATTTCCACAGGGATGAGTACGTATGAAGAAGTGGATGCAGTCGTAGATTTATTTAGAAAATATGATTGCCCTTTTGAGATTATGCATTGTAATAGTACCTATCCAATGGAGCCGGAAGATGCAAATTTAAGATTAATTCCAGAAATGCAAAAACGGTATCAATGTAATATTGGATTTAGCAGTCATGAAGTCGGATATGTAGCAACATTAGGTGCGGTAGCAATGGGCGCAACTTCTATTGAACGTCATATTACCTTAGATAGAAGCATGTATGGATCTGATCAGAAAGCATCTACTGAACCAAATGAATTAGTTGAATTGGTGAAGAATATTCGCTTAATGGAACGTGCTTTGGGAACTGGTGAAAAAACTTTAAGTGAAAAAGAAATGGCTGTACGAAAAAAATTACGGGGTTAATGAATGTGAATAAAATACAATATATTTTTGCTGACATTGATGGTGTTGTTACAGATGGAAAAGTCAGCATTGACATAGATGGGAATGAACGCAAACAGATTTGCTATCGGGATTTAGATGCGATTGGTATTGGAAGAAAGCAGGGACTGGAGTTTTTCTTCATTACTGGTGAAGATACAAAAATGGCAGAAAGTATTGCGAAAAGATTTAATGTAAAGCGAGCAATCTTTGGTGCAAAAGATAAGTTGAGCGCGGTAAAAGCACTGATAAGTGAGCTGAATATAGATAAAGAAATCGTGTGTTATATCGGCGATTCGGACCGTGATGCACCGGCAATTGCTTATGTGGGACTGGGGATTGCCCCGGCAGATGCTTCAAAAAAAGCTTTACAAGCGGCTGATTTCGTGACGGAAAAAGTCGGTGGAAACGGAGTTTTGTTAGAGCTTGTGGAAAATATCATGGAAGATGGATACCGAAAGGATTAGGTAGAATGAAATTATCAGATTATGTAATGGAGTTTTTAGCTGAGAAGAATGTGAAAAATGTATTCATGCTGCCGGGTGGTGGTTGTATGCATTTGGTGGATTCTTTGGGAAAAAACAAGAAAATAGAATATATTTGCTGTCTGCATGAGCAGGCAGCAGCAATTGCGGCAGAAAGCTATGCTCAACACAAAAATGAGCTAGGTGCCGTACTTGTTACTACCGGACCGGGGGGAACAAATGCGATTACAGGGCTTACTGCGGCATGGATTGATTCTACTCCGGTTTTATTTATATCGGGGCAAGTAAAACGTAGTGATTTAATGGGATCCAGTGGTGTCCGTCAAATGGGACCACAGGAAGTGAATATTGTACCCGTAGTAGAATCATTAACAAAATATGCAAAGACGATTACTGAACCTAAACAAATTCGTTATGAAATGGAAAAAGCCTATCATTTAGCGATGACAGGCAGAAAAGGTCCGGTTTGGCTAGATATTCCACTAGATGTACAGGCTGCGGAAATAGATGTTGAATCGTTGGCTGCTTTTATTTCAGAGGACACTAATATGGGGGTTATTGAAGCAGCTGATATCAGTAAAATAACCAGCCTTATAAAGGCTGCAAAACGACCCTTAGTTTTAGTTGGAAATGGTGTTAAACTTGCTGGAGCTACTAATGAACTCAAGCAATTCATCCATAAAGCGCAAATCCCATTTTTACTTACATGGAAAACAATTGACATGTTTGGCTATGATGAGTCTAACTATTTTGGTTGCCCTGGTGGAATGGGTCATCGTTATGCAAATTTTATTTTGCAAAATTCTGATTTGTTAATCATTTTAGGCAGTCGCCTTGACTGTAGTTTGACTGCATTTAATCATGAAAATTTTGCTCCAAGAGCCAAAAAAATTATGATTGATATTGACGAACATGAAATTAATAAACTGCAAATGGAGTTTGAAGTTAAGTTAGTAGCGGATGTAAAAAGTGCTTTAAAAACAATCAACAAACAAACGATTCATACCGATAAAAAAGCACTGGGTGAATGGTTGAAGTATTGCAATAAAATGAAAGAAAAATATCCGGTTGTCAGACCAGAATATTATGAAGATAAAGATTATGTAAATGCCTATGCCTTTGTTGATGCACTTTGTAATCAATTAACTAAAGATGATGTGATTGTACCGGAAAGTTCGGGCGGAGCCGGCGAAATCACGTATCAGGCATTAAAAGTAAAACAGGGGCAGAGCATAAAAAATGCGGCAGGCTTAGGTTCCATGGGATTTGGGGTGCCATATGCGCTAGGCGCTTGTATCGCCAATGATAGAAAAAGGACGATTCTAATTAATGGTGATGGAGCATTTCAATTAAACATTCAAGAATTATCAACAATTGTCCAGCATAAGCTGCCGATTAAGATGTTTATTTGGAATAATGGCGGTTATGCTAGCATCATGGGAACACAACGAAACTTCTTTGATGGTAATTATGTTGCAAGTAATGCTGAAACAAAACTTTGCTTACCGAATATAACAAAAGTAGCACAGGCTTATGGATTTAAGACGTTCGCACTAGATAAAAGTCAAGCAATTCATGAGATAATTAATAAAGTTTTAACTACGGATGGTCCGGTACTATGTGAAGTAAGAATATCCCCAGAGCAAGTAGCAATGCCACGTGTAAAAGCGATGAAATTGACAAATGGGAATATGATATCTAAGCCATTGGAAGATATGTGGCCATATTTACCGAAATATGAAGTGGAGGAAAATATGTTATAAGGGATCTATGTGAATAGGGAAAGTATAAGAAAAAGTCATATTTAGGAGAGAAAAATGAACGATTATAAAAGCTTAACTATTAGCTTAATTTTAGAAAAATTTGATTTAATAAAAGAAGAAAAAGCTAATGAAAAAAGATTGTTGTTAAAAGAATCTTTAGAGGGAAAAAAACTGTGTTTATTTGGAACTGGACATCTTGGACATAGAGCGTATTTATTGTTAAAGACTCTTGGATATAAGGTGGAATACTTCTGTGATAATAACTCTATGAAGTGGGATCAAATTATTATTGATGATATTCTATGTATTTCCCCTGAAAGGCTGTCTGAGTTAGGAAATACATTTGTAGTTATATCGTTAGGTGATGTTGATAAAGTATATAATCAATTAGTTAAAATGGGAATAAAAGATACATGTAAACATTTATGTGAATATTTTTCATTGAACCAAAATGAAATATTTTCCTTTAATAAACAAAAGATCATTAATAATCTTTATGTATTATTTGATATTTTAGCTGATGATCAATCAAAAAAAATTATTTATTGGAAAATGAAAGCTTTGTTAAGTACTAAAGAGGAGCTCAAAGATATAAGCTATAGTGAAATATTTAGTGAGCAAATTTATATTCCAGGGGATATAATTGAGATAGATAATAACGCAGTTATAGTTGATTGTGGAGCATTTGATGGTGATACGTTAGAATATATTTCTTCTAATTTAGGTATAGATGGATTTAAGAATTATCTTTGTTTTGAATTAAATAAAGATAACTATCAAAAGTTAAGAGAGCGTGTAAATAATCATTTGAATGCTATTGCAGATAAAGTCGAACTTTATAATTTTGGAGTTTCGGATAAAAAAGAAAAAATTTTATATAACAATGATAGTAATGCTAGTAAAAAAACTTATGCGGGAACTATAGAAGGGCTTTTGTGTACATTAGATGCATTTTTGGAAGCAAGAAAAATTGATTACATAAAAATGGATATTGAAGGAAGTGAATTACTCGCGCTAAAAGGGGCAAAAAGATTAATAGAGAGAAATAAACCACAATTAGCAATTTGTCTATACCATCGAATTACCGATTTATGGAATGTTCCATTCTTGCTTCATGAATTTTGCTCAGAGTATAAAATATATATTCGACATCATTCATTAATGCAGAATGAAACGGTTTGTTATGCTGTAATACCTTAAGGAGAATACAGGATGAGAAAAAATATTTTATTGGTTATGCCAAAAGTGCCATATGCTTTAAATGATTGGAATATTCCACCAGTAGGTTTATTGTATATATCAGCTAGTTTAAAAAATAGAGGTTTTAACGTTTATACACTAAATCTTATGTTAGAAGATTTAGTGATGGAAGATGTCCTGAAAAAATATATTTTATCGAATAATATTGATATAATAGCGACTGGTGATTTAGTTGTTAATTATAGGGCGGTGAAAGATATTATTGATATTGCTAAAAAAATTTATCCTGAAATTATTACTATAATAGGTGGGGGGTTGGTAACACATTCTCCATTGGAAGCAATGAAAATTATTGATAATGCGGATTATGGAATTATAGGTGAAGGTGAAGATTCTATTTGCGAATTGATTGGAGCATTAGAAAATAATTTAGATATAAAAAATGTTAAAGGTGTTATTTATAATGATAATGGATATTTATATCAAACTCGGGAAAGTGAGCCAATTAAAGATTTAGATAAATTACCTTTTCCTGATTATGATGGATTTAATTATTTTCAAATAGCAAAAAGATTTTCAAGTAATCAAGATATTACAGCTGCTTTGACAACGAGTCGTTCTTGCCCATTTTCTTGTACCTTTTGTTCTTCCTCAGGAGGAAAAACATATCGTCAACGTTCCCTGAAAAATATTTTTAATGAATTGGATCTTTTGACTAATAAATATGGTGTAAATGAAGTTTTTCTGAATGATGAATTGTTTGCAGTCGATGCTAGACGGGTGGTTGAGTTTTGTGAAATGATAAAAACATACCATATAAAATGGTATGTTATGCTTAGAATAAGTAAACACATTCAAATAGATTTGTTGAAAAAAATGAATGAATGTGGTTGTATAGGCGTGTTTTATGGACTTGAAAGTGCGGATAATCAAATTTTAGAGAGTATGAGAAAAAAAATAACTGTAGAAGAAATGTCGCGAGTTTTAATTATTACTAAAGAGGCTGGATTAAAAATGCGTGGGGGCTTTATCTTTGGGGATACAAAAGAAACAATGACATCAGTGGAAAACACATTAAGTTGGATTAAGCAACATTTTGATTTATTAGAGAATGTAACATTATCTCCAATTGTTTTGTTCCCTGGATCAGAATTGTATAATAGAGCTGTTAAGACACAGCGCATTTCAAATTCAGAAGAGTTTATAAGGAATGGTTGTCCTTTAATTAACTCATCACAGTATTTAAGTAATGAAGAATATGATTTTATTGTTCATTATAAATTACCAGAATTTACTGCAGAGTTACGTAATAAAATTGCAGAATTATATCAAAAAAAATTGAACGAAAAAATTTTTGCTGATTTTAGTACAGGACAATATAGACATGTATTTACCTGTGAAAAATGTGAAAAAGAAAATTCGCGTATTTTATATTCTACAATGATGTTTCAAAGTCATTTTGTATGCCCCTATTGTAATGAGAAGTATGATTTTTTCCCAAATTATTTATATTTTAAAACTTATGAGAAAAGTATAACAGATTTTTTTAGAAAAAATAATGTTGCAATTTGGGGATGTGGAGAAACTTTACATAATTTATATGTATGTAATCAATATATTAAAAATAATGATATTCCCTTAATTGATGTTAATCCATATAAACAAAAACATGGATTTTATGGTAAGCATGTATATAGTCCGAATGATATAAAATTTTTAAATGTAGAAATAGTTATATTTTGTCTTGGTAATGTTAATTACGATAAAGTTAAAATAGACTTTGCAAAAAAATATCCATTAGTAAAGAATATTTACTGGATATACGATTATGAAATATCAGGGGGAAGAAACCATGAAATGGACTAGAAAAGGACATCAGTTTGATGAAGCCGCAGAAATAATATGCAATAAAAATACAGAATATTACATATGGGGAGCGGGAGAAACGGGAAATAGATTTTTAGAAAAAAATAAAAATCTATTTAAAATAAAAGGAATTATTGATAGCAATAAAGACTTAATTGGAGAAAGAATAGAAGATTTTGAAATTGTTTCTCCAGATATATTAGATAAAGAAAAAAATATAAAAATAATAATTACAGTCTTTTCACCAGCGTGTATTGAAGAAATAACGGAAAGGTTGGAAATATACGATAAGCGATTAAATGTAGATTATTTTTATTTTAGTTTATTTGAACGTGTTTATAATTTTTATACAGAAAATAAATTAAAGTTAGCGCAAACAGATATCATGATAACTAATATATGTACTTTATCATGTGAGAAATGTTTATTACAGATGCCTTTAATAAAAAAGAAAAAAATGTATAATTTGGAAGAGTTAAAGATTAATATAGATAAATTTTTTAAATATGTTGACTATGTTGATGAACTTCATATTGTTGGAGGAGAGCCACTAATACATAATAAAATAATTGATTTTATTATGTATATAAATGATAATTATTCAGATAGATTTCATGAAATGGATATAGTCAGTAATGCAACAATTGTACCTTCTCAGGAATTATTAAAAATTTTGAAAAAGTATAATATAACTTTTATTATCAGTAATTATTCTTTATCTGAAGCGTTTAATGAAAGACAAGAAATTATAACAATTAAAAAACTCTTATCTGAAAATAGTATTAATTTAAAAATTAGAGAACAAAAAGAATGGTTTGATTTTCAGGGGAATTATGTACAGGGAAAACTTGCAACCAAAGGGAAACTAAAAAGTTTATTTGACTTATGTCCTTGTGTTGGAAAAACAATTACGATACAGAATGAAAAAATATATCTTTGCTGTCGACAGGCTGCAGCAATAAATGGTGGATTGTTTTCGGATGCATCATATGATTATTTGGATATTAATAATTCTTATGATGATATGAAAAAATTATTGTTAGAATTTAGTTTATGCTGTACATTAAATGGATTCTTAGAATATTGTAAAACTTGTTATGATGTAAAACATATCTATAAGCGCATAGTTCCAGCGGCAAAACAATTACGATAGAGTGTGATAATTTTATGAAATATAATAATATAAATAAAGAATTGGATAATCTAGCTGAAATTCTATTAAATCCTCAACAAAATTTTTATATTTGGGGTGCAGGGATTGCTGGTAAGAATTTTTTACAGCATTTTAATTTATTAAAAATACATATAAAAGGCTTTATTGATTCCGATAAAGAAAAAATTGGAACGAGAATAGAAAATTTATATATTTACTCAGAAGATGTATTAAAAGAAGACATTAAAGCTATAATTATTGTTGCAACATTGGATTTTGTTGAAGAAATTGAAAAATCGCTAATTAAATTGGGAAAAGAGGAGAATAAAAGTTTTTTTTATAGTAATGTATTTTTAAGCATTTACAAAATGTATTCCGAAGAAAAGTTATATATGCATCATCTAAATGTGCATATAACTGATAGATGCACGTTAAAATGTCAGGATTGTTCCGTGTTTATGGGATGTCGAAATAATCCGCAGGACATAGGTTTAAATGAAATAAAATTAAATATAGATTTATATTTTCGATGGGTTGATTTTGTTCAAGAGCTTCATCTTATTGGTGGTGAGCCATTAATGAACCATGATTTAATAGAGATTGTAGAATATATAGGATCAAGGTATAGAAATAATATTTGTGAATTTGCTATAGCTACAAATGGAACGATTTTACCATCACAAGAGTTAATAAAAGTTTGTAGAAAATATAACGTATTTTTTACAATTAGTGATTATTCTCAGTCGAGTGTTTTTTATAAAAGAAATAAAGTAAATCAAATATGTAAATTATTAAATAATAATTATGTTTTTTATAGGCTATCGGACAAAAGTATATGGCTTGATTTTGGGAATCCTAAAAGGTGCTTACATTTGAATGAAAATATATTACGTGAGAAGTTTACTACATGTTTTTTTAGAAACAGAGTTATGTATAAGAATAAATTATATTATTGTCATAGACAAGTAGCAGCTATCTGGAGTAATTTAACAAATGATGATGAAGAGGCTTTTTTCAATATGGAGCATAATGTAAATAAAAGAACTCTAATGCAGTTTGATTTAGGTTACAACCAAAAAGGATATTTGGATTTTTGTAATTATTGTAATGGATATGAAAGAGTGAATAAGAATTTTATAAAAGCGGCTAAACAAATAGATTTAAAGGTGTTAAATTATGATTGACAAGGCGACAGAAGAACAAGAATATATTTTGTCTAATTTTAAAAAGAAATTTTCCAATAATTATGATATACCGATAATATTATATGGGCTTGGTATTAATACACAATACCTTTTAAAACATTTAAAACAATATAATATTATTGGTCTAATGGATGCGGAAAATAGTGGAAAGAAATTCTGGGGATATCCTGTATTAAGTATAGAAGAGGCTAGAGAAAAAGCAAAGGTTATTATTATTGTAGCAAGAAGAATGTTTCAAAAAATTATTTATAAAAGAATAAATAATTTGCAAAGTGATGGAATAGAAATTTGTAATTTAATAGAAATGGACTTCGAAATAGATAATAACCAAAAAGAATTTCAGCATAACTTGTATTGGAAAAAGAGCGAAGATGAATTAAAACAATTAATTTTGGACCATGATATAATTTCTTTTGATATTTTTGATACACTAATAATGAGAAAGGTACTTCGACCATATAATATTTTTGATATTGTAGAAAAAGAACTTAAAGATAAATTACATATAAATATACCATTTCGAGAATATCGGATTCAAGCTGAAGAGCTATTAAAAAAAAAGTGTGCAACACCTTCATATGGAGATATTTATAATAAATTCACTAACATGTTAAATATTGATAAAAAAACTAAAGGTGTAATTATGGATAAGGAATTTGAAGTTGAAATTACTTATGCTATTGCACGAACTAAAATGGTAGAAATGTTGGAATATGCGATAAATAATAATAAAAAAGTATATTTAACTTCAGACATGTATTTTAACCGAAGTCAAATAAAGATACTATTAAATTCATGTGGAATACATTCGTATACTGATATAATAGTATCATCAGAATATAAAATGACAAAAGAAGAAGGTAGTTTATATAATGTTCTAAGAAGAAATAAAGGGAAAATTATTCATATTGGCGATAATTTTCACATTGATTTTTTACAAGCAAAACGATATCAAATTAATGCATATTATATAATGAGTGCCTATGAGTTATTAATGAATTCCTCTATGAGTCATCTTTTATCAAATATTAATTCTATTTATGATAATATTATGGTAGGGCTATTTGTAGCAAAAAGCTTAAATAATCCTTTTGCGCTAAATAAAACAAGAGGATTTATAAGTATAGATTCAGCTATAGATCTAGGATATTGTTTTTATGGAGCTTTTACGTTTGTATTTATGCATTGGTTGATTAATCAAATCAATGATGAAGATGGAACTATATTATTTGCAGCTCGGGATGGATATCTAGTTTATCAATTATACAATTTACTAAGAAAAAAATTACATATAAAAAGGCTTCCTAAAGAAAAGTATTTTCTAACTTCAAGGCGCGCGGTGAGTGTGGCGACAATACATAATCGTCATGATATTGAAAGAATCATTGTAGAGACAGCATTAAATTGCACATTGGGTGATGTATTAAAAACTAAATTTGGAATTGATGCAATACCAGAAGATTCACATAAGAATCAAGTAATATCAACTACTGTAGAAAAAGATTATTTGCATCAATATGTTTTGAAGTATGAAACCGAAATTTTGGATAATTCAGAGTGGGAACGAGTAAATTATCAAAAATATCTTAATAGGGAAAATATTAATGTAAATAATAAGATATTTCTATTTGATTTGGTTAGCTCAGGAACAATACCTTTTTATGTAGAGAGATTATTAAATAAAAAAGTATCAGGAGTATGTTTTGCAACAACGAACTTACCTAATAGATATTTTAAGGATAATAAATATATAAAAAGTATGTTAGGAAATTATTTTTCATCAGATAAACAATGGAATTTTCTTAAGTATTATTTACTATGGGAAAGTATTTTTACTGCAGATACAGGACAACTGTTGCATTTTGACAATAATGGTATGCCGGTATATGTATTATCAAACTTAGCAAGAAAAAATTTCAAAGAGATTAAAAAGGTGCATAGTGGGATTATTGCTTATGTTAAGGATATTTTAGAATTGAATTTGAATTTGAAACAAAGTTACTGGAGTTATAAACTAGCTGATTTAATTTGGGGAGGGATAACGCCCCAATACTCTAAAATTTCAAATCAATTAAAATATATTTTTATATTTGAAAATGAATATGATAAAGTAAAGGAGCAATATATTTGGGATAGCTTATTTTAAGAATTTGAATTTGTTTCTTGCCAATGAGACTTATCGTCAATAAGATCTGGATTTGTTTGAGAATGTTCCCAAATCGTATTTTTTTTAAGAATAATAGCTGGATTTCCAGCTATTATGCAATTATTTGGAAAAGTTTTTTTGGTAATAACAGTATTAGCTCCAATAATACACCCATTTGCAATTAATGCACCACTTAAAATTGCAGATTTAATACCAATCCATACATGATGACCAATATAAATTTTTTTTGGTTTATTATTTAACCTTTTTTGGGTAGTTATATCGAAAATAGGATGACCATCGTTACAAATAATTGATACGTATAATGAGGTTTTTATAGAATTTCCGATGGATATTAATGAATTATATTTAACTAATGCAAAAAAGTCCTTTTGAATCGAAGCGTTATTTCCTATTTCTAATATTGAATGATCACTTGCTTTTAACTCACAATTTCGATCAGATATAAATGAATTTCCTAGTATTATTTTACTATTATTTTCAGCTGTTATAGTAGATGTAGAATGTAAATAACTTTTTTGTCCGATAATAATATGACTATTGTCAGTTATTTTTATTACGCCAGCTATGTTACTTTTTTCTTGAATTTCTATAGTGCTATTATTATAGAGAAAAATAAATTCGGCATTATTTATTTTTGCGTCATCTCTTATAATTAATGTATTATTATAACCAAAAAATTTTACTTGATTGTTTTCTACCGATCCATATATTTTATTTCCCATGGAATCAATATAATCATAAGACTTTTGCACAGAAATTGGTTTGTAAAAATATTGATAGTTTAAGAGATGATTATATTGATAGGAGTGCAATATGTTAACTAATTCATAAAAATGATTGTTAACCCCAATTAAAACATAATAAATATTTTTATTATGTTTTAAGATATCTGGTGAAAAAATAGATTTAGAAAAAAGTGTTTGTTTTTCATTTGCTGAATCTAAAAATCCATATATGTCTATTTTATACTTTTTAAAAAGTATGAAAATTCTTTGACCAACATCTCCTGTTCCCCAAATGAGAATTTTTTTATTTTTAAAATAGGATGATATAGTTAGTATACGAGCATTTTCATTATTATATTCCATATAAAATCTCCTAAATTATTATTTATGTATGAATATTTCTACATTATATATTTCACATCCTTTTATTTTAATTTTAAAAATAATATCATGAGAGGTGATATGATATGAATAAAAATATAGAAAACTTAATTTTAAATTTGTTAGATACTTGTATAGAAGCAGGAGAATATTTATATTCAAATTGCTTAAAATGCAGCAGTGATGAACTTATATTTCTTGGCAACAGCATGATTAGTGCTATTAGTAAAACAAAAGAATTTTTACACGACATGAAAGAAATTGATTCCCCAAAAATGGAAAATATATTTTTATATTGTGATAATATCGAATATTCAATAAGAAAGATTCAAAAAGAGGGGGATAATAGAGCGGCTATCTTACAATTAGAAATTTTACCATTATTTTACGAGCTAAAAGAAATATTAGACTTATATTATAACGTAATTCGCCATTCAGAAAATTGGGAGAAGTATCGTATTAAGCGTGAAAATAAATTTAGAGCTGCAATTCCATGTCTAGATATTGACGAAACTGAATATGAATATGAAGTTTCTATCGTTGTTAGAGCCTATAATAATTTGGCGTATACTAAAAAGGCGATTGAAAGTATTTTTAAGTATACAAATTTTAAAAAACTAAATGCGGAATTAATTACCATAAATAATGGATCTAATGATGGAACTGAAGAATATTTTAATAGTTTGCCACATACTAAAAAAATTAATTTGAAATATAATATTTTAGGAAATAATATTCAAAGATATAATGTTCAAGGAAAGTATGCTGTTTCATTTTCAAATGATGTTATTGCTACTTCAAATTGGTTGGAAAATTTATTGACTTGTATTAAATCAGATTCTAAAATTATAGCAGTTGTTCCAACTTGTAATCATGATGGAATTAGCAATGGACAGGGTATAATAGTTCCTTATAAAAACTCTTTTGAAGATATTAATAAAATAGATGAATTTGCAAAAGAATACAATAAGCAATCTCGCCCAGAATTATGGGAAGAGCGGTCGTTATTAATGCCGTTTATTTTAATGAGTAGGGTTAAATTTTTTCATGCGACAGATGGTATTGATGCTTTATATTTACAGCATGAATTTGTTGATGATGATTTATCTACTTCGTTACGTCGTGCGGGATTAAAACAAATTTTGGCAAAAGATACGTTTATGCATCATTTTGGTTCGGTAACTTTAGGGGATGGACAGCGAAAGCATAATTCTTTTAATAATATGCGTGAAGTTTATTATAAAAAATGGGGTGTGGATGCTTGGGATTCGAGATGCTATTTACCTGGGGTTGAACGATTATTAGAGTCTAGTTTGCCAAAGCAAAATCCTAAGTTGCTATTCATTGAACCAAGATTTGGCGGGGGTAGTTTGCAAATCAAAAACTGCTTAAAAAAACATGGGATTTTACCGGAGCAGACGGTAAGTATGGTGGTAGATCAACGTTATATTGAAGATGCTGTTCATATGTATGATGAAACGATTCGTGGAAATGACATTTATCAGATGCTAGATAAAGAAGAGAGGCTCTTCGATATTATTTCCATTGGGTGTTTATTACATGATTTAATTACAAAGGATGTCATAGAATTTTTAGAAAATTTATACAAAAGATTAACGATGCATGGAAAAATTATATTTTTAATAAAGAACTATCGCAGTGCAAAAGTTATTGTTGATTTGTTACAAAATAATATGCCTGGTGATTGTGGCTATAAAAATATTGGATTTACAGGAATTCATAGTGGTAGATTAATTGAAATGCTTGAAAAGCATAAGTTTTTGAATCAGTGTACCGTGGAACGCATAGGCAAACATACTCCGGAAGTGGATGCTATATTAAACATGGATAGTGCGTTTCATACTTTGCCAGATTCACAAAAAAAAGTGATTAGCGATGAATTCGGGACGGAAATGTATATGATTATGATAGAAAAAGTACTTTCTTGAATGGAGATATAGAAATAATTTTAGGAATTGAGGCTGAAATGACGAAAGAAGAAGAATTGCGCCAAAAAGTTTTGGCTGCAACGAAGGAATATTATACATATCAATATGATAAAAATAAATCTTTTTCTGATGGTGATCGAATTTCTTATGGTGGACGAGTTTTTGATGAGCAGGAACTTGTGAATTTAGTGGATGCTTCCTTAGATTTTTGGTTAACGACAGGACGATATTGTAAGGAGTTTGAAACGGAATTTGCAAAATTTCTTGATGTAAAATACTGTTCATTGACTAATTCAGGGTCATCCGCTAATTTATTAGCTTTCATGGCATTAACTTCTCCAAAGTTAGGAGACCGTAGCATCAAAAAAGGGGATGAAGTGATTACCGTTGCGGCGGGATTCCCAACAACAGTAGCACCGATTATTCAATATGGTGCAATTCCGGTGTTTGTGGATATAGAGCTGCCATCTTATAATATTGATGTACGTATGTTAGAAAAAGCATTGTCTGATAAGACAAAAGCTGTGATGATTGCACATACATTAGGAAATCCGTTTGATTTGCAGGCGGTAAAGGATTTTTGCGATATGCATCAATTGTGGTTGATTGAGGATAATTGTGATGCTTTAGGAAGTCGCTACCAATATAATGGGACATGGAAATATACGGGGACAATCGGTGATATTGGTACGTCTAGTTTTTATCCACCGCATCATATGACGATGGGCGAAGGGGGAGCTGTATATACGAACAATCTTCAATTAAAGCGAATTGTCGAATCATTTCGCGATTGGGGGCGTGACTGCTGGTGTCCATCGGGCAATGATGATACTTGTAAGCATCGTTTTTCACAGCAATTTGGTGAGTTGCCTAGGGGATACGACCATAAATATGTATACTCACATTTTGGCTACAATTTAAAAGTTACGGAAATGCAAGCGGCAATCGGTTGTGCGCAATTGCGTAAATTGCCTGAATTTATCAAGAAAAGACGCGAGAATTGGCAAAGATTATATGATGGATTGTGTGATTTGGATAAGTATTTTATCTTGCCGCAACCAATAAAGAATGCGAAGCCAAGTTGGTTTGGCTTTTTGTTAACTGTACAAGAAGGTGCTGGCTTTTCGCGCGAAGCGATTGTTACTTATTTAGAAAAACAAGGAATTCAGACGAGAATGTTGTTTGCAGGAAATTTGTTAAAGCATCCATGCTTTGATGAAATGCGTCAGCAGCAGCGTGATTATCGGGTTGTTGGCGGATTGGAGAATACGGATAAAGTGATGCATCAGACGTTTTGGATTGGCGTATATCCGGGAATGACGGATGCGATGATTGACTTTATGGTTACAAAAATTCGGGAATTTACTAAAAATAGAGGAAGAAGCTAAAAAACGAGCTTGAGTGAAAGAAGCATTCACTTAAGCTCGTTTTGTTTACCATATTTTCCAAGGGGCTTTATTCGATTCCCACAGCTTTTCTAAGATTGCTTTATCGCGTTGGGTGTCCATACATTGCCAGAATCCATGATGTTTAAAGGCTTGCAATTTTCCTTCTTGGGCGATTGTTTCCAGAGGCTGGCGTTCGAAGATGAGTGATTCATCTTCGGATAAGTAGTTGAAAATTTTCGGTTCGACGACCATGAAGCCACCGTTGATCCAGCCCCCATCTTCTTTGGCTTTTTCAACGAATTTTTTGATGGTTGTAGTTTCATTATTTATATCTAATACGCCAAATCTGCCACCGGGCTGAATCGCTGTCATGGTAACGATTGGTCGATGCTGTTGATGATGGGCTAATAACGCAGTCATATCTACATCACTGACGCCATCGCCATAAGTAAGCAGGAATGGTTCATTGCCAACATACTTTTGCACCTTTTTGATACGGCCGCCGGTTTGTGTATGGTACCCTGTATCGACAAGTGTTACTTTCCATGGTTCAGCGATGTTATTATGAATGATCATTTTGTTTTCAGCTGTAAAATCAAAGGTAATATCGGAAGTGTGCAGATAATAGTCGGCGAAATATTCTTTGATCATATAGCCTTTATAACCCAAACAAATAATAAACTCATTGAAGCCATAATGACTATATAACTTCATGATATGCCAAAGAATAGGATTGCCGCCGATTTCAATCATCGGTTTTGGTCGCAGGTGAGATTCTTCACTAATTCGGGTGCCAAGTCCACCGGCTAAAATAACTACTTTCATATCCAAATCGCGCCTTTCATATTTAAAATATTATATCGGATTATGTTAGAGTGTATTTTCGACAAAAGTGTATAGATATCCTGTTGTACAAAAGGTTCATTTTTTCTTACGGTTAAATGTGATAAAATAAAGAAAATAGAAAATGAGGTCGCAAAATGATAAATAAAAGTTTTTGGCATGATAAACGAGTTTTTTTAACAGGTCATACAGGATTTAAAGGAAGTTGGCTTAGTTTATGGCTGAGTATGCTCGGGGCAAGAGTTACAGGGTATGCATTAGCGGCAAATACTACACCTAGTTTATTTGAGTTAGCGCGGGTGGAACATGTCATCCATCAGTCGGTGCTTGGCGATATTAATGATTTAGCAAATTTGGAATTAGCGATGCAGCAAGCGAGACCGGATATCGTGATACATATGGCTGCACAAGCATTGGTTCGGGATTCTTATGTAAATCCACTTGAAACCTACCAAACGAATGTGATGGGAACGGCAAATGTTTTGGAGTGCGTAAGACGCACTCCATCAGCAAAGGCTGTAGTTGTAGTTACAACGGATAAATGTTATGAAAATAAAGAATGGTGTTGGGGGTATCGTGAAAATGATACGTTGGGGGGATATGACCCGTATTCAAATAGTAAAGCGTGTGCGGAATTGGTAGTCTCCTCCTATCGTCAGTCTTTTTTGCAAAATGAAGGGATTGCTGTAGCGACTGTTAGGGCAGGAAATGTAATTGGTGGCGGTGATTGGGCAAGGGATAGGATTGTACCGGATTGTTTACGTGCAATAGAAGCTGAACAAGTAATTTCGATTCGCAGTCCGCAGGCAATCCGTCCATGGCAGCACGTGTTAGAACCGTTGAATGGCTATTTGATGTTAGCAGAAAGATTATATAAAATTGGAAACGAGTGGGCGGAAGGTTGGAATTTTGGCCCGAATGATTGTGATGTTCGGACGGTTGGCGAGCTAGTCAGGAGATTGGGAGAAAAGTTAAATTTCTCGTATGCGTTTAATCCGGTAGATGAATTGCATGAGGCACAATGTTTACGCCTAGACTCAAGTAAGGCAAAGTCGCGTTTAAAGTGGGAACCGAAAATGAATTTTGTTGAGGCGTTGGATTGGATTGTTGATTGGTACAATGCGTATCAAGACAAGCAAAATATGCAAGAATTTGCATATGAACAGATTCGGTGCTTTATGAAAAAGTGATGGGAGAAGGCTATGCAGGAAATAGATGAATTGTTAGCATTGATGCAAGCTGGAGCTGTATATGGGCGCGAGGTTCTTACTCATCAGACGAAGATGTTGATTTGGCAGGGAATCTTGAGGGATAGCAAGGAAGCTCTGCGTGTCATTGAACAACATAATCGTAGTAACTTCGATAAAAAAATTGTAAAGATATATGCGTTTTTATACGATACATATAATGAGTTGTTATTTTTAAGCGAGCAAGAGAATGCTCAAAAAGCATGTGAGGTTGCGGAAGATAAACTTGTCCCGGTATTAAATTTATTAAAAAGAATGTTACATTCGGCAAAAACGGATAGCAATGTTTTATGGGAAGAAGCGAATGCTGCACTTACTAAACGAGAGTTTAATGTTGCATTAGGTGCACTTTATTGCCTCTTGATTGTCGGTGATGGTGAGGCAGATGTTTTTTATCTATTGGCTTATGTATATTGGCAGTTAGAAGAATATGAGGAAACAGTTCATTATGCTGAGAAAGCGATAGAAGGGCAATCCCAATATGATGCAGAAGCTTATAGGTTATTGGGATTGGGGCAACGCGCTAGATTTCACTATCGCTTGGCGATTCGTGCGCTAGAAAAATCAAATGCTATCGTTTGTGGTGAGCTGAAACTTGGGGGAAAAAGTGACTTTATTGGGCAGAATGCATTGATTTTGGGGCAAATGTATCTGACCGTGGGTGAGATTGCACAAGCGATGACTGCCTATCATTTGGCTAGTCAAATTTTTTCTGAAGAAAAGGCACGGCGTGATGCATTTAGTTCTTATCTTGTGTGCTTGCATTATCGGGAGAATTTATCAAGGGAAGAATTGCTAAGAGAGCATAAACGTTATGCTGCTTATTTTTCAAATGTGCAACAGTATGCGCACCATTGTAAATCACAGCGAAGGAAAATCCGGATTGGCTATATTTCCCCGGATTTTCGTCGTCATGTAATGTTTCAATTTTACTTTCCTTTATTGGTTGATTACAATCGTAATTTATTTGAAGTTATTTGTTATTCATTAGGAAATGAGGACTCATTTACGGAAACTCTGAAAGAAAAGGTTGATTTATGGCGTAATGTAAATGGAATGTGCGCCGATAAATGTGCCGCAATTATCTATAAGGATGAAGTTGATATATTATTTGATTTGGCAGGGCATTCGGCAGATACTGGACTTGCTGTTTTGGCGTATAAACCGGCTCCGATACAGATTTCAGGTCTAGGGTATTTTGATACAACGGGATTGGGTTCAGTGGACTATTTCTTAACGGATCATTATGTAGATACGAATGTGGATAAACGGTATTTCGTAGAAAAATTGTTATGGATGCCACAAAGTCATTTTTGTTATTGTAAGCGTGAAGATGCGCCAAATGTTACAGAAGCGCCATATAAGAAAAATAACTTTATTACGTTTGGCTGTTTCAATAAGTACGCGAAGATTACCGACGTTTGCATAACTGTATGGAGTAAAATTTTGTCACAAGTTCCTGAATCCCGCCTTATATTAAAAAGCATGATTTATCTTGATCCTTCTATTGTCGCGGAAGCGCAGACACGAATGATACAAGCAGGTATTGATATAAAACGGGTAGAGTTTCGTCCAGCGAATGAAAGCTATATGAAGGAATATCTGGATATAGATATTGCTTTAGATACTTTTCCGTATCCTGGGGGAGGAACTACTTGTGATGCTTTGTATATGGGAGTCCCGACTATTGTTATGGAAGGGAAGAGGCATGGCGCACGATTTGGCAAGGGCATCCTTCATAATGTTGGGGTGCCAGAATTGGTAGCAAAAGATGCAAGTGAATATATAGAAAAAGCAGTCATCTTGTCTAGAGATACGGAATTAATTGATTTACTTCATAAAAATTTGCGTGTAATGATGGAAAAATCTCCGCTAATGGATAGAGCATTATATATGAAGGATATTGAGGATTTGTATCAACGTATCATTGAGATGAGATTATTAGGAAAAGAGAAGGAATGAGGCAGAAATTATGGGAAAAAGAAGTAAGAGTATGAAAAGAAAGTCACAGATAAATAAACAAGTCGCGGTAAATGAAGAAATTAAACAGGATAGCATAATGTTAACTGATGAAGTTATTACGTTGCAAAAGGTAGCTAAAAATGCGAAAGAAAATGGTAAATATAATGATGCATTACAAGCTTTAGTAGAGCTATTGCAAATAAATTATGTGACAATTGAGGTTTTATATGAAATTGCAGAAATTTATTATTTAACTGGTGATTATAATCGAACTATTATGTGGATTCAAAATGTATTGAATAAGAATGCTGCATATAAAGCGGCTTTGTTATTGTCGATTAAAGTGGAAATCTTACGAGATAAAATGGAAGATGCATTAGGTAGCTTAAATAAATTGATTCTGTTACAAAAAGAAAATTTTGAAGATGAGTATGAAGAAAAGATTCAAGATATATTTAAGTTTTCATTCTTGGAACTGGATGAGCGGGTTTTACAAGCAAAGTATCCTGTGATATGGGAATATATTAATAAAGAAACCATAAATAGACAGATTTCTAATGAAGATAATATTGAAGTGTTTAAAGACACTATTGAAGAAGAAAATGACGAAATAAAAAAATCTATGTGCTCTTCTAAAAACCAGAAAACTTTAGATATAGAAGTTGTACAAAAATCTGTTATGGAAAAAAATATTTCTTTGATGGACAAGGTAACGTTGTGTCATACTTTAGCGCAGGATTATTTTTTGGAGGGAAATTTAAAATTGTCACTTGGAATGCTGAATTTGGCAATGGCAATTGATAATAAAAATGACTTAACAATAAAGAATCTTGGCAGTGTATTTATTGAAATGGGTGATACAGATTCAGCCTTGGCATGTTTTAAGAAAGTAAAAGAAAAGGATATTATGGTCGCTAAAATAATGAGAGATTTGCAACAATAAATAGGTGAAAGAGCGGTAATAAATTATGGCGATACCTAAAACAGAAAAAAAAAATCTAATGGAATTGGTTTATGCCGGAATTTATGATCAAGGGATACAAAAAGCTGAAACATTGTTAAAGCTGTATGGAAATGATAGCGAAATTTTTGGCGTACTATCGGGGATTTATATCGAACTTGGCAATGCGGATTTGGCTGAGCAATATGCAAAGCAAGCAATAAAGTTAGATCCATTATATGTATTTGCTTATTTCTTACTTGCGAGGGCTGACTATCTACGGGGGAATTTAGACTGTGCAGTAATCAAAATAAAACGATTTTTGCAAAACTATGATGGGCAGATATCGGAAGAAGTATTAGCAATTTCTTACAATTTATTAGCGCATATCGAGAAAATTTTCGGCAATATAATAAATAGTCTTGATCATTGGTTAATAGCTAGTCGATGTGGTGTAAATGAGTCACAAAAGTTGGAGAATTATAGTAATTATTTGTTTACGCTTAACTATTTGCCGGAAAAACATAACGAAGAAATTTTTGCTAACCATAAAAAGTATAACGAATGGTTTCATCATATTGAGCCATATAAGCATTCGGTGATTCATCATCATCCTAAAATACGAATTGGCTATATTTCGCCGGATTTTAGATATCATGTGGTGGTTTTCTTTATTTATCAATTGTTAGCTCGCTATGACAAGAATATATTTGAGGTGTATTGCTATGCAAAATGCAGTGAAGATGATACCAGTCAACAATTAAAATCTTTCGTTGATCAATGGAGAAATGTTCAAGGAATGACGGATCAAGGAGTAGCAAAAATTATCTATCAGGATGAAATTGATATATTAGTTGATTTCTCTGGACATACGCAAAATAATTGTTTGCCTATATTAGCTTATAAACCGGCACCGATACAAATAAGTGGGATTGGCTATTTTAACACAACTGGACTTACAGCAATCGACTATTTCTTAACGGATGTAAATGTTGATCCGATAGGTCAAAATGATGCATTGTTTACAGAAAAACTTTTACGATTACCTCATACACATTTTTGTTATACAGCACCATCAACGATGCCGGAATTTGGTGAGGCACCAGTTTTAAAAAATGGGTATATTACGTTTGGAAGTTTCAATAACTTTACAAAGGTTACAGATGAGATGCTGGCTATTTGGTATACTATTATGCGCCAAGTGCCAAATTCGAAATTGATATTAAAAAATAGTATTTTTGATAATGAAGATGGTAAAAAAATAGCAATTCAAAGATTAAAACATGCGGGATTTTCAGAAAATCAATTAGATTTGCGTGCGAATACACGGACGTATTTACATGAATATCATGATGTTGATATTGCACTTGATACTTATCCATATCCTGGCGGTGGAACTACTTGTGAAGCTTTATATATGGGCGTTCCGGTTATAACTTTATGTGGTAGCAGGCATGGTGCGAGATTTGGTTATAGTTTGTTAAAAAATATCGGACTTGAAGAGTTGGTAGCGTATACGAAAGAGGAATATATAGAAAAAGCAGTAGGGCTGGCAAATGATATTGAATTGGTAGTCGGGCTACATGAGAATTTACGCAATATCATGGTAAAATCTAATTTAATGAATGGGGATTTATATATTTCTGATATTGAAAGTGCATATTACCAGATATGGGAAGTATATACTGATGATTTTTGTCAGAACGTGATTGACAAAGCACTTATTTTATGGAAAATGGGAGATATAGAAGCTGCATTGGAAAAGGTATTGAATTTGTATGCTACATATGCTAATAAAGCTAATGTGGTTTATACGCTAGCCTCCCTATTACATAAAGTGAATGAGGGGCATGCAGCAATTAATGTTTTAAAACAGTTTAATGGAGTGAATGAAGACGTTACCAATTTATTGAAAAAATTGATGCAATGCAGGCAGCAAGATCAAGAATCTGAAAAAAAAATTGCTTTTATTACGTGTGTGAATAATGATGCGATGTATCAAGAGGTACTCACTATGTTAAAAGAGCTTGAAATTCCGGAAGGATATACTGTGGAATATATTGCTGTACACGAAGCCACATCCATGGCAGGTGGCTATAATAGGGGGATGTCTAGTACGGATGCAAAATATAAAATATATTTACACCAAGATTTATTTATTCTCAATAAGGGATTTTTGAAGGATATATTGGAAGTGTTCAAAAAGGATGATTATATTGGGATCATTGGTGTAGCAGGTGCAAAATCATTACCACCGAATATGGTATGGTGGAATAGCAAAGAAGTTTTTGGTAAAATAATTCATATGGATACTGATGCTTTGGGAGATATCTATGAAAGCCAATGGCAGGAGGTCTATGCTGATTATGAGGAAGTAATAGCTGTTGATGGATGTATTTTAGCAACACAATATGATATAAAGTGGCGGGAAGATATTTTTACCGGCTGGGATTTTTATGATATTTCACAATGCTTTGAAGCTGCTAAAATTGGTTATAAAGTAGTAGTTCCAAAACAAAGCGAGGCTTGGTGCGCACATGCTTCATCAGGGCATACTCTTCCAGCAGCATATGCTATGTATGCCGAAGTGTTAAAAAAAGAATATTTGAGCCGCTAACCTATTTTAAGTCTTTATAGTAACTGGATTTGTATAAGAAATAAAAAAGAAAATTTCATGACAATAAGTTTTAAAATAATATATGTAAATCATCTAGCGGAAAATTTAAAATACTTTTGTATAAATAGAATAGCGATGCTATAATATTAATAGGAGTTTACAATAAATGGGGTGCTTTTATGGATACAATGTCGATTGCGACGATGTCGGTTGGAATGAGTAATCAAAAGGTAGCGCAAGATATGGGTACTTCAGTGCTAAAGATGGCAATGGGGAGTGCGGAAAGCACTGCGGATATGTTGAATAGCGTTATGGCTGAACAACATGCAGCGCAGCCGTATCTTGGCTCTAATCTTGATATTATTGCGTAATAAAAATACCGTTTGCATCGGCAGACGGTATTTTTTTGCCTTTAATCTATAAATTGCAAATAAAACTTATTTTGTGTATAGTAATAAATAATTAAAGGTAATTGTAAAAAATTATTTTTGTATTAAATTTGTTTTAACAGAAAAAATAAAAGTATTATAAATAGCTGGAGGAATTGTTTTGGCGGAGTTTACGGAAGAATTTATGGAAAAAATGGAGCAGTTTTATGAGAATGATCCATTTATTCATGTAATTGATATGTCACTTGTGAATATCGAAGATGGACAAGTGACGCTAGGGATGCCGATTACCGAGAAGCATACGAATGCACATGGAATTGCACATGGTGGGGTATTAATGTCACTTGCGGATACTGCGATGGGAGCATCGTGTATGAGTGTAAATAAAAAAGTAGTAACAATGGATTTGAATATCAACTTTATTAAGGCGGCTAAACTTGGGGAAAATGTGATTGCAGTTGCTGAGGTTTTACACAATGGAGGAAAGACGATGGTTTCTGAGGCAAAGATTCTAAGTGAAAAAGGAGACCTATGTGCAAAAGCGCGAGGAACATTCTTTGTGATTGATAATTTTGTCAAATAGATTGCTGTATACAGAAAAAAATCTTGCTTTTTTTGTAGGAAAAATTTATACTTATGATTAAGAACAATTTGCTTAGGTCCGTGGTTGGAAGTCGATGCCAGTTGCAGGCAAAACGATCCACGTAAGGAGTCCAAAGAGGCTCTGATCATGGTGCAGCTTAGAGGTAAGACCTGCCGGGATTTATTTGTACATAATTGATGTGATACCCGAGAGATTTAGTAGTGAGGGAAGGACTTTCTAGTAGCGAACTTTCCAGCAGGCGAGTGTGGGGTCAAAAACCAGGTCGGCTAGGCATATTCTTAAAACTCAAAAGGTGAGGGGATTTTTTTAATGGCTTTCGAGGATAAAACTCTTCAATGTAAAGACTGCGGAAAAGATTTTATTTTCAGCGCAGGTGAACAAGAATTCTACGCAGAAAAAGGGTTCGAAAACGAACCAGTACGTTGTCGCGACTGCCGCGATTCTAGAAGACGTAACCGTGATGGTGGCGAATCTAGACCACAACGTGAAATGTACGATGTTGTTTGCGCTAACTGTGGCGTAACTACTCAAGTACCATTCCAACCACGCAATGATCGTCCTGTTTATTGTCGTGATTGCTTCAATGCTCAACGCCAATAAATAATTATATATTGATGTTGTGTCCCTTAGGCCCGGAGTAAAATCCGGGCTTTGAGTGTTTGTTGGATGTTTTTTAAGAAATTATTATCAAATATATTATTATTAGGAGGTTTTTTTATGTCAAGAAAGTTAATATCTCTTTTGATGCTTAGTGTTTTTGTTGTTATGGCTTTAGTAACAGGTTGTGGATCAGATACGAAAAAGAGTGATGCAAAAGTTTTAAGAATTGGGACAAATGCAGATTTTGCTCCGTTTGAATTCCAAGATGTTGATGGAAAAGAATACGTTGGTTTTGATATGGATCTAGCCAGAGCAATTGCAAAAGAAATGGGTTATCAAGCAGATATTCAAAATGTAAATTTTGATGGTTTAATTCCTGCGCTTGAAGCTGGTAATATTGATATGATTATTAGTGGAATGACAGTTACAGAAGAACGTAAACAAAAAGTAGCGTTTTCAAAACCTTATTACCAATCAGGTTTAACATTTGTTGTTAGAAATGAAAACGATACAATTAAAAGTTTTAAAGATTTAGAAGGAAAAACAATTGCAGTTCAAATTGGAACGACTGGTGCAAATAAAGCAAGAGAAATTAAAGATGCTACGGTAAAAGAATTTAACAGCTCTGCAGATACTTTCTTAGAATTAAAAGCTGGTGGTGTAGATGCAGTTGTAAATGATAGACCTGTAAATGATTATTTCCTAGCACAAGGTGGAACTAAAGACGCAAAAACTTTCCCTGAAATCCTAACAGCTGAAGATTATGGAATCGCAATTTCTAAGAAAAATCCTGAACTTGCAAAACAAATTGATGAAGCATTAGAAAAATTACAGGCAAATGGTGAATACGATAAAATTTTTGAAAAATGGTTCGGTAAGCAAGTAAAATAACTGCTAAATATTAAATAAATTTTATTGTTAATGAACTTTCAAAAGCTTATAGATTATGTCTTTGGAGGTGTATTTATGTCAAAAAGATTACTTGCATTGACTACTTTAGCGATGTTTTCTTTATCTGTTTTGCTTTTTGGTTGTGGACAGAGTAAACAAATTACAAAAGCAAGCACTGAGACGGTAATAAAGGTTGGTTCGGAAACAACGTTTGCTCCATTTGAGTTTCAAGATGAGCAAACGAAAGAATATGTCGGATTTGATATTGATTTGATGCAGGCGATCGGTGCCAAAATGGGCGTAAAAGTAGAGATTGCCAGCATGGGCTTTGATGGCTTGATTCCGGCATTAAATGCCGGAAATATTGATGCTGCGATTTCTGGTATGACGATTACAGAAGAACGCAAGCAAAAAGTAGCGTTTTCTGATCCCTATTATCAATCTGGTTTATCTATGGTTGTAAAATTGGACAATGACTCAATACATAGTTTTAAAGACTTAGAAGGAAAACGAATTGCAGTTCAGATCGGTACAACTGGAGCTGAAGCGGCTAAGAAAGTTTCAAATGCGACAGTTCGTGAATATAACAATGCGCCAGAAGCTTTTATGGAATTAAAAGCTGGTGGTGTTGATGTTGTAATTAATGATAAGCCTGTAAATGATTATTATCTAGCGCAAGATGCAGCAAAAGAAGCGAAAGCAGTGACAGAAACTTTGACTTCGGAAGATTATGGAATTGCTTTTGATAAAAACAATACAGAGCTTGTAGCAAAAGTTAACAAGGCATTAGCTGAATTAAAGGCAAATGGTGAGTACGATAAAATCTATCAAAAATGGTTTGCTCAAAAGTAAAATACATAAAATGAAAAGGGGTTGCATAGTACTGCAACCCCTTTCGCATGCATATCTTGAGAGAGTTTTTATGCATATGTGTAAATAGTAGAGAGTTTTGGAGCATTTTAAGGTAAAGTAGAGAGAAAATCTTTTATTAAGCCTTGAATAAAAGATCTATAGCCACTTTTTTCGTTGACACGTTTTCTCCTTTTTACTATAATCATTAGTATGAATATACAAGAATGGTTAGTAATTATGAATTGTTAGGATGGATATGTATGGATTTTAATTTTTCCTTGGTGGCAAATTCAATGCCATTATTATTAGAAGGTGCAATAGTAACGATAAAAATCACGCTAATTAGTGTTGGGTTAGGTTTGTTTATCGGCTTATTTGCGGGAATTGCACGATTAGCACAGTTTTGGCCGATAAGGACGCTGGCGGCAGTTTATGTTGACTTTATTCGTGGAACGCCACTCTTAGTGCAGATTTTTATTATGTATTTTGCATTACCGATAATTACTGGTATGAGGGTTGATCCGTTTATTGCTGCGATTACTGCTTGTAGTATTAATAGTGGTGCTTATGTTGCAGAAATTTTTCGGGCTGGGATTGAGTCAATTGATAAAGGTCAGATGGAGGCAGGACGTTCACTTGGGATGAGTTGGGGGCAGACGATGCGTTATATTATTGTACCGCAGGCCTTTAAACGTGTTATTCCACCACTTGGCAACGAGTTTATTGCGATGTTAAAAGATTCTTCACTAGTTTCAGTTATCGGATTTGAAGAGCTTACACGTCGTGGGCAGCTAATTATTGCGCGTACATATGGTTCGTTGGAAATTTGGATTAGTGTAGCTTTTATTTATTTGATTATGACACTTACTATTTCCCGCTTAGTTGCGTATTTGGAGCGGAGGTACAAAATAGATGATAAGTATTAAAAATTTGCATAAAGCTTTTGGTAAGATTGAAGTTTTAAAAGGTATTAATGTAGAAATAGAAGAAAAAGAAGTCGTTGTTATTATCGGACCAAGTGGCTCCGGGAAAAGTACGTTATTGCGTTGCATTAATTATTTGGAGCAGCCGACAGATGGCGAAATTATTGTGGACGGAATTCCGTTGAGCAATGAATCAAATATCAATAAAGTTCGTACTGAAGTAGGGATGGTTTTTCAACGCTTTAATTTATTTGGACATATGACGGTGATGGAAAATATTACATTAGCACCGATGAAAGTAAGAATGATTTCCAAAGAGGAAGCGAAAGAAACTGCATTGAGTCTGCTTAGAAAAGTCGGGCTTGAAGATAAAGCGAATGCATACCCATCTCAATTATCTGGAGGCCAGCAACAACGTGTAGCAATTGCTAGAGCACTGGCGATGAAGCCTAAAATTATGCTTTTCGATGAACCTACTTCTGCGCTTGATCCAGAGATGGTAAACGAGGTGCTTGATGTTATGAAGAGCCTTGCAAAAGAGGGGATGACAATGGTCGTAGTTACTCACGAAATGGGATTTGCTCGTGAGGTTGGTGACAGGGTGCTTTTTGTCGATGAAGGTAAAATTGTTGAAGAAGGATCTCCGAAAGCGATTTTTGAATCGCCACAAGAGGAACGGACAAAAACATTTTTATCAAAAATCCTTTAAACACAAGGTTTTTGAGGTTGACAAATAGTTCCATCATGGATATAATGGATAACGTGGTCATCGAGTTCGATGTGCCAGTTTATTTCTAGGAGGAATTTCATAATGATTGGTAAAGTTAAATGGTTTAGCGCAGAAAAAGGTTACGGATTTATTGAAAGAGAAGATGGTGGCGATGTTTTCGTACATTTTTCCGCTATTCAAGATGAAGGATTTAAAACTCTAGCTGAAGGTCAAGGCGTTGAGTTTGAAATCGTTGATGGCGCACGTGGACCACAAGCTTCTAACGTTACAAAAACAGCTTAATAAATAGAATTATTTTTCCCGGCTTATGAAAGTAGGCCGGGTTTTATATTTTATGAAAACAATTTGTAGTTTAATCATGCGGAAGTCTTTATGTTGTATTTATTCCTTGTCCTAAATTCTTTTAAAGTAAATAGAATTTTACTCTTCTCTAGAATCAAAAGAATTGCATAATTTAATCACTAAAAATGTAAACTTTTGATAGTGAAATGATTATTTTGGCGAAAAATATAAAATTTTGTGTAAAGTTTCAGAATATTCGTTTATGAAAAGAAGGGGTTTTTTTCTTTATGCAGAATATATAATACATAGGACACAGGAAAGGGGATGGGTGCTATGGCAACATTCACTATTAGAGGAAAAAACATTGAGATCACTCCAGCATTAAAAGATTATGTAGAAAAAAAAGTTGGCAAAGTAACAAAATATTTTGATGATGTTGGGGCAATTACCGCATTACTTACTGTGACGAAAGGACGGCATATTGTTGAGGTAACTGTACCTGTAGATGGTATGTTGCTTCGAGGAGAAGAATCCACAATGGATATGTATACTTCCATTGATCTTGTGATTGAAAAATTAGAACGTCAAATTCATAAACATAAAACAAAATTAACGAAACGTTTTCGTACAGGCGGGTTTAAATTTGAAACCGCAACAGCTCCTGTTGTAGAAAAAAATGATGAATCAGAAGAATATCCAGTCGCAAAGACGAAAAAATTCCCAGTAAAACCGATGGATGTTCAAGAAGCGATTATGCAAATGAACTTAATTAATCACGATTTCTTTGTATTTAGAAATGCGAAGAGTGAAGAAGTCAATGTTGTGTATCGCCGTAAAGATGGCAGATATGCCTTAATTGAACCAGAGTAAAATTAAAGCGAAAAGACCTCGCAAATGCGAGGTCTTTTTATGTGAAAAAAATAAAAATATAATTTTGTGTTTTGGTATACAATAAGAAAGGGAAAATGATTGAATTTTTTACCTATATAGTTTTGACTTATTGATCATAGTTTGATAAAATTCTAAAATAGGTTAATAGTGTATGAGTATATGCGTACATAGTTCAAGGAGTGATACAGTTTGTTCGGTTTTATAAAAAAAATATTTGGTGATGGCAACGAAAAAGAAATAAAACGGATGATGGAACGAGTGGAACAAATCAATGCTTTAGAGGCAGATTTGCAAAATTTGAGCGATGCATCATTGGCGGCTAAGACAAAAGACTTTAAACTTCGTTTAGATAAAGGGGAAACTCTAGATGATTTACTTCCAGAGGCATTTGCTGTTGTAAGAGAAGCATCGCGTCGCGTACTAGGAATGCGTCATTTTGATGTGCAATTATTAGGCGGGATTTGTTTGCATGAAGGTAAAATCGCAGAAATGCGTACTGGTGAAGGTAAAACTTTAGTTGGTACATTGCCTACATATTTAAATGCATTAACAGGTAAAGGTGTTCATGTTATTACGGTAAATGATTATTTAGCTCGTCGTGATAGTGAATGGATGGGCAGATTATATAATTTCCTAGGATTAAGCGTTGGTTTAATTGCACATGGACTTGAGTTTAATCAACGTAAGGATGCATATGCTGCGGATATTACGTATGGTACGAATAATGAGTTTGGGTTCGATTATTTACGTGATAATATGGTGATTTATCAAGATCAAATGGTACAACGTGAACTAAACTATGCGATTGTCGATGAAGTAGATAGTATTTTAGTTGATGAAGCTCGTACACCACTTATCATTTCTGGCGCAGGGGATAAATCTACCGAGATGTATGCGGTTATGGCAAAAACGGTAAATGATTTAGAAGAAGGCGTGGACTATACAATTGATGAGAAAGCAAAAGCTGTATTACCTACAGAGGAATGTGTAGCGAAAATTGAAAAACGTTTGCAAGTAAAAAATATGTACGATAGTGAAAATATTGCGTTATCACATCACTTTAATCAAGCATTGCGTGCCAAAGCGTTAATGAAACGTGACCGAGATTATGTGGTACGTGATGGAGAAGTAGTTATTGTCGATGAATTTACAGGACGATTAATGTTTGGACGCCGTTATTCAGATGGTTTACATCAAGCAATTGAAGCAAAAGAAGGCGTAAAAATTGAGCGTGAAAGTCAAACACTAGCAGCGATTACATTCCAAAACTATTTTAGAATGTATGATAAATTAAGTGGGATGACAGGTACGGCAAAAACAGAGGAAGATGAATTTATTAAAATTTATGGTCTTCCTGTTATTGTGATTCCAACGAATAAGCCAGTTGCGCGTGTTGATTTCCCAGATGTTATCTATAAAACAAAACAGGCAAAATACAAAGCGGTTGTGAATGCGATTATTGAAGCGCATCGCAAAGGGCAGCCGGTGTTGGTTGGTACAACGTCGATTGAACAATCAGAAGAACTTAGCCGCGTGTTGAAAAAGAGCGGCGTAGCACATAATGTATTGAATGCGAAATATCATGAAATGGAAGCGCAGATCATCGCCGGAGCAGGACAATTGGGTGCGGTAACGATTGCGACAAATATGGCAGGTCGTGGTACGGATATTGTGCTTGGTGAAGGTGTAGAAGAACTCGGTGGACTGCATATCATTGGTACAGAACGCCATGAAAGTCGTCGTATTGACAATCAGCTTCGCGGACGTGCCGGTCGTCAAGGTGATCCAGGCTCATCGCGGTTCTACTTATCATTAGAAGATGAATTAATGCGTTTATTCGGTTCTGATAATATTGCTAACATTATGGATAAACTTGGTATGGAAGAGGATGAACCAATCGAGCATGCATTAATTACGCGTTCAATTGAACAAGCACAAAAGAAAGTCGAAGCGCGTAACTTTGATATTCGTAAGCACGTGTTAGAATATGATGATGTTATGAATCAACAACGTGAAGTCATTTATGGACAACGTCGTCAAATACTAATGGGTGATAATTTAAAACAAAATATCATGGATATGATCTATAAATTGATTGACCAAGAAATGGACGTTTATGCAAATGAAAAGCTTTATCCAGAGGAGTGGGAAGTAGATAAGTTAATCAAAGCTTGTGAAGCTTTATTTGTGCCAGAAGGCAAGTTAGTGCAGTCTGAGCTTGAAGCAATGAGCCGTGATGAACTTAAAGAAACTTTACAAAAAGCAGCACAAGATGCTTATGCAGAACGCGAATTGTTATTTGGTGAAGACAGCATGCGTGAACTTGAAAAAGTAATTATGCTTAAAGTGGTTGACAGCAAATGGATGGAGCATTTGGATCAGATGGATATGTTACGTGAAGGAATCAATTTGCGTGCTTATGGTCAACGTAATCCATTGATTGAATATAAAGTAGAAGCTTTTGATATGTTCCAAGGGATGATTGCGAACATTCAAGAAGATATCGCAAAATTAATGTTTAGAGTAAATATCGCGACGGAAGCAAAACCACAGAGTCACTTAGAAGGTGCAAAAGAAGTTCATGGAGATGAAGTGGAAGAAGATCCGAAGAAACCGTATGTAAATCATGACACAACAGGAAGAAATGATTTGTGCCCATGCGGTTCAGGGAAAAAATACAAAAAATGTTGCGGCAAGGAATAAGTTTCTTGCCAATGCATTTAGGGAGATGAAAACGTGCTTTTAGAAGACTTGCGAGTAACAATCGTAGAGATAAAGAAAAAGCTTGACGAAATGGGGACTTCTCTTTGACATTGCTGGCAAAGAGCAACAGATTGCTGAGCTAGAATATAAAATGGGTGAACCTACTTTTTGGGACGATCCTGAAAAGGCGCAAATTACTACACAAGAATTAAATGCAGTGAAAGAAAGTGTTGTTAAATACCAAGGGATGCGAGCAAAATATGAGGATATGAATATTTTGTGGCAAATGGGTATGGAAGACAGTGATGAAAGTGTTTATGATGAAGTAGTTGAAGAGATAGACAATCTCAAACTAGCCATGGAATCTTTAGAATTAGAATTGATGCTGTCAGGTGAATATGATGCAAATAATGCAATTTTGACACTTCATGCCGGTGCAGGTGGTACTGAAGCGCAAGATTGGACGCAAATGCTACTTAGAATGTATGGACGCTACGCAGAGCGAAAGAATTTTAAAGTGGAAACAATGGATTTGCTTCCAGGTGATGAAGCCGGTGTTAAGAGCGTTACTTTAATGATTTCAGGTCACAATGCTTATGGTTATTTAAAAGCGGAAAAAGGTGTACATCGGCTAGTGCGAATTTCACCGTTTGACTCTAATGCACGGCGGCATACGTCGTTCGCGGCTTGTGATGTTATGCCGGAAATTGATGACAATGTTGAAGTTGAAATTAATCCAGCGGATTTGAAAGTAGATACATATCGTGCAAGCGGTGCCGGTGGACAGCATATCAATAAAACCGACTCGGCCGTTCGCATGACGCATATTCCAACGGGTGTTGTTGTACAATGTCAAAATCAACGTTCGCAAATTCAGAATCGTGAACAGTGTATGAAATTATTAAGAGCGAAATTGTTTGAATTGGAGCAAAAGAGACAGGCAGATGCAAAGGCAGAGATTGCTGGTGAATATCAAGCAATAGAATGGGGTAGTCAAATTCGCTCTTATGTATTCCATCCGTATAATATGGTAAAAGATCATCGTACGAATGCGGAAACAGGAAATACACAAGCGGTTATGGATGGCGAGTTAGATATGTTTATTGAAGCTTATCTAAACGCTGCTGCAAATGAAAATCATACATAAAAGGGGTACGGATTTATTCCGTCTCCTTTTGTGCGGTCTGGAGATATTTTGATAGGAGGAAGGAAAAATGGCAAGACGGTTAGGGATAATCGGTGGTATAATCATTTTGTTCCTCATTTTCGGTCAAATCTTAATACCTAAAACAGTTTCCAATGTAATTAATAAATCAATTGTGACTTTGACAAATGCGGAGAAAGTGGATGTAGAGGTAAAAAAGGATCCAGCGCTATTGATGCTTACGGGTCAATTTGATGATATAGTAATTAAAGCGGAAAGAGCAAAAACGGACAAAGTTGTTTTTGATCAATTTGATATAAATTTACATAATGTTCGCATTGATATGGGAGAGTTAATGAAAACATATCAACTGGGGAATGCTTCAATCGAGGATGTAGTCCTTCGTGCGTATGTTTCCCAGGCAGAATTGGCACATGCAATTAATCAATCAGTAAAAGGTGCGAAAGATGCAAAAGTAGAGATTACGCCAGAACAGGTGAAAGTCTCGAGCGTTTTAAATATTGGTGGATTAATTAATGCGGAAATTCGTTTGGAAGGAACAATTGCAAGTGAAGCTGGCAAAATTGTTTTTAAAACGGAAAAATTTTATATTGATAATGGAATGATTGGAAATTTTAGTGGAAAATTATTTACTGATTTGGTATTGTTAGATTTGAAACAACTTCCGTTTAATGTGGAAGTAAAATCTGTGGTATTAGAGCAAGGTCGGGCTGTAATTGTAGCAGATAATCATCCTTAAGAGTTTTTGGCAGCTATCAAACGGAGTAATAGCTGAATTTTAATTTTTGTCATAAGGTGGAGAAAGTAGTGACGAATTTCAAATACAATCGATGGCTGATTGGGTGTATTATTGTAGGGTTAATAGCGGCGTTATATATAGGCTGGAATCGTCATATTGTGGAAGAAAACAATATGACAGTAGAGCTGGTTTTTGATTACGATGATATCGTTGAATTGGCTCGTATTGAAGGCGTTCCAATGCAAACTGTTATGGAACAAATGAAAGATGCTGGGGTATCTTCGTTAGCTGTTTATGAGTCTACATTAAAAAAATTAAGTGAGAATGGAAAGGCAGCGACTGTTTCTGGCAGTGCACTGCTAAATAGTTATTACAGCGGCCTGCTTACAGAGCCGAGTTGGTGCCAGCTTATTGAAAAGGGTCTAATCGTACCAGAAAACATCTATATTGTTTGTCATGATGAAACTACGTTTAAAGAAGTTAAGGAAGATTTAGAAAGAAGACTCAGTGAAGATAGAATAAGCATTCTTCAAGCTGGAAATGTAAGAGTAATTTCAGCAAAAGCAAATTCAGAAAAAGTATTGAAGTGGAATTTAGGTTTATCCACAGAAGAAATGCGAATTGTGAATGAAGCTGGTTTTTATATTGTCGCTCGACCAAGCAATTATCAGGCAGTAACTCAATCAGATATTGGCTCTGTATTTGATCGCTTAAAAGGGTTTAATGTTTCTGATATTATTTTTTCTGGGGATGAAGTTTTGGGACACCCAGACTATATTACAGATACAGCAAATGCTTTTCAGGCAGATGAGCTTACTTTAGGTTTGATTGAGCATCCACAGCAATTGCAGTTCTTTAAACAAGAAGGTTTAATGGAGCTTGTTAAAAAGAATCATTATAAAGCTGCGCGGGTATATTCAATACCAAAAGATGAACAAGTGAAAATGAAAGTCAATCAAGCTGTTGAACGCTTGATTTTAACTGACGAAGAACGCAATGTTCGCATTAATTTGATGCGAATTTTTGAAAAACCAGAAAGTGGTATGACTCTTTTAGAGACAAATCTTAAATATGTAAAAGATGTAAAAGATGGTCTAGAGGAAAAAGGATTTACTATTGGTCGTGCAGGTACGTATGAGCTTTATTATCCGCAAAAAATCTGTTTTATTCTATTAACGGTTGGCGCAGTAGCGGCGGGAGTTCTTTATTTATCCTTGGTTTTCCCAATGAGAAATCGTTATCAGTATATGTTGTTAATTCTAATTTCAGCAATTTTAATTACCCCATTAGCTTTAGGCAAAGGAGCTATAGTTCGTAGCGCTGTTGCATTAGCTAGTGCGAATTTGTTCCCTGCACTCGCTGTAATTTGGCAAATGGATCGTTGGCGTACTGGGAAATTTTCATCGAATATGCCACTTGCAAAAATTATGGTAGCTGGTGCAGTTGCTTTAATTACAACCGGCTTCCTTTCTTTTATTGGCGGCGCGTATGTAGCTTCTATTTTGGGGGATGTGGAATACTTCTTAGAAATTTACATTTTCCGTGGCGTAAAGTTGACATTTATATTGCCGATAATTTTAGTTACCATTGCTTATTTACGTAGATTTAATTTGTTTGGTGGCGAAGAGTATTCAGGGAATATTCTTGGTCAAGTGAAGAAAATTTTAGATTGCCCTGTATATGTAAAAAGTTTAATCTTTTTTGCAGTTGCAGCGGTAGGTGCATTAATTTTTATTGGTCGTTCTGGGCATACTATGGGTGTTCCAGTGCCGGCAATTGAACTAAAGTTAAGAGCTTTCCTTGAACAGGTATTTTATGCAAGACCTCGTTCAAAAGAATTGTTTATTGGACATCCTGCTTTTATGTTAGCAGTTATGGCAGTGTATAAGAAATGGCCAAATTTCTTATTCTTTGTATTGGTTATTGTTGCAACGATAGGGCAAGGTTCACTTGTAGAGACATTTGCTCATTTGCGTACGCCTGTTTTTATGTCCTTTATGCGTGGTTTAGGCGGCTTGGTTTTGGGAGCAGGGGTAGGCATGATTGCAATGTTACTGGCACATCTTTTGTATAATTTGTCTTCCTTTGTGGGAAGGGGAACAACGAAAGATGAGTAGTATTGTAGTTTCTGGCTACTATGGTTTCAGAAATGCTGGAGACGAAGCCATGTTAGCTGCCATGATAGAAGTTCTATCAGATTTGGATCCTAAATTAAATATTACGGTTATTTCTGCAAATCCTGAAGATACTAAACGCAGACATGGTGTGCATGCTGTATATTGGTTAAATTATTGGCAGATTGCGAAAGTGATTCGCAAGAGTGACTTAGTCATTAGTGGCGGTGGCAGTTTACTGCAAGATGTTACGAGTGTACGAAGTATTTATTACTATATGAGCATTTTATTTTTGGCGAAAATGCTAGGAAAGCCAACGATGCTTTATGCGCAGGGGATTGGTCCAATTTGTGGCTCTTTTGCTCGTAAAGCAATGAGGTGGCTTGGAAATAAAATAGATTTAATCACCGTTCGTGATGAAGGATCACTTGAAGAGCTTGATAATTTAGGGGTAAAAAAACCGCCGATTCGTGTTACTGCGGATCCGGTCTTAGGGATTCATCCAGTAGATCGGCAGATTGGCAGAAAAATTTTGCGCAGATATGGAATTGAAGGTGCTAAACCGCTGGTTGGTATCTCAGTCCGCGAATGGCGGGATTGGTCTCATTATAAAGATATTATTTCAACGGTAACAGCAAGGATTGTTGATGAGCTTGGTGCGCGCATAGTCTATTTACCCATGCAGTATCCTGAAGATGTTGAGGTCGCAAAAAAAATTGCTGTTGATATGCCGAAATCAATCGTATTACTTGATGAAGAATATACAACGAGTGAGCTATTGTCTCTAGTAGGAAATTTGGACTTATTAATTGGTATTCGTTTACATGCTTTAATTTTTGCAGGTGTGATGGGCATTCCGATGATTGGAATGTCTTATGATCCGAAAATTGATCGATTTTTAAAATCAATGGGTGATGAAAGTGTTGGCGATTTGCAAAATGTTACAGTAGAGAAATTAATGGAGAAAATTCATCAAGAGTGGCAGGAAAAAGATTCCTTTGCTAAAACTGTTGAACCTGTAATTTCTAAACTGAGAAGAGATGCTTTCGTTAATGCTGAATTAGCGCTTGAATTAATTTCACGCGGCAAAACCAAGAGGTGATAAAGTGAAGAAGAAAGTGCGGCAGTACATTGGGATGACACTTGGGATTTTGATTACCGCAATTGCACTTAATATGTTTTTTATTCCACATAAGATTGCCAGTGGCGGCATAAGTGGTTTGGCTACAGTACTTCATTATTTATTTGGGTTGCCAGTTGGAGTTTTAATGTTAATATTTAATATCCCAATTTTTATTATTGGTGTTAAATTGTTAGGTTCACGTTATGGTCTAACAACGTTATATGGTGCAACAATGTTGTCAGTTTTTATTGATCTGACATCACCTTATACGCCAGTATTAACTGAGGATATTTTATTAAATACTCTATATGGCGGTGTATTGACAGGAATTGGAATGGGATTGATTTTTCGGTTTAAAGGAAATACGGCAGGAACTTCTTTGGTAGCAGCGATTTCCCATCATTTGTTTCAGGTGAGTATTGGACGGGCGTTACTTATTGCAGATGGATGTATCGTTATATTTGCTGGTTTTGCATTTAAAAGTCCGGAGCTTGCACTTTATGCGGCAATTTCTATTTTTGTCACTACGCAAATTATCGATTTAGTCCAAGAGGGTGCAATCACAAGCAAAGCTTTTTGGATTATGGCAGAACGTCCGGATGTGCTTGCTGAAAAAATTTTTCAGGAAGTAGAGCGTGGTGTAACTTATCTTTCGGGTCGTGGCGGATATACAGGTAAGGAAAGAGAAATGCTGCTTTGTGTTGTGGAAACGAGTGAAGTAACTAGACTTCAAGAAGTTATCCACGACCATGATGAAAAAGCATTTTTTATTATTAGTGATGCGCATGAAGTTGTTGGCGAAGGGTTTAACCAATACAAGCATTAAATTTATCGAATCGTAAAATAGCTGTTATATGCATATGCATATAACAGCTATTTTGTTTTTGATGGAGGATTTATTATGCTTTTTTTAGCTAAACGTATAATAAAAAGGGTTGTAGTGTTATTCATTGCAATGTTGGCAATAATAAAAGTAAATAGTATCGGGATGATGTTTATCAGCATGCTTATTTCTCTATGGGCGTATGCTTTAACTTTTGGTGTCGTTTATGGGGCGGGATTTTTAATCCTACTCTTTATTCATGAGCTTGGACATGTAATTGCGGCCAGAGTAGTCGGCATTCGTGCCGGTCTTCCAATTTTTATTCCGTTTATTGGTGCGGCAGTATCGCTGAATCGTTTGCCAATCAATGCAAAAATGGCAGCCAATATTGCGATTGGTGGCCCGGCGTTAGGGACGATTAGCGCAATTGTCTGTTTCATTTGGTATTTTTGGACGAATTCGATTATTTTATTGGTATTATCCTATACAGCTGCAATTTTAAATTTATTAAATTTAATTCCTTGTGAACCTTTTGATGGCGGAAAGATCATGGGGGCGATTTCTCCACATTTATGGACAGTAGGGACGTTTATTTTATTTGCTTTATTTCTTTATTCACAAAACGAAATCGTGTTTATTATTTTAGCTTTTTCTTTATTTTTTTTATGGCGTAGTTCGGGAATTGATACAAAAGATTCGTATTATGCACTCCCAAAATGTGAGCGCTTTAAAGTATTTACTTGGTATGTGGGATTAGTTGGAATCCTATCTCTTTTGACACTATATATTGCAAATCTATTGTATTAATGTTGTACAAAATTTTACAAAATATTTTTCCAAATGAAAAAGGTTTTTCGATAAAAATGTCTAAAGATATAAAGTCATGAAGTAATTTGGGACCTGAAAGAGGGGGTATGTTCAAGTTGATACATATGAAGAATGTTTCAAAACGCTATGATAATGGATCTATAGCATTGTCGAATATTAATATTGATATTAATAAAGGTGAATTTGTTTTTATCGTCGGACCAAGTGGGGCTGGTAAATCGACTTTTATAAAAATGATTTTCCGTGAAGTTTTGCCAACGGAAGGAGAATTAATCGTCAATGGACGCAATACATTGGCGATGTCTGCATCCGATGTGCCGTATTTAAGACGCGGATTGGGGATTATTTTTCAGGATTATCGGTTGTTACCGGAAAAAACGGTGTATGAAAATGTAGCTTTTGCTATGCAAGTTATTGAGGCACCGCGTCGTGAAATGCAAAAACGAGTAAATAGTGTACTTGACTTAGTTGGCTTAAATGATAAATTGAAAAGCTTTCCTAGTCAGTTATCAGGGGGAGAGCAGCAACGGGTTGCAATAGCTAGGGCAATTGTAAATAATCCGATGATTGTAATTGCCGATGAACCTACAGGGAATTTGGATCCTGAAACTTCCTGGGACATCATGCGGATTTTTGAACGAATCAATAAGTCAGGGACGACAATTGTTATGGCAACGCATGATAAGACGATTGTAGACACGATGAAAAAGCGTGTAATTGCAATTGAAAATGGCCGTATTATCCGAGATGAAGTGAAGGGAGCATACGGTTATGAAGATTAGAACTTGGGAATATTTTATTCGTGAAGTTTTTATTTCTCTAAAGAGAAATAATTGGATGACTTTTGCATCTATTAGTACAGTGGCTTTATCACTATTGATTTTAGGGATGTTTCTGATTATTGTTTTGAACTTAAATAATATGGCAAGTGCACTGGAGTCGCAAGTACAAATTAACGTGTACTTGCATGATGATTTGTCCGATCGGGAAATGAAGGAGATTGGTGAGAAAATTCAAGCGATGTCTGTTGTAGAGGAGATAAAATTTGTCGACAAAAAAGATGCAATGGATCGCTTTAAAGAACGCCTAGGTGATCAAAAAACATTATTAGAGGCATTAGAAGATACAAACCCTTTACCGAATGCTTTTGAAGTAAAGCTGAAACGTCCGGAAGAAGTGAAAGCAACTGCAAATAAAATTAATGAATTTGAGGGTGTGGAGACGGCTAAATTTGGACAAGATGTCGTTGAGCAACTGTTTGAGCTAACGAAAATGGTTCGTATTTTTGGCTTCTTTATTATCGTGTTTTTAGCGATGGCTACATTGTTTATTATTTCAAATACAATTCGTTTAACAGTATTTGCACGACGTAAAGAAATAGGTATTATGAAATATGTAGGTGCAACGAATTGGTTTATTCGCTGGCCATTCTTGATGGAGGGAATGGTTCTTGGATTTTTAGGTGCAATTGTCGCGACCGTGTTATTGAGAAATTTATATAGTGCAGTTACGGCAAAAATTTATTCAACATTAGCGTTTTTGCCACTCATTCCAGAATATCCGTTTTTAAATCATATTACATTGTTGCTTTTAGTCGTGGGAACAGCAATTGGAGCGCTTGGTAGTACGATTTCATTAAAACGCTTTATGAATGTATAAGAGGAGTTGAACATGAAAAATTTAAGACGATGGTTCTTAGCTTTTAATGCAATCGTTTTACTAGTAATGTTTACTCTAACCGTATATGCTGAATCTTTGGACAGTCAATTGAATGATGTTCAAAATCGAATGTCAAGTCAAGAAAGTAAGAGAAATCAAGCGCAGCAGGAAGTTGACACTGTTTCAAATCAGCTGAGAATTTTGCAGAGCGAATTAAAAACTGCAACGGATGAGTATGAATCGATTCAAGCGCAATTGCAAGAAAAAGAAGAACAAATTGAAAAAAATACGGAAATCTTAGAAAAAACAGAACGAGACCTCGCTAAACGGATGAAAGTACTAAATAAAAGAATCCGTGATATATACCAAAATGGGCAGATTAATTATATCGATGTATTGTTTGGCGCAACTGACTTTAATGATTTACTAACACGAATGGACTTGTTAAAACGCATAATTAAGCATGATTATGAATTAATTATGAAAGTAAAGGCCGAACGTGAGTTGATATTGCAAAAGAAAACTGAATTGGAAAATGATAGAGCCGCGATTGTTGAATTAAAAAAAGCGGCAGAAATAAAGCGGCAAGAAGTGAAAGAGCGTACGGCAAGAAAACAAGAAGTATTAGACCGTGCAGTAAATGATCGTGATGAAGCAGAACGTACTTATCAAGAACTACTTGAAACGTCGAAACAGATTGAACGGATGATTCGCGCGCAGGCAATGGGAAGTGGACGCGCTACTGGCTCGACAGGTGCGATGATCTGGCCTGTGCATGGTGTGATTACTTCAGAATATGGCTGGCGTACCCATCCGATCTTTGGAACTTCACGTTATCATAGTGGACTTGACATTGGTGCTGATTACGGTGATCCGATTGTGGCTGCTGATGGTGGAACAGTCATTTACGCCGATTGGATGGGCGGCTACGGTAATGCGGTTATTATTGACCATGGTGGTGGAATTACTACGCTTTATGGACATAATGACAGCTTGGTAGTTGGAGTAGGACAGCAAGTAAGTCAAGGGCAGTTAATTGCGATTTGCGGTTCTACAGGCTATTCTACAGGCCCGCATTGTCACTTTGAAGTTCGTGTAAATGGGGAACCGGTTGATCCATACGGTTATCTATAACGCTAAGCAAGATTTTCCCTACATCTATAGGTGGCAGGGATAACTGTAAATAACAGGCGGTGAGTATAATCTTTCGCCTCGCTGAAACGCTGAGTGGTAGGTTTTCCTGGGGGAAACCTTTAACAATGGCGTTATAATGCATAATATAGAGCAGAATGCATAGAATATAGCGAAAGTAAAGTAAGTTTAAAAAGCCACAGAGCAGGTAGACCCCTCTGTGGCTTTCTCTTTGAAGAGAATAGAGGTGGAAATGTGAAAAAACGGTATTTGTTTTTGGGGGCAATTGTATTAATTTTGTTGACTTGCTTCAGTACGATTGCAGGGCTTTATTATTTATTGGGACTTGGAAATACGAATTCTTTGCAAGTGTTTCGATTTGTGAATGCACTCAGATTCATTCAAACCCAATACGTGAATGAAGTAGATAATGAAAAGTTAATTACTGGCGCGCTTAAGGGAATGGTGAATTCACTAGACGATCCACATTCAGTTTACCTGGATGAACAGATGTATAAATTATTGTTAGAACATACAGATGGATCTTTTGGTGGTGTTGGTGTTGTTATGGGAATGCGGGAAGATAAGATCCCTATGGTAATTGCACCAATTGAAGGCTCGCCGAGTGAACTTGCGGGAATTAAAAGTGGAGATCAGATTATTTCAGTTGATGGTCAAGATACACGAGTGTTACCGTTTGAAGAAGTTGCCGCAAAAATTCGTGGTGAAATTGGGACGCAAGTTGTGTTGACTATTCGTCGTGATAATGCAGACATTGATTATATTTTGACTCGCTCAAATATTGAAACAATATCTGTTGCAGGTTCAATGAAGAGTGAAGATATTGGGTATATCCGCATCGCTTCTTTTAACGAGCATACGGCGACAGAATTTAATAAGATTTATCATGAACTAGAAGAAAAAGGAATGAAGAAAGTTATTCTGGATTTGCGTGATAATCCTGGGGGTATTCTAACAGTATGTACAAAGATTGCTGAAAAATTCGTCCCGGAAGGTGTAATCGTTTCAACGCGTGACCGTGCTGGTAATCAAGAGGTTTTTCGTTCTAGTTTGCCAGAAGCAAAATATCCGCTTGTTGTATTAGTAAATGGAGGAAGTGCAAGTGCATCTGAAATTGTAGCTGGTGCTATTCAAGATACTGGCGTTGGTACGTTAATTGGTACGAAGACGTATGGAAAAGGGTCTGTGCAGGCGGTTATTCCAATGGCAAATAAAGACGGAATGAAACTTACGATTGCCAAATATTATACGCCAAATGATCGCTGTATTGATGGAATCGGTATAGAACCGGATATAACGATAGAATTAGATAAAGAAAAAGATAATCAGTTAGAAAAAGCAATTGAAGTATTGCAAGGAAAATAAATGGTAGCTGCGATAAAGCAGCTACCATTTTTGCATGAAGTCCTGCTTTATTGGGGAAAATAAGGTAATTTCTATTTGCCGTACATATGTTTTGTGCTATAATATAACGGATAATTAATATTAATTAGAATAGACAAAGTAGGTGTTTTCATGGCAAAAGTACCTCATTTAAATACAGTGCATCAGGACGGCGGCACACCTTTTAAAGTTGTAGCACCTTTTGAGCCGACAGGAGATCAACCGCAGGCAATTGATATGCTGGTAGGGGGCATTGAAAATGGACAAACTGCACAGGTTTTATTAGGTGCAACGGGAACAGGAAAGACTTTTACGATTGCAAAAACGATTGAACGCGTACAGAAACCAACGCTGGTGATTGCACATAATAAAACACTGGCGGCTCAGCTAGCCAGCGAGTTTAAAGAATTTTTTCCGAATAATGCGGTAGAGTATTTTGTTAGTTATTATGACTATTACCAACCGGAAGCGTATATTGCGCATACCGATACTTATATCGAAAAAGATGCATCGATTAACGATGAGATTGATAAATTGCGCCATTCAGCGACATGTTCATTATTTGAACGACGCGATGTAATCATCGTTGCCAGCGTATCGTGTATTTATGGTTTAGGTTCCCCGGATGAATACCACGATTTAGTTTTATCGCTTCGCCAGGGACAGACGTATGACCGTGATTCGATTTTGCGTAAGTTGGTTAGTATTCAATATGAACGTAACGATATCAATTTTATTCGCGGTAAATTTCGTGTGCGTGGAGACGTTATTGAAATTTTTCCTGCTGGTTACAATGAACGGGCGATACGCGTGGAATTGTTTGGAGATGAAATTGATCGGATTTTAGAAGTGGATGTATTGACGGGAGAAATTTTAGGAGAACGCAAGCATATTAGTGTATATCCGGCTTCTCACTATGTTACATCGAGAGAAAATATGCAGCGTGCAATTCAAGATATTGAGGCAGAGTTAGAAGAACGTTTGGCTTACTTTAAAGCAAATAACAAATTGCTGGAAGCACAACGCTTAGAACAGCGCACGCGCTATGATATTGAGATGATGCAAGAGATGGGATATTGCTCTGGCATTGAAAACTATTCAAAACATTTGACGAAACGTCAGACCGGGGAAGCTCCATTTACATTGGTGAATTATTTCCCCGAGGATTTTCTAATTGTGATTGATGAGTCACACGTTACTTTGCCGCAGATTCGGGCGATGTATGCAGGCGATCGATCGCGTAAAGATTCGTTGGTGGAAAATGGATTTCGTCTGCCATCTGCTTATGATAATCGCCCGTTTCGCTTTGAAGAATTTTGTGATTGTATTAATCAAATTGTTTACGTATCAGCAACACCGGCTAAATTTGAATTAGAAGAGGCAAACCAGGTAGTGCAGCAGATTATTCGTCCAACAGGACTTCTTGATCCAGAGATTGAAGTTCGTCCACTTAGAGGTCAGATGGATGATTTATTAACAGAAATTAAAAAACGTATCGCCTTAAAAGAGCGTACACTTGTTACTACATTGACGAAAAAAATGGCGGAGAATTTAACGGAGTACTTAAAAGAAATGGGGATTAAAGTTCGTTATCTCCATTCAGATATTGTGACAATGGAACGAGCAGAAATTATCCGCGATTTGCGTGCTGGTGTTTTTGATGTGCTTGTGGGGATTAACTTATTAAGAGAAGGACTTGATATGCCGGAAGTATCACTGGTAGCGATTCTTGATGCGGACAAGGAAGGCTTTTTACGCTCGGATACATCGCTGATTCAAACGATTGGCAGGGCGGCACGTAATGCGAGTGGTAAGGTAATCATGTATGCCGATCGTAAAACTGATTCGATGATGCGGGCTATTGATGAAACACAAAGGCGCCGTCAAATACAAGATGCCTATAATCAAGAACATGGAATTACGCCACAGACAGTAAAAAAACGGGTAAAAGATCTCATTGAAACGACAAAAGTTGCCGAAGAGAAGGCTGAGTATAAAACAAGTAAAGGGATGAAGATGTCGGCACAGGAAAAAAATGAATTGTTGACATCACTTGAAAATGAAATGCGTGAAGCCTCTAGAAAACTCGAATTTGAACGGGCAGCAAAACTGCGTGATATGATTGTAGAATTAAAAGGAAGTTTGCCTGAGAAGAAATCAAATGCTAAGAAGCGTCAGAAAAATTAAAAGAAATAGATGGAGGAAAGGGATAAAGTAGTGAAAGATAAAATTATTGTAAAAGGGGCAAGGGAACATAATTTAAAAAATATTGATATAGAAATACCGCGTGATGAACTCGTTGTTGTAACGGGACTTAGTGGATCAGGAAAATCTTCTTTGGCATTTGATACGATTTATGCCGAAGGGCAGCGTCGTTATGTAGAGTCCTTATCCGCTTATGCACGTCAGTTTTTAGGCCAGATGGACAAGCCCGATGTAGATTACATCGAGGGATTATCGCCGGCGATTTCTATTGACCAAAAAACGACGAGCCGCAATCCGCGTTCGACCGTTGGTACGGTAACGGAAATTTATGATTATCTGCGTTTAATGTTTGCCAGAGCAGGCAGACCACACTGCCCAAAATGTGGGAAAGCAATTGCGCAGCAAACGGTAGAGCAAATGGTAGATCAGATTTTAGCATTACCGGAAGGTACGAAGTTTATGGTAATGGCGCAGGTGGTGCGTGGGAAAAAAGGCGAACATCAGAAAATTCTTGAACAAATTCGCAAAGATGGTTATGTGCGAGTGAGGATTGATGGAGAAATCCAAGACGTTAATGAAGAAATCAAGTTGGTGAAAACGAAAAAACATACGATTGAAGTGGTTGTAGACCGTCTGGTTGTACGTGAAGGAATCCATCAGCGTTTGGCGGATTCACTCGAAACTTCCTTACAACTTGGGGAAGGTGTAGTACTTATTCAGATTATTGATGGTGAAGAGCTGATGTTTAGTGAAAATTTCGCTTGTATCGATTGTGGAATCAGTCTTCCCGAACTTGCACCGCGGATGTTTTCGTTTAATAATCCCTTTGGTGCTTGTCCAGCTTGTAGTGGACTGGGCGAAAATATGGAATTTGATATGGACTTGGTTATGCCTGATTTAAACATTAGGATTGAAGAGGGGTTATTTGCGCCATTATCGAAAAATATTAATTCTTATGCGATGTGCCAAATTGATGCTGTAGTGAAAAAGTACGGCTATACGATTGAGAATACTTGGAATGAATTAAATGATCCTTTAAAGGAACTTTTACTGTATGGGTCAGGCGAAGAAAAGTTTGATTATGAATATGAAAATATGTATGGTGAAGTTAAACAGTATCATTCCCCATTTGAAGGCGTTATGCCGATGCTCAATCGCCGCTATAGTGAATGTACTTCTGATACGTATCGCGAAGAGTATGAAAAGTATATGAGCAGTAAAAAGTGTCCAGTTTGTAAAGGCGCAAGATTAAAACCTGAGACTTTGGCAGTTAAAGTGGGCGGAAAAAGTATTTATGAAGTAACCTGCTTTACCATTGCTGAATGTAAAGAATTTTTTGCGCAGCTAGAGTTAACGGAACGGGAAAAAAAGATTGCCCAGCAGATTTTAAAAGAAATCAATGCCAGGTTAGGTTTTTTGCTGGATGTTGGACTAGATTATCTTACGCTTGATCGCGCGGCAGGTACGCTTTCGGGCGGCGAAGCGCAGCGAATTCGTTTAGCTACGCAGATTGGTTCGGGGCTAGTCGGCGTGCTTTATATTCTTGATGAGCCCAGCATTGGACTCCACCAACGCGATAACAATCGTTTGCTGGCTACACTCAAACATCTGCGTGATGTTGGCAATACGTTAATTGTTGTTGAACATGATGAAGATACAATGTACGCGGCAGATCATATCATTGATATCGGGCCGGTTGCCGGAGCTGGCGGTGGTTACGTGGTAGCGCAAGGTACAGTTGAAGAAATTAAAGCAAACGAGAACTCTGTTACCGGACAGTATTTGAGCCGTAAAAAGTATATCCCCGTACCGAAAGTACGCAAAAGTCCAAATGGAAAATGGCTTGAGATCATTGGAGCAAAAGAAAATAATTTGAAAAATATTTCGGTGAAGTTTCCCCTTGGATTATTTACGGCGGTTACGGGCGTATCGGGATCTGGCAAAAGTACCTTAGTCAATGAAATTTTATATAAAGGGCTGGCAAGTAAACTGTATACAGGCAAAGGTAAAGCCGGTGAGCATAAAGAGATTCGCGGTTTTGAGTATATTGATAAAATCATTGATATTGACCAATCACCGATTGGTCGTACGCCACGTTCAAATCCAGCGACGTATACTGGATTGTTTGATACGATTCGCGATGTATTCAGTCAGACGAATGAAGCGAAAATGCGTGGATATAAACCGGGGCGGTTTAGCTTTAATGTAAAGGGCGGACGTTGTGAAGCCTGTCGCGGCGATGGTATTATTAAAATTGAAATGCACTTTTTGCCGGATGTTTATGTGCCGTGTGAAGTCTGTAAAGGCGCGCGCTATAATCGTGAAACATTAGAAGTAAGATATAAAGGGAAAACGATTGCCGATGTTCTTGATATGGTAGTCGACGAAGCGCTGGAATTTTTTCAAAACATTCCGAAACTAGAACGTAAATTGAAAATTTTGCAGGACGTCGGGCTTGGTTATATTAAATTGGGACAACCTGCAACAACTCTTTCGGGCGGAGAAGCTCAGCGCGTCAAACTGGCAACGGAGCTTGCGCGCCGCAGTACGGGAAAAACTCTTTATATCCTCGATGAACCAACAACAGGGCTCCATACAGCAGATATCCATAAGTTGCTTGAGGTATTAAAAAGATTACTTGAATCTGGAGACACTGTCGTCGTTATTGAACATAATCTCGATGTGATTAAGACAGCAGATTATGTCGTAGATTTAGGACCAGAGGGCGGTTTTAGAGGTGGAACGATTATCGCTAAAGGAACACCAGAAGAAATTGCTGCAGAACCTAGATCGTATACGGGAAAATTTTTAAAACCGCTGTTAGAAGAAAAGGTTGAAGCAGCAAAAGATTTTTCATAAAGGTAAGATTTATCGGATAGCTGACCCGTTTTAAGCTCTTGTCTTCTATAAAGTAGGAGTTATTTATTAAAATTTTTTAGGTAAAAACAAAAAAAGCTTCAGTGAAAGATAGAATGGAATTCTTTTACTGAAGCTTTTTTATTATTGTAACCAAATGAAAATATTTTGAAAATTTAAAAAATTTAAGTGTTTTTTTTGATAAAATATGGTATGATTGCGATGTAAACGTTTTCAAGTAATAATTTGGTTATTATATGGAAGAATTTATTTGGATTTTATATAGATTAAGGTTTTGATGAGGCGGGATGTAATGAATTCAGGAAAATTGGGGAATCGTACTTTTGTCACGATTAAAGATGTTGCAAAAGCTGCTGGCGTATCAATCGCGACGGTATCAAGAATTTTGAATTGTACAGGAGGGGTATCGGAAACATTAGAAGCTCGAGTACGCGAGGCGATTGAAACGTTAGGCTACTCAACGAATGATGCTGCCCGAACATTAAAAGGAAAGAATTCATTTAGTATAGGTTTGATTATCCCAGATATTCAAAACCCTTTTTTCCCTGCACTTGTGCGTAGTATTGAAGACACTGCTCATGCATCGGATCATGCAGTTTTGCTTTGTAACTCTGATGGTGATGTGGAGCAGGAAATGAGGTATATCAGATTTTTGCATGGGAAACGTGTCGATGGAATACTTTTGATTGGTGGACAGCAAAGTAATAAGAGTGTGGAGCTGGCAGAATCGTTACAGATGCCAATTGTTCTGCTGGATAGAAGAGTAAAAGGGGAAAAACTGCCTGCCGTTTTTTTAGACAATGCACATGGTGGACGACTGGCGGTAGAATATTTAATTGATTGTGGATGCCAAAAGATTGCGTTTATTGGCAGAAGATCGCTTTCGTCAGCAGAAGAAAGATTCAATGGCTATTGCGAAGCATTAAACGATAAAAATATAGAAATAAATCGAAAGCTTATCCAGTCGCAGCCATTTACTTTTGATGGTGGTTATAAAGGAACTAAAGCTTTATTAAAAGAGAAAGTTGAGTTTGATGCAATTTTTGCGGGAAATGACGTTATGGCATTTGGGGCAATTGCTTGCCTACAAAGTCATGGAATGAATGTACCACAAGACATACAAGTCGTTGGATTTGATGATATATGGATGGCAAAATGGTATAATCCTTCTCTAACTACACTTTGTCAGCCAGTAGCAGAAATAGGACAGGCTGCGGTAAATTTATTGCTTAACCTTAGGGAAAAAACTGAGCCTAAAGTTTTAGAGATGCGCTTTTTACCACAGTTGATTATCCGTGATTCAACGATGAAAAAAAGTAAGGAGTGAGAAGAGTGGAACGAGGAAAAGCAAAACCAATTTTAGTCATAGGAAGTCTGAATATGGATTTGGTTGCAACGGCAACGCAATTGCCGAAAGAAGGCGAAACCGTTTTTGGTCAAAGTTTTGCCACTTTTCCTGGGGGAAAAGGAGCGAATCAAGCAGCAGCAGCAGGTAAATTAGGTGCTGAAGTTTACATGGCGGGCTGTGTTGGAAAAGATGGATTTGGTGAAGCCTTAATTTCTGGACTAGAATCGAATGGTATTGCTACGAATTTTGTACGAACTGTAGATACTGCAACGGGAACAGCTTTGATTACCGTTAATGAGGCTGGTGCGAATACGATTGTAGTAGTTGCTGGGGCAAATGGTTGTTGTGATGCAGCAGATGTCGATCGTTCCTTACACGCATTTACTAATCCGGGAATTTTACTTTTGCAACATGAAATACCGAAAGCGACAGTGGAATATGCAATTCATAAAGCCAAAGAATTAGGCTGGCTGGTCATTTTAAATCCGGCACCAATGCGTGAAATTTCGCCTGCCCTTTATTCAAAAATCGATTTATTAACGCCAAATGAAAGTGAAGCAGCAGCACTTGCAAAAACTCCTATTGGCACAAAGCAAGAGGCAATTACAGCAGCGCAAAAGTTACGGGAAAATGGGATAAAAGAAGTGGTGATTACGCTTGGCGAAGCTGGTGCTGTATGGGTACATGCAGAGGGACAAGAAGATTCTTTGGCTTATAAGGTGCAAGCGATAGATACAACTGCTGCTGGAGACTCCTATACGGCGGCCATTGCAGTCGCGTTAGCTGAGGGAAAATCTATGCAAGCTGCACTTCGCTTTGCGTCGCAGACAGCAGCGATTGCAGTAACTCGTCATGGCGCCCAGTCTTCATTGCCTACACGGCAAGAAGTAGAAGCATTTGCAGCGCAGAAGAAGGGGATGTAAAGATGAAAAAAATTGGAGTAATAAATGGCCCTATTAGTGAAGTCATAGCGAAAATGGGACATTATGATATGCTGATGGTTGGTGATGCAGGACTGCCAATACCGCCTGGGGTACGGAGAATTGATCTTGCGCTTTGTCAAGGGGTGCCAAGTTTTATTCAAACTTTACGTGTAGTATTAAGTGAATTGAAACTGCAAAGCGTCGTTGTAGCAAGTGAGATGCAAGAAGTCAGCCCAGAGTTATATAAGAAAACATTGAATGAACTTGATGGTGTAGAAGTTGAAGTCGTATCGCATGAAGAATTAAAAGCGATGAGCCAAAAAGCAGTTGCTGTAATTCGTACCGGAGAATTTACGCCATATGCAAATATCATCTTAAAGTCTGGCGTCGTATTTTAGTCTGCGGAGGATAAAATTATGCAAAGTAAATGTTTATTACAGATGACAGGAATTTGCAAATCGTTTCCCGGCGTAAAAGCTCTTGACCAAGTAGATTTTTCAATTAAAAAGGGTGAAATTCATGCGTTATTAGGCGAAAATGGCGCAGGAAAATCGACGTTGATGAAAGTGCTTAGCGGAGTATATAAAAAAGATGCAGGCGAAATTTTCTTAGATGGAAATTCTGTTGAAATTCATGGTCCCCGTGAAGCACAGAAGATGGGGATAGGAATTATTCATCAGGAGCTTAATCTTGTACCTGAACTTACTGTGATGGAAAATATCTTTCTTGGGCGAGAACCACAAAAATTATTTGGTTTTGTAGATAAGGATAAGATGCGCAAAGAATCCATTGAAATACTTAAGCGTTTAGGTACAGAGATTCAACCAGATGACATCATTAGTGATTTGAGTATAGGGATGCAGCAAATGGTCGAAATCGCAAAAGCGCTTTCTTATAAAACTCGAATTTTAATTATGGATGAACCAACAGCAGCTTTAACAGAGAGAGAAAGTGAACATCTTTTTAAGATTGTTCGGCAGCTTGCTGCGTCAGGGGTTGGAATTATTTACATTTCACATCGTATGGAAGAGTTGTTTGCGCTTAGTGATCGCATCACTGTCATGCGTGATGGTGCGTATGCAGGAACTGTTGTAACGAAAGAAACACAGTTTGACGACTTGATTAAGTTAATGGTTGGGCGTGAATTGACAGAACGGTATCCACGCAAAATTACGGATATTGGTAATGAAGTATTAAACGTAAAAGGATTATGTAGGGGAGATTCTTTGAGGGATATTTCTTTTTCTGTAAAAGCTGGTGAAATCGTAGGTGTAGCAGGCTTGATGGGAGCAGGACGTACAGAATTGGCACGTGCTATTTTTGGAATTGATCCCTTGGATAAAGGAACGATTTCAGTGGATAAAGCAGAGCAAAGGATACGTTCTTGCCAAGATGCGATTCAAGCGGGGATTGGATTGATTACAGAAGATCGCAAGCATCAAGGGCTTGTACTTCCAATGTCAGTCGGTGATAATATTTCCTTGGCGGTTTTAGGAGAACTATCAAAGGGATCTTTTATCTCTGGCAAGCGAAGAATGGAGTTAATTCACAAGCAAATTGATGATTTAAAAATCAAGACGCCGAGTGAAGCGCAGATTGTAAGAAACTTATCCGGTGGCAATCAGCAAAAAGTGGTTATTGCAAAATGGCTTTCAACGAAGCCGCGTGTTTTAATTATGGATGAACCAACACGTGGTGTAGATATCGGAGCGAAAGTGGAGATTTACAACATTATGAATATGCTAGCTGCGAGTGGTGTTGCAATCTTGATGATTTCTTCTGAGTTGCCAGAAGTATTGGGGATGAGTGATCGAATTTTGGTCATGTGTAGAGGCCGTGTTGCCACTGAACTTGGGCGCGAAGAGGCTACGCAGGAAAAAATCATGGCATATGCTGCAGGGGGGAATTAAAAAAATGATGCAAGTAAATGCAGAAAAGGCAAGTGGATCAAATCGCTATAAAAATATGTTGCGAAAATTAGGTCCTTTATTAGGATTTATAATTTTATGTATTGTGCTATCTATTGTTTCTGAGCAATTCCTTACTGTTAGCAATTTGCTGAATGTAACTCGGCAAGTGTCCATCAATGCGGTAATTGCAGTGGGAATGACGCTCGTTATCTTAACTGGAGGGATTGACCTTTCGGTAGGTTCTATTGTTGCGTTTGCCGGTAGTGTAACTGCGGGATTATTAGTTGGTGGACTTAGCATTCCGATGGCTGTGTTGGCAGGTTTACTGCTTGGAACATTTATTGGGATGATGAATGGGATATTCATTACTTATGGAAAAATACCACCGTTTATTGCCACGATGGGCATGATGACTATCGTGCGTGGCTATACACTCGTATATACGGATGGACGACCGATTACTGGATTTAGTGAAGGGTTTCGCTCGCTTGGTGGAGGTTATGTTGGCAGTGTGCCAATTCCCGTGATTATCATGATACTAATCTTTATTCTTGCTTGGTTGATCTTAAAGAAAAATAAATTTGGTCGCTATATTTATGCGATTGGTGGTAATGAAGAGGCGGCACGACTTTCAGGGATTAATACAAGAAAAAATTTGATTGGTGTCTATAGTATAGCGGGGCTTTTGGCTGCCCTTAGTGGAATTATTTTGGCATCGCGATTAAACTCCGCGCAACCAACGGCAGGGGCAGCGTTCGAAATGGATGCGATTGCTGCGGTTGTATTAGGTGGGACAAGCCTTGCAGGTGGTCGTGGCACAATTGTTGGCACTTTGGTTGGTGCTTTGATCATCGGAGTTTTAGATAATGGGTTAAACTTATTAAATGTATCATCTTTTTATCAACAGGTTGCCAAAGGTGTTGTTATCCTGCTTGCGGTTTTAATGGATCGGAAACAGGGAAAATAAAATAGACTTGATTTAGGTGGAGTTTTTACTCCATCTGAATCCTAGCTGACCTTAGAGCAGGTTAGCCATAGGATAAGATATTATTCAAAAACTGATAGAATATGAGGCTAAAAGTGGATCAGGATTTGGATGAGAATAAAGATGGAGGAGGGCAGAGGAATTCTACAGGGGAGTCTTTAAACAGATTTAAGGAGGAAAGATTTATGTTTTCAAGCTTTAAAAAGAAAAGTTATGCGGTTTTTACATGTGCATTATTAGCAGGCAGTATTCTTTTTGCAGGATGTGGCGGCAGCCAGAGCGAGAAAAAACAAGAGGCTGCGTCGGGGGAAGTAACTATCGGTTTTTCCGTATCGACGCTGAATAATCCTTTCTTTGTTGATGTTAGAGATGGGGCAAAAGAAGCGGCTGATAAAGATGGTACCAAATTGATGATTATGGATGCACAAAATGATGCATCAAAACAAATGTCGAACATTGAAAATATGATTCAACAAAAAGTCAGTGTCTTAATCGTGAACCCAGTGGATTCCAAAGCAATTGTTCCAGCGATTGAGGCTGCAAATAAGGCGAATATTCCTGTCATTACAGTAGACCGTGGTGCTGACGGCGGTGTTGTTGTAACAAATATTGCTTCTGATAACATAGCCGGTGGTAAAATGGCAGCAGAATTAATTGCCGAAAAATTAGGCAATAAAGGCAATGTTGTGGAACTTGAAGGTATTCCAGGAACTTCAGCAGCAAATGATCGTGGGAAAGGTTTCGATGATGCGATTAAAGCAGTAAGTGGAATTACCCTAGTATCAAAACAACCAGCAGATTTTGACCGTGCTAAAGGGATGAAGGTAATGGAAAATATCCTGCAAGCAACTCCAGATATCCAAGCTGTTTTTGCTCAAAATGATGAAATGGCGTTAGGTGCAATGGAAGCAATTCAAGCGGCAAATCGTAAAGATATTATCATTGTTGGCTTTGATGCGACAGATGACGCACAAAAAGCAGTTCAAGCGGGATCAATGCTCGCAACTGTAGCACAGCAACCAAAAGAAATGGGGAAAGTCAGCATTGAAATCGCAAAGAAAATCTTAGCAAAAGAACAAGTAGATACATTTATTCCTGTGAAATTAGAATTGATTACAAAAAAATAGGCAAAAAAATGGAACCCATTGGGTTCCATTTTTCTGTCTATGGCACTAGATATAATATTGTTCTAGTTTTTGAAGATTATTTGCCAATTCTTTTTGTGTATCTTTAAGTTTTGGCTTTGGTGGAGTTTGCTCGTACACAGGAAGACGTTTTTTGATAAATTGTGTATCAATATTTCCAGTGCAGAAACAAGTATCAGCAAGAATGCGTTTATGAAGTTCAGTCGTTGTTTTTACTCCATCGATACGGAACTCATTCAATGCACGTTGCATAATTTTAATTGCATCACCACGCGTACGACCGTGGACGACTACTTTTGCAATTAAAGAATCATAATAAGGTTCTACGGCAAGACCGGCAGATACACCACTGTCAACGCGAACGCGTGGCCCCCCCGGCTCATGATAGAAATCAATCATGCCTGGAGATGGAATAAAGTTATTATCAGGATCTTCGGCATTGATTCTACATTCAATTGCATGACCAACAATTTTAATATCATTTTGATCTTTATTAAGCGGTTCGCCAGCAGCAATTCTGATCTGGCGACGAACTAAGTCTACACCAGTGACTGCTTCTGTTATAGCGTGTTCAACTTGAATGCGCGGATTAATTTCCATAAAGAAAAACTCACCGGTTTTTACATCCATTAAAAATTCTACGGTACCTACATTCGTATAGTGAACGCTTTTGGCGGCTTTAATTGCTAAGGCGCCAATTCGTTCACGCATATCTTTTGTAAGCGCTGTAGATGGGGATTCTTCAAGTATTTTTTGATTGCGGCGTTGTACAGAACATTCGCGTTCCCCTAAATGAATGATATTGCCATAATTATCGGCCATAATTTGTACTTCAATATGACGAGATTGGGCAATATAATGTTCAAAATAGAATGGTACTTTTGTTACGTCGATAATTTGTAATGTATTAAGTAATTCGTTTTCGTTGTTAATGACGAACATGGATTTTCCACCGCCACCAGAAACCGGTTTAATGATTACAGGATAACCAACTTCTTCTGCAAGAGTTGGTGCTTCTTCATTATTTTTTAATGGTTTGCTCCCTTTAGTCATTGGAAGACCAGCAGCAAGCATCGCTTCTCTTGCTACGTCTTTGTCACCAACTTGACGGATTGTTTCCGCTAAAGGTCCTACCCATACTAAACCTGAATCTGTAACTTTTTCAGCAAAGTCAGCGTTTTCAGAGAGAAAACCATACCCGGGATGGATTGCTTCGGCTTTTGTTGCCGCAGCAGCTGTAAGGATTGCTTCCATATTCAAATAGCTTTGCGTTGCGTCAGCTGGACCAATACAATAAGATAAATCGGCAAGCTGCACATGCATAGCGTTTTTATCAGCTTCTGAATAGACAGCAACTGTTTCAATCCCCAGCTCCTGACAGGCACGGATAATTCTGACCGCAATTTCGCCTCTGTTTGCGATAAGGAGTCGTTTGAACATCTAAATATACCTCCCATTTGCACTTGAATTTTGTTGCATTTCGCGTGTAGAATAAAGCAAGAGTTGATTTAAGAGGAATTTTAGCCTCCTGAATCCTAGTTATATTTATCCAGAAACTTAGCTATTCTTTACCCCTGGTTATAGAAGAGAAGAGTCTTAGCATAGGCACTTAGCGGACAAAATATAAATATGTGATTTAAATAACTTATTCAATACGCAATATCTATTTAATCATTTATTTTAGCTATGGTCAAGCGTAATTTTTGTTAATTTTAAAAGATTAATAAAGATTAATTATAATGAAAATTCAGTAAATATTTGAATACAAAATGCATATTAATTATCTATATTTTTGATGCATTTTTTATTAAAAAATAAAGGTATTTTCGATATAAAAAGGTGAGAAGCAATGAATAATAAGGTGCAAGAAAAATTACAATTATTACCTGATAGACCCGGGGTCTATCTCATGAAAGATGTAAACTCTAAGATAATTTATGTTGGTAAAGCGGTCATATTAAAAAATCGTGTCAGACAGTACTTTCAGAGTAGTCGAAATCATTCTACGAAAGTACAATCTATGGTTGCTAAGATTGATGATTTTGAATACATTATTACTGGTTCAGAGATTGAAGCTTTGATTTTAGAATGTAACTTAATCAAGAAACATCATCCGAAATATAACATCAGTCTGCGAGATGATAAAACATATCCATACATCAAAGTTACCATAAATGAAATTTATCCTAGAGTGTTTATTACGCGGCGTGTACAAAAAGACGGGGCTCGCTATTTTGGACCTTATACGAATGTAGGAGCGGTGCACGAGAGTTTGAAAGTGTTAAAAAAACTATTTCCGCTAAGAAGTTGTAAACGATTAGATGCTGTTCGTCCCTGTTTGGAATATCATATTAAACGTTGTTTAGCACCATGTGCGGGGAAAATAAGTCCTGAAGAGTATCAAGCGATGATAAAAAGTGTGTGCCTGTTTTTAGAGGGGCGTAGCGAAGCAGTAGAAGATCATATAAAAGAACAAATGGAAGACGCCGCAGAAAATTTTGAATTTGAATTGGCTGCAAAACTAAGAGATCAGTTAACATCAGTTGCAAAGATTACGGAAAAACAAAATATAATTACAGGTTCAGGCGATCAAGATGCCCTTGGGATGGCGCGTTCGGATCTTGGTATTTGCATGCAGGTATTTTTTATTCGCAGTGGGAAGATGGTAGGGAGAGATCACTTCTTATTGAAAGGAACAGAAGAAGAAAGTGACGAAGCTGCACTAACTGCATTTTTGAAACAATATTATAATCAAGTGACGTTTATTCCACGTGAAATATTATTACCAATGGAAATCGAAGAGCAAGACCTGGTTGCAGATTGGCTCAGCGGAGTGAAGCAAGCAAAGGTTGCCGTAGATACACCAAAACGAGGTACGAAAAAAGATGTTGTGCAAATGGCAAATAACAATGCGGCACTTGTGTTAAAAGAGCAGCAAATGAAATTATCGGTGGAGCATGCGAAAACATTAGGAGCAGTAGAAGAGTTGGGAAAATATCTGTATTTACCTAAACCGCCAAATCGTATGGAGTGCTTTGATATTTCTCATATTCAAGGGGCGGAAACTGTTGCTTCGATGGTGGTTTTTGAAGGGGGAATACCAAAGAAAAGCGATTACAGGCGCTATAAAATTAAGACGGCAGAAGGAAAACCGGATGATTTCAAATCTATGCGCGAAGTTGTTGGTAGGCGGTATGGAGAAGCTTTGCCAGAGGAGCTACCAGATTTAATTATCATCGATGGCGGTAAGGGACAATTGAGTTCCGCACTTGAAATTATTCGCGGGGCAGGTCATACAAAAGTTCCTGTAGTTGGACTTGCTAAACAATTTGAATATATTTTTACAGAGGGGGAGAGTGAGCCTGTAATTTTACCGCGAAATTCGCAAGCACTTTACTTAATTGAACGAATTCGTGATGAAGCACATCGTTTTGCAATTACGTATCATCGCAAACTGCGCAGTAAGCGCAATATGGTATCTGTTCTTGACCATATCGTTGGGATTGGCCCAAAACGGCGACAAGTTTTATGGACACATTTTGGTTCAATTGAAAAAATAAAAGCGGCAACGGTAGAAGAGATGGCATCGCTTGAGGGCATGAATTTTACCTCGGCACAAGCGGTATATAATTTTTTTGCTAGTCGTGTAAATTTTGAATAAATATAAAACAAATGAAGTAGACTTGATTTAGCTGCCTTTAGCTAAGAGTTAATCTGCTTGTATGTCCCCTGCGGGTATAACTCTCACTTATAGAACTTGGGAGTCTTCTAAGCAGAGGCCAAAAATTTCTGATTTTGTGTGAATCGCTTATTTCGTCAGATTAGCAGATTAGTCATCGGATAAATTGAAAAATGACGATCTATTTTAGATGGTCATTTTTTATATACAAATACTTAAAAGTATGCTACCATTTATTTAAATATTAATATTCTTCTTTTTAAATAATACGAATAATAATATTCGTTTTAAGGGTGGCGATGAGATGAAAAATATAGGAATTATTGGCGGAATGGGGCCAATGGCTTCAGTAGATTTATTTGCAAAAATTACAGCGCTTACAATGGCAAGCTCTGATCAGGAACATATTCATGTCTTTGTCGATAGTAATCCGGAGATTCCTGATCGAACGAAGGCAATATTAGAAGGTGGGATAAATCCAGTGCCTGCCTTGGTTCGTTCAGCGCATAATCTCGAATCTTTGGATGCCGATATTATTATTATGGCATGTAATACAGCACATTATTTTTTTGATGAAATCAAGCAGGCTGTTCAAGCAGATATGATTAATATGATTGAAGAAACTGCATTGGAAGCAAAGCGCAGAAAGCTATCTAAAGTTGGATTGCTTGCAACAAGCGGCACATACCGAACGGGGTTATATGAAAAGTTTTTTAATCAATATGACATCGAAATTGTGAACGCACCAACAGACATGGAAACAAATATTATGGACTTGATTTACTATGGGGTTAAAGCCGGAAGAAAAGATTATCCGCTAGATGGAATTCAAGCAGTGTTATCTGCAATGAGAATGCAAGGTGTAGATACCTTTATTTTAGGATGTACGGAATTACCAGTAGCCTTTGAAATGTATAAAATAAAAGCAAATGTGATTGACCCGACGGAAGTTTTGGCGCGTAGTGCTATCAGAGCAGCTGGGAAGATGATTGTAAGCTAGCAGATTGTTGACGTAGGTAAAGATTTCTTTATATAATTAAGAAAAATGAGAAACGGGTGTAAAAATGACGATAGAAGAGCGCGGTTATGAAGCGAAACTTTCGAAAAATGAAAGTCTTGTTTTCGAATTCATTATGAAAGAAAAAGAACGGGCTTGTTTTTTGACTTCTACAGATATTGCAACGGAGCTTAATGTGAGCGATTCATCAGTGATTCGTTTGTCGAGAAAGCTAGGGTATGGTAGTTTTGCTGAACTAAAAAAAGATTTGCAAAATGAAGTTTCTCAAAAATCGTTTACTTTACAGAAAACGAATGTTCCCTATAAAAAATTAAAGCAAGTAGATAAGTTGTCAGAATTCGAATTAATTGAAGCCATTCATGAGAGTGCAAAAGTAAAAATCATGCAGGACTTGACGACAAATCAGTCAGAAAAATATATTGAAGTTGCAAATCTGCTAAAAAAAGCGAAAAAAATTTATGTAGTTGGATTTCGCACATGTTCGGGAATGGCGGAATATTTTGCAAATATGTTATCTTTTGTTTTTCCTTTCGTGAATCATGTAACGAGTGTGAGTAGCATGGTCGATGAACTCATGGATATAGATGAAAGCGATGTGATGATTCTCATTAGTTATCCAAGGTATAGTAAAGGGGCATATTATGCACTGGAAATGGCAAAAGAAGCAGGAGCAAGAATTGTTGTCTTTACTGATAAGTTAACTTCGCCGATTACAAATGGCGCAACAAAGGTAATTGCAAATAACATTGATTCACTTACTTTTACGAATTCTTTTATCAATTTAATATTATCAATTGAAGTGCTAGTAAGCCTTGTGGCGAAGCAAAATGAAAAGCAAAGCAGCCAACGCTTAAAACGCATTGAAAAATACTTAAATAAGACTGGTCAATATTAAGAGCGTATGTTTAAAAGTATTCATGTGGTTATTTAAAATAAATATATTATAGCAGACTAGGATTCAGATGGAGTTTCTGCTCTAGCTGAATCCTAGTCGCTCTTATCTGCTGTGAATCTGCTTGCTTTGTTAGCTGATTAGATTCGTCAGCAGACAAATGATTTGAGAATATAATGAATCTCCTATTATTGTTTGATTTTGTTGAAATAATAGGAGATTTGTCTTGATTTGACTTGATAATTTTTAGCTGATAAGAGTATAATAAAAACAGACTGTTTTGAAGCGAGTCAAGCGAAATGACGGGTAGAACGGTAAAATATGTGCAGAGATAATGATGAGGTGATTATATGGAATTTCTTGAATTAGAAAAGAAGGCTAAGCAGATTAGAATTAATATTATTGAAATGTTAGCGGAAGCAGGTTCCGGCCATCCAGGTGGTTCTTTATCCATGACTGATATTTTAACAGTATTATATTTTGATAAAATGAATGTTCGTCCATCTGAACCAAAATGGGAAGATCGTGACCGTTTAGTTTTATCTAAAGGTCATGGTGCGCCTGGTTTATATGGTACATTGGCGGAAAAAGGCTTTTTCCCGAAGGAAGAGTTGATGAAACTCCGTAAATGTGGTGAAATGTTACAAGGTCATCCAGATATGAAAGGTACTCCAGGGATTGACATGTCAACAGGATCCCTTGGGCAAGGCTTATCCGTAGCAAACGGTATGGCAATTGCAGGAAAATTAGATAAAAAAGATTATCGTGTTTATGCAATCTGTGGTGATGGTGAAATTCAAGAAGGCCAAATTTGGGAAGCAGCAATGAGTGCTTCGCATTATAAATTAGATAATTTAACTGTATTTATTGATAATAACGGTTTGCAAATTGATGGTTCAAATAGTGAAGTTATGGGTGTAGATCCAATTGGAGATAAATTTAAAGCGTTCGGTTGGCATGTAATTGAAATTGATGGACATGATTTAAAACAGATTAGTGCAGCTGTTGATATGGCAAAAACGCTGAAAGATAAACCAACTGCAATCGTTGCAAAAACAGTAAAAGGTAAAGGCGTATCTTTCATGGAAAACCAAGTGAGCTGGCATGGTTCTGCGCCGAATCAAGAACAAAAAGAACAAGCAATCGCTGAGTTAAAAAGAGGTGTTCAAGCATGAGTGTAGCAACTAGACAATCTTATAGTGAAGCTATTGTTGAGCTTTCTAATAATCCTAGTATTGTAGTATTAGATGCTGATTTAGCGGCAGCAACAAAATCCGGTGCTTTTAAAAAAGCTTGCCCGGAAAGATTTTTTGATATGGGAATTGCTGAACAAGATATGATTTGTACAGCAGCTGGTCTTGCAACTTGTGGAAAAATTCCATTTGCAAGTACATTTGCAATGTTTGCGGCAGGTCGCGCGTTTGAGCAAATTCGCAATTCTGTAGCGTATCCTAAATTAAATGTGAAAATTGCTGTTACTCATGCAGGGATTACTGTAGGGGAAGATGGTGGTAGCCATCAAGCGATTGAAGATATTTCTTTAATGAGAAGCATCCCTAATATGGTCGTATTAAATCCAGCCGATGATGCAGAAGCTAAACAAGCAGTAAAAGCAGCGGCAGAGTATTATGGTCCTGTATACATTCGTTTGGGTAGAGCAGCAACACCTGATGTACATGGTGAAGGGTATAAATTTGAAATTGGTAAAGGCGAAATTTTACGTGAAGGTAAAGATGTAGCGTTAATCGGTACTGGTATTATGGTAGCGAAATGTTTAGAAGCAGCAGATGAACTTGCAAAAGAAGGCATCGAAGCTACAGTCGTTAATATTGGAACAATTAAGCCTTTGGATGAAGAGTTGGTAATCAAAGTTGCTAAAGCGACTGGTAAAGTTGTGACAGCAGAAGAACACAGCATTATCGGTGGATTAGGTTCTGCAGTTGCTGAAGTTTTATCGGAAAAATGTCCAACAAAAATGGCGAGAATTGGTGTGAAAGATCAATTTGGTGCTTCAGGCAGTCCTAAATTATTGCTTGAAAAGTACGGTTTAACAGCAAAAGATATCGTAGCAGCAGCAAAAGGATTATAATATTTAAATAAAAAACGCGAGACGTTAAAAACGTTCTCGCGTTTTTTTTATTTTTCAGCGCCAAAGAATTTTTAGAATATAGCAGACTTCATCATCGTTAATGGTTACTTGATATTCTTTTGCTAAAAGATTAACGGCAAAACGAACTTTATCAAATTCTTTTTTATGTGTTTTGATAAAGGTGTCACGGTCATCGAATTGGACAAAGTAATTGTGCCGGCAGCGGTCGAGCATGCATCCCATATGAACAATAAAGTCGATTGCATCATTGTCGTTTTTTGTAGTGTAGTTGATTTGTTCAAGAAATTTTTTGATATGTTTGATAGCAAACTTGGGATTAATATATTTTACGTATTGTTCAAGGAGGGCTTGAGATTTGTCATAGATTGATTTTGGTGGAATTAATGTCGTTTGTGCTATTTCAATTCCACCAGATAAGACTTGGATAAATTTCTTTTGAAAGGTTGGTTCTAATAATTGATGAATTGGGAAATAGGGGATGCCAAGGTTCGGGTTAGCATTTCCTACGATGGCGAGAATAGTGTAGGCTTTTGTATATTCTAGCATCTTATTTTTGACTTCGGTTGTATTTGTAACAAGTATAGGGATTGTGGATAGATGATTTTCCTCAAGGAGTGTTTCTAAGATTGATTTTGCCATTTTACTAGAACCTTCGCCAGTAGCGCAAACTGATAAGATTGCAGGTTGCTTTGTATCGGTGGCTGGCTCAAAGGTATGATTGATTTTTTGTGTTAACGTTGTATAAAGTGTGTCAATATCGTCTAATTTATAAAGGATATTGCGTAAAGCTTCCAATGCAAGTGGGGTTGATACATAATCTATTACTCGGCTGTAAATTCCGGCATCATTACGAAGTTTTTCAGCGAAGGTTAAAAGTGATCCCATATCTACAAGTAATAAGACACCTTTGCCTCGATTGACCGCAATTGCAGCTGTACGGACTTTTTGATAGGTTTCGGAAATTGTTGCGCTTAATGGCATATCGATTGCTTTGACCCATTCGGTATTCAGCAGAGCGTTTACTACATTGGCAATACTGCTTGCAGTACTATCACCGTGACAGACGATAATCAGTCCGATTTTTTCATCTTGTGGTGATTCCACTTTGTTATGGACAAGCAATAAGGTGAGAAATCCTTTTTCGTCTTCAGGAATTTTCATCGAAAACGAGGTTGAAAGTTGATTTACGAGGAGTTCAGCCGCTTGGTATTCTTTTGGATAAGATTCTTTAATACTTTGAAGATGTGGATTGAAAATAATTTTTTGCTCTTCAATCCGTTTGAATAATGCTTGCAAATGGAAAGAAAGGCCGAAAATAAATTTATTGTTTAGTTTGGTTTTGAGTTGATCTTGTGCGAGTTCAATTAATAAAGTTGCTGTATCTACAGTTTCCTTTGGCACAATCTTGTAAAGGTTTTGGATATTGGTGCGGGTGTTGTTGAATTTATCCATAACCTGCTTGAAGTGATTTTCGACTTCATCACTAAGCTCGGCATGAATTAACTCTTGATGAATTCCTCGTTTTTTGAGTGAATCGAGTTTCTTTAAAATTACTTCATAGATATTATTTTTTAAATCAAAGGTAAACGATTCTCGTTCTTTTACGGGGAAAATTACGATATCTTCGGAAAACATATTAAGATAATTTTTTATATTGTTATCCAGCTTTGCATAGTCAAATAAAACTTCACGAATTTCACGGTTGAGCATTTGAAAGTCGATAATAATTTCTTTTTGATTTTGTAAGTGTTGGAGAAAAGCTTTGGCACAAAGTAATTTTACTTCAGAGCGCAATTGCCCGATGTTGCCGATACGAAATTCAAAAATCGCTAAACTTTTAAGAACTTCTGGGGCGATCATAATCTTTCGGTTCAGATTTAATGCTTCACAATAGAAGAAATGGTCAACGATTTCTACTCTTTCGCTGATTGGTTTTTCATGAAAGGAAGGAAGGGTAATATTGACTGGAATACGGCGAATGAATGTTGCTAGCAAAGTATCACTCGGGTCTTCTGTGGTAGCAGCGATAATCAAAACATTGCTGCTGCGTCTTATACCGATTTCGCCTAGGCGATTATATTCGCCTTTATCAATTAAATAAAAGAGCATTTCTTGCCCATCGGGAGGTAATCGATGGATTTCATCTAGAAATAGGATTCCCCCATTCGCTTTTTCTACGAGACCAACTTTATCTTTATCAGCGCCAGTAAAAGCATTTTTGGCATGACCAAATAGTTGAGATAATAGAAGTTGCGGGTTATTAAAGTAGTCAGCGCAGTTAAATGTAACAAAAGAATATTCTTCTTTCGTTTTTTGACGAATTTGCATTCCGTATTCGTGCATTGCACAGGCAAAAGTCGTTTTACCGACACCGCTTTCGCCGAGAATTAATGTATGCAAGCCCTTTGGTGGATAAACGATGGCCGCTTTTGCTTGTCCGATTTGATTCATCAGACTGTTATTATTGCCGAGTAGTTTGGCGAAAGGGTCGACACTTTCTTTAGTTCCTACATAATTTACTAGTTGGTAAAGTTCTTCTAATGTATAAGTCTCTTTTGGGGATTCGTTCGCTGTTGAATTAAGAATAAGGGATACCGGGATAAATGAAACGGGACGAGTATTAATTTTAATTAGTTTATGCTCTTTCCATAATTGATTCAACAATGTGCTGGCATTATTTCGAATGATGCCGAGTTTGTCTTGAATAAAGTTAGCGGTAATTCCTGGGTTTTCTCTTGCCTCAATCCGTTTAAGAAATAAGTCGAGACAAAGCTCATTTTCTATGCACTGCATAATTAGATCAATTTTTTTCATTGTAAAATACCTCGTATGATCATATCTAGCATAATCATATAATTGATTTTTTACTAAGTAAAGAATTTTTCGTAGTATTTTATTTTCTTTATTATGCAGTAATAAAATGTGGTAATGTTAGTGCATAATTTTTGATTTCGTATATAGATTTCTGAATTTTTTATCTATTTAGTGTCTAAGTAAAATTTAAACAAAAAAATTTTTGTTTAAAAAATATGGATAATGATAGGATGATTAAATTCTGTTATCAAAAAAATTTATAGGTTGGAGGCTATAGTTTTTGCTCACTTACAAGGATAGATAGAGCGATAAACTTTTTATATTTTATCTGATTTTAGTTATTGTTAGAGATTTTTAAGAAATTTAACCCCTTTTATGCACTAAGTTGGCACAGCATTTGCATTATATAAAGGGTGAGTAACAAAATTCAAGTAAAGGAGGAGCAGAGATATGGCAGAGAATGTATCTTTATTACATGAGAATTTGGTGTTGCTTGATTACGAAAGCGAAGATGACCGTGAAACTCTTTTAACGAATTTAGCGGGGATTTTACAAAGAGAAGGCTATGTGAAGGAAAGTTATTTGGAGGCGATTTTAACGCGCGAACGGGAGTATCCAACTGGCTTAAATACTCCGGGGATAAAAGTTGTTATCCCTCATGCAGCACCACAGCACGTAAATCAAGCGGCAATTTTAGCAGTGAAACTAAAATCCCCGGTGACGTTTAAAGAGATGGGCAATAGCGGTAAAGATGTAGAAGCAAAATTGATATTTATGTTAGCCGTTACTGATCCGCAGGGGCATTTACAAACGTTGAGTAAATTAATGGCGATTTTTTCTGATGGTGAAAAATTAACGGATTTATATAATTCATTGACGAAGCAAGCATTTATCGAAAAGTTAAGCCGTATTTTAGCTTAATTTAAGCAAATATAAATAAGGATGAGGAGTGTTTATTATGAAAAGAATTTTTGTGGCATGTGGATCAGGGGTAGCGACATCTCAAACGGTAGCATCGAAAATCGCTAGTATGTGTGAAGATTATGGTTTGGAAGTAATGGTGGAAGCTGTAGATATCAAGTCGTTAGAAAGTATTATTGATCAATGTGATATTTATGTTTCTATCGTATCTAGTGGAGCAAATAATTGGAATGTACCAACAATTAGCGGAATTCCATTTTTGACAGGGATAGGAATGGAAGAAGAATTTGAAAAGCTACAAGAATATATTAGAGCTTGAAAAAGAAAAAAGCTTCTCGGCAATTCGAGTTGCTAGAGAAGCTAGAATGAGATCCCATAAATATTATAACAAACTTTTTTGGTATCAGTAAACGTGAATTTTGTATTCGTGGTTATTAGTAGAAATGATTATAGAGTGAGATAGTTTCGGATTTAAAATTTAATAATGATAAGGAGAGTTGAGAGATGGATACAATTTTAAATTATATCTTGGGGTTGGGCGCAGCAATTTTTTTACCTGTCATCATGATTTTACTCGGTTTAGCAATGCGAATGAAATTGAAAAAAGCGTTGATTGCAGGCTTGACTTTAGGAGTAGCTTTTACAGGAATGAATGTAGTATTAGGCTTTATGTTTGAAGCAATAAGCCCAGCGGCTACTGCTTTAGTAGAAAGAACAGGACTTCAATTGACTGCAATTGATGTTGGATGGTCGCCAATGGCTGCGATTGCTTGGGCATGGCCGTATGCATTAGTTTTATTCCCATTACAAATTGGTATTAATCTATGCATGTTAGGGTTTAAATGGACGAACTGCCTAAATGTTGATTTATGGAATGTATGGGGGAAAATTTTCACAGCTTCTGTAGTAGCAGCTTTAACAGGTAACTTGATGTTCGGATTCATTGCTGCAGGTATACAAATTGTTTTAGAGCTACTCAATGCAGATGTGATGCAAAAACAATTGCATGGAATCACAAAAATTCCTGGTGTTACTTGTACACATCCAATGATGCTACAAGGTGCTTTCTTAGGATTAATTAATAGAATGTTAGACTTTATTCCTGGGATTAACAAAATAAACATGAATGCAGTGCAATTGAAAGAAAAAGTTGGTATTTTTGGGGAAAACAGCGTTATGGGCTTTTTGGTTGGTGGTTTGATTGCTTTTATGGGTGGTTATGATGCAAAAGGAATTCTAACTACTGCAATGCAAGTTGCTACAGCTTTAGTGCTTTTCCCAATGGTAGCAAAATTGTTTATGCAAGCATTAGCACCTATTGCTGATGCAACGAGCTCCTTTATGAAAAGTAAATTTAAAGGCAGAGAATTTTATGTTGGTCTAGATTGGCCATTTTTAGCAGGACAAGCAGAAATATGGGTTACTGCAATCGTTCTTGTGCCGATTGAGCTTATCTTAGCTTTAGTGATGAGTCAAATGGGAATGAACAATGTTATTCCATTAGCGTCAATTATCAACGTTGTGGTAGCAGTTCCAGCCTTAATTGTAGCAGGTGGAAATTTATTTAGAATGATTATTATCTCAACGATTGCTACGCCGATGTATTTGGCTGTTGCAACAAGTTTTGCGCCAATGATTACAGATATGGCGGCGAAAACTGGGACATTACAAGTTACGGCAGGACAATTTATCACTTGGATTCAATTAGAAGCTCCTGAATTTAGATGGGCAATTGCGCATGCGTTTAATGGTGAGTTGCTGGGAATTGGAGCGTTAGTGATTTTCGCTGTTGCCTTTGCATGGTATTACAGATATATGCAAAAAGTAAATGCGCAATTAGATCAAAAATAAGAAGAGTTTTGAGAGAAGAGTTTTGAGAATAGAAAATTTTGTAGAGCAGATAGGAGAGATATATCATGTTAGAAGATTTAAAAAAACAGGTTGTTCAATATGCATTAAGCGCAGATCGTTCTGGCCTTTGCAAACATAGAGCGGGAAATTTTAGCGTTCGTGATCCAAAAACTGGTTATGTATGTATTACACCGACAGGTGTTGATCGTGAAGAGTTAAGTTATCATGATATTTGTGTGATTGATTTAGAAGCAAATGTAATAGAAGCAGAAACTGGATTGCGTCCAACAAGTGAAAGTCTAATGCATTTAGCGGCTTATAAATGTCGTAGTGATGTCCATGCTGTTGCGCATACGCATTCTAGATTTGCTACAGCCTTTGCCGTATTGCATAAACCAATTCCAGCAGTGATTTATGAAATTCTTGGCTTAGGATGTAAAAAAGGCTATATTCCGGTAGCCGATTATGGCCGCCCGGGTACGCCGGAACTTGCCCAGAGTATAGTTGAACCCTTGCAAATTTCTGATGCAGTATTGATGGAAAGCCATGGTGTATTAGCGGTTGATAAAGAGTTGAAAGAAGCTTTGTTAAAAGCGCATTATGTAGAAGAAACTGCAGAGGTGTATTATCGTGCGCTTACGATCAATGGTGGAGAGGAACCTCCAGTGGTTCCATTGGAGGAATTACAAAAATGGGAGTATCCAAAAGAAATAAAATTATTAAAAAAATAAATGCATTGGAGGTGATGAGATTGAAAAAATTAATCAATAAACCGGAAGATTTTGCTCGTGAAACAGTGGAGGGCATTGTACTTGCGCATCCAGAATCATTAAAAATGCTCAATGACAGTTATCATTGTTTAGTTCGAGCTGATGCAAAGAAACCGGGAAAAGTTGCAATTGCAACGGGTGGTGGTTCGGGACATTTGCCGGTATTTTTAGGATATGTAGGCTATGGATTAGCAGATGGGGTAACGGTTGGAAATGTCTTTGCATCGCCAAGTGCAGAAGCTATGTATGAAGTGGATAAAGCGATTGATAACGGTGCAGGTGTACTCCATTTATATGGAAGATATGGCGGCGATATTATGAATTTTGGTATGGCAGCCGATTTGGCGGCGATGGATGACATTGAAATTGCTGAAGTTTTGGTAACGGATGATGTAGCGTCAGCACCAAAGGAGAAAGCAGATAAAAGACGTGGTGTTGCTGGGTTATTCTTTGCTTATAAAACTGCAGGTGCAGCAGCCGAAAAAATGTTTTCGTTAGCTGAGGTTACGCGTATTGCGCAAAAAACGGTAGATCGGATGCGGACGATGGGTGTTGCACTTACGCCTTGTATTGTGCCTGAAGCAGGTAAAGCAACGTTTAGTATCGGTGAAGATGAAATGGAAATCGGTATGGGGATTCATGGTGAACCAGGAATTCACCGCACGAAATTGCAATCGGTAGATTGTGTAGTTGAGGATATATTGAAAAAAATACTTGAGGATTTGCCATATCAATCTGGAGATGAAGTAGCGGTTTTAGTCAATGGATTGGGTGGGACACCAAAAGAAGAATTGTATTTAGCGTATCGGAAGACCCATCAGATATTGATGGAGCAGGGCATTAATATCCACCGTAAATATATTGGGGAATACGCGACTTCACTTGAAATGGCAGGAATGTCAATTACACTTTTGAAACTAGATGAAGAATTAAAAGAATTGATAGATGCGCCGGCATATTCACCATTCTTTGAACAGAGTCGCTAGGAGGTGTTTAGATGGAAACAGTGACAGGAGAAATATTGATTAAAATTTTAGATAGTATTGAAGCGACTATGGCTGAGGCAAAAGAGCATTTGATTGAACTGGATGGTGCAATGGGGGATGGCGACTTGGGACTGACAATGTATAGCGGATTCCATGCAGTTGCCGAAGAAGCGCATAGATTAGATGAACCGGATTTAGGAAAATTTTTAATGAAGCTCGGAATGAAAATGAATGCGGTAGTTCCATCGACGATGGGGACATTAGTATCTACTTGTTTTATTAAAGCATCCGCAAAAGCTAAAGGAAAGCAGGAATTGACATTAGCAGATTTGGTTGCCATGGGACGGGCGGCGGTTGAAGGCGTTATGCAAAGGGGGCAAAGTCAAATTGGCGATAAAACAATGCTTGATGCACTTCATCCAGCAGTTGAGGCTTTAGCCGCTGCCAATCACGAAGGAAAAAATTTAATTGAGGCACATCAAGATGCTTATCAAGCGGCTCTGGCAGGTGTAGAAAAAACAAAAACAATGCAATCTGTACATGGCAGAGCAGCATATTATAGTGAAAAATCAATTGGACGGCAGGATCCGGGTGCGACAGCTGTCATGTATATTTTTCAAGGAATTGCGAAAACCTATTAAATGTAGCTCCTCTCTCCTTTATATAGAAAATATCTCCTAGTGAATTTCACTAGGAGATATTTTTCATCTATAAACAAGGACTTTTAGAGAATTGATGATATAATTATCTTGTAAAGTCGACTTGATTCATATGGAATTTTTACTTTATCTGAATCTTAATCGCCCTTATCCAAGGACTTAGCCGCTCGCCTTGCGGGTAAGTCATCGGATAAATGAAAATAGTAAGTACATGTAAGATATCTGGGAAAAGAGGTTATCAAGATGAAAACGATAGATTTACATTTACATTCAACATATACTGATGGAAGTTATAGTCCAGCAGAGCTAGTGAGAAAAGCCAAAGAAATTGGTTTATCGGCAATCGCTGTTACAGATCATGACAATTTGATTGGTTATACTGAAGCAAAGGTAGAAGCAGATAAAGTTGGCATCGAAATTTTACCTGGAATTGAAATGAGCACAATCTACCAAGGGCGCAAGCTCCATATCTTAGGCTTAGGTATGAATATAGAGGATTCTGAATTTAAAAAGCAATATAAAAAAATTCGTGCGCCCAAGGAAGAATGCTTGGATACCATTCTTGAACGCTTGCAAAAACGCGGGGTAGATATATCGCGAGAAAAAATAACACCCTATGCGAATCATCAATTCGATCGTTATGCTGTTATGCGTTTTTTTGCAGCAAATAAAAAACAAGCTGATGTGCAATATATTTGGGATGAATACTTGAATCCAGCAACAGAAGGATTACAAATTAATACACCAACCCAAGAGGCGATAGTGATGATTCGCCAGGCAGGCGGGGTTGCTTCATTGGCGCATTATCACAAAGGTATTGGATTAAAAGGGCTGTCAATTGAGGAAAAAGAAAAATGGTTAAAGGAATTAAAACATATGGGGCTTAACGGATTAGAGGCAATGTATTCAAACTTTACACCAGAGGAAGAAGGTTTGGCAAAAAAATGGGTGGAAAAATTCGGCTTAATCCCTACTGGTGGGACAGATTTTCATGGGGATAATCGTCCTTCCTATAAATTAGGAATAGGAAATGGGTCCTTGCAGATTCCATATGCATGGTTTGAAAGAATTAAAGAAGTTTGCCGTTATTAAGATGTGAGAAAATTTTTACACGGTATAATCGCTTATGATATAATGAGAAAGATCTTAAAGAAAATGAATTGCAAATTTCGGAGGTGCTATATGAAAGGTTGGACTATTTTCGGTGTAATTGCAGCGATTATCATCGCAATTGCAGCTGTGGTTATCATGGGCTACAATGGCCTTGTACAACAAAATGAAGATGTGAATAGCAAGTGGGCACAAGTTGAAAATCAATTACAACGTCGTGCTGATTTAATTCCTAATTTAGTAAATACCGTAAAAGGATATGCAGCACATGAACAAGAAGCAATTAAAGCTGTATCTGAAGCAAGAGCTAAATTAGCTGGAGCTGAAGGTGTTGCAAATAAATCTGAAGCAAATAATGAACTTAGCAGCGCGCTGAGTCGTTTATTGATGGTTGTAGAAAATTATCCGAACTTAAAAGCTGATCAAAACTTTAGAGCACTTCAAGATGAATTGGCAGGAACAGAAAATCGTCTTGCAGTTGCACGGAAAGATTATAATGATGTGGTACAATCCTTTAATACAAAAGTAAAAACAATTCCAACTAGTATTTATGCTGGAATGCTTGGATTCTCGCAGCGTGAATATTTTAAAGCGGATGAAGCAAGCAAACAGACACCACAAGTGAAATTCTAAAAATGAAGATTAAGCCGCAAAGAATACGGCTTTGCCAAAGGGTTACGTAGGTGTAGGTTTTTGTGCGGAGCGACTTTGCGGTTTTTTAAGTAGGTGAAAGAAATGCGAAAAAAATGGTTGGCATTTATGATGACGATTTTCGCTTTTTTGAGCTTTTCAATCAGCGTGTTTGCAGCAGATATTCCGTCTAAACCGACGAATAATATATATGTACAAGATTATGCACAGGTTTTAACAGCAGAGGATAAAGCGAAGCTGAATCAATGGGGGAAAAGTTTAGAAGCGCAAACGAAAGCTCAAATCGTCGTGGTAACGATAAAGTCTTTAGATGGGGAAGCAATAGAAGATTATGCATTACAACTTTTTCGGACTTGGGAAATTGGTGATAAACAGATGAACAATGGTGTCTTGATGCTTGTCGCTGTTGAAGATAGAAAGTCAAAAATTGAAGTTGGTTATGGTCTTGAAGGTGCTTTGCCAGACGGTAAAACGGGTGAAATTCAAGATAAATATATGCTACCATATTTCCGTGAAGGAAATTATTCTGCAGGTGTTTTAAATGGATATGCATCACTGCTTAAGGTAACGGCAAATGAATATGGAATAACCTTTGATGGAAAAGCTAAGCCAGCACAAGCAAAACAACTGGAAACAAACCAAGATTTGGGGTTTGTTGATTATCTTATGATCGCGGGCTTTGTATTGCTACTCATTATAGATTGGGTGTTTTTTGGCGGGGCAATTACACGGATGCTTCTCATCTTAATTAGTCGGTCGCGTGGCGGTGGCGGCGGTGGTGGTGGAAGTTATGGCGGTGGCTCTAGTGGTGGTGGTGGCTCTAGCCGTAATTGGTAAAAATTTTTTAAAAAATTTTTATTGTGAAGATATTTCAGAATAAAATAGGATATAATAGTGGAAACGGTAAAATTCGAATGTTATGAAATTGAGATAGTTCTTAGATAAATTTTCTATTATTTTGAGTTTTACCAAATTTTCAGTAGATTTTCTATTGAAAATAATATAATCTATATATTAGAATACATAATAAGGAGAGGGGGATTTTTTATGGCAAAATGGGCTTGTGTAGTTTGTGGTTACGTTTATGATGAAGCGGAAGGCGATGTAGATAATAACATTGAACCAGGGACTTTATTTGAAGAATTACCGGAAGACTTTGTTTGTCCTCTTTGTGGTGTAGGTAAAGACGAATTTGAAGAAGTAAAAGAATAAGATAAAAACAGCCTGCTGATTTTCAGCAGGCTGTTTTTATCTTATTCTTAATTTACATTTAAATTTTTGATTTTTACAAGCAAAAGTTATACCCACAGGACACAGGCGAGTGGCTAATTCCTTGGATACATATGACCAAGATGCAGATGGATATTAAAAATTGTACAGAATGAAGCTGTACAAAATTAGTGACAAGCTTTGTGAAGTCTTGGAAGCCAGCCGCGTTTCAACATAAGCTGAAGCAACTTGTAGTCCCAATCTAATCCTTTATCAAGCAGTTCGCGATACATCATTGCTATATCAAGCTGATAAGATTGATGCAATGCTGCTAACATAGCTGTTTGAGCTGCTTTTGCCATTGTACCAATTGCAATGGCTACCTCTGCGTCACTTAATTTTGCATCAGGATCAATAGCAAGCGGCCGTTTGTGCAGCGTGCGACGGCGAAAAGTAAGAGACGGAATTTGTGAACCGCTTTCTTGTAGCATTTCTTCTGACTGGTCAATTAGTGCTTTTGTTTGGGTGCTAAGCGCTTCTTTAATTAAGCCTTTCAATTCTTCATCTTGGGCATGATTATAGAGAATTTCTAGCATTGCTACATTATAGCGCCCTTGTGCGACGACTCCGTATAGACTGGCTGCTTCAAGATAGTTTAACGGTTCTTTATCAAAGAAGTTGTTGAAAAGCATGCGAGTTTCAGAGTTGATTTTGTCAAGGATAGACATAATAGACCTCCTTTAAATTTAAAATAATAAAGAGAAAAAATGGATACTTTGCAAAAAACTATTAAAATTTTAGCAAGGTACCTATGGTATAGAATCACCAAATTTTTCGTAGAAATGCACAAAATTTATTGATATTATTTTCCTTAAAAAAGCGGAAAAAAGACCTTGTCTTGTTGATTTTTAAAAATCCATTTGCTATACTTGAATGAGAGACTTCATCCCATAGATTCTATGGTTTGTTGTAGGCAAAATGTTTTTTTTCTATAGGGAAAGGGACATGCATTGCTAAATAAGAGGAGGGTTTTATTTATTATGAAAGTTACAGTTGTTGGAGCGGGTAATGTTGGTGCTACAGTCGCTAACGTAATTGCATTAAAAGGATTTGCTAGTGAATTAGTTCTTTTGGACATCAAAGAAGGTGTATCCGAAGGTAAAGCTATGGATATGATGCAAACTTCTCATATGATGAATTTTGATACTACAATTGTTGGTTGCACTAATGATTACAGCAAAACAGCAGATTCTTCCGTGGTTGTTATTACTTCAGGTATTCCTCGTAAACCTGGTATGACTCGCGAACAATTAATTGGTACAAATGCTGGTATCGTAAAAAGCGTAGTGGATCAAGTTCTTCAATATTCTCCAAATGCTATCTTCGTTATTATTTCCAATCCAATGGATACAATGACTTACTTAGCTCTTAAAGCAAGTGGCGTTCCTAAAAACCGTATTATCGGTATGGGTGGTATGCTTGATAGCAGCCGTTTCAGATACTATTTAAGCCAAGCTTTAGGATGCACTCCTACTGACGTTGATGGTATGGTAATTGGCGGTCATGGCGATAAAACTATGATTCCTTTAGCTCGTTTTGCTACATATAAAGGTATTCCAGTATCTCAACTTTTAGATAAAGAAACAATTGATAAAGTAGTAGCTGATACTATGGTTGGCGGTGCTACATTAACAGGTCTTCTTGGCACTTCTGCTTGGTATGCTCCTGGTGCTGCTGGTGCTACTGTTGTTGAAGCAATCGTTACTGATGCGAAAAAATTAATTCCTTGCTGCGCTTACCTTGAAGGTGAATATGGCGAAACTGACGTTTGTGTTGGCGTACCTGTTGTTCTTGGTAAAAACGGTATTGAAAAAATCGTTGATGTTAAATTAAATGAAGAAGAACAAAAATTATTTGATGCAAGTGTAGCTGCTGTTCGTACAATGAATGCTGCATTAGCTGATGTTTTAAAATAATTTTTAATTGATTAACAATGAAAAGCGACCTATTAAGGTCGCTTTTTTTATATGCTATTCCCAAATAGTCTCCATTTATTTCTCTTGTATTGATAATATAAATCCCGTATAATAAAAAAGTAATAAAAATAAATATGAAATAATAATAAATGATAAAAATAAAGTAAGGAGGTTTAAGTTATGGCAATAAAACTAGTCATTAGTGATTTAGACGGAACTTTATTAGATCGTGATCATCAAATATCTGAAGCGAATAAGTTGGCAATTTTTGAGGCGGTACAGTCGGGGGTAACAGTCACGATTGCGACTGGTAGGATGTATCCATCAGCACTTCCCTATGCAAAACAGCTTGGTGTTGATGTACCGATTATTACGTATAATGGTGCAGTAATTAAATCTGTTTCTGGTGAAATCTTATATGAACAATGTTTAGACACAGGGGTTGCGCAAGAAATTATTACACTTTGCCAAGAAAACGATTGGTACATTCAAACGATTGATGATGATAATTTGTATTTTAAAGAACATAATGAAAAAGCGAAGTATTATGAAAGTGTAGCGGGGATAAAGGGGCATGCTGTGGGGAAAAATTTGGCTGATTATGCGAAACGTCCGCCTAAAATGCTAATGATTACTGATAATGAAGTGCAGACAGATGAAATTGTTGCTTTGCTTGAAAAGCAATTTGCGGGAAGAATAACAGCAGTGAAATCTATGCCAACCTATATTGAAATTATTCATCCGAGCGTAAATAAAGCGGCGGCAGTAGATCGGTTGATTGAAAAGCTTAACTTATCGCGTGAAGAGGTTATGGCATTAGGCGATTCTAATAACGACTTACCAATGCTTAAAGCAGCAGGATTAAGTGTTGCAATGGGAAATGCAAATCAAAAAGCAAAAGCAGCTGCAAAAGTTGTAACTGAAGACAATAATCATAGTGGCGTAGCCGTTGCAATCAGAAAATACGTATTACAAAAGCAAGGTTAAAATGGTGACTATATGGCAATAAAATTACTTGTTACTGATTTAGATGGCACTTTATTAAATGGAGAAAAGAAAATTTCGAAACGGAATGCCCTAGCAATTCGACGTGTGCAGGAAAAAGGGGTAAAAGTAACGTTCGCGACAGGGCGGATGCATAAAGCGGCAGTTAGATTCGCTCAGGAAGTGAACCTTAATTTACCAATTATTAGCTGTAATGGATCGGTGATAAAATCTTGTGATGGTAAAACGATTTTCGAACATCACATAGATGATAAAATTGCGCGTGAAGCGATTGAATTCTGTTTAGAAAATAACTGGCATATTCAATGGTATATTGATGATGAATTATATGTAAATGAAATAAAACCTGATTTGTGGACGGGGTACGAAAATGTATTTAAAATTGATGTAAAAGAAGCTAAAGGACAGTTGGATAAATATTCTAGAAGAATTGTACAGATGGTTATTTTAGATAAAGCTGGTCAGATTCAATCTATTGCTCCAAAAGTGCGTGATAGGTTTACAGGAAGATTAGATACACCGATAACTTCAGATCATTGTATTGATGTTGTATCAATAGGGATGAATAAAGCAAAGGGCATTGAGGTTTTAGCAAGAGAATATGGGATTGGCCCTTCTGAAATTATGGTAGTTGGAGATTCTGATAATGATTTAGCAATGTTTGGGTATGCTGGCTTCAGTGTCGCTATGGGAAATGCATTTGAATCAATAAAAGCAGTTGCTGATGCGATTACGGATGATGTAGAGTCAGATGGTTTTGCAACCGCTGTAGAAAAATATATTTTAGGCGATTAAATTTATTAGGCAAAGTAGAGAAAGAAGAATTCTGTACTTTGCTTTTTTTTTACTTTTGCCATATAATTGTTGTAGCTTTCATTAAAAGCGAATTATGGAGGTGGTAAGTATGGAAGATTTTCGTTTGGTAATTATTACTGGTATGTCAGGCGCAGGGAAAACACAAGTCAGCCGTCATATGGAGGATTTGGGGTATTTTTGTGTTGATAATTTACCGCCGATGTTTATTCCTAAGTTTGCAGAGCTTTGTACGCATTCTTCTGGAAGCGTACATAAAGTCGCGCTTGTTGTTGATACGCGAGGACGTGAATTCTTCGATAAAATGATACATATTTTAGATAGCATGGATGAAAGCGGTATGAAGTATGAAATGCTATTTATGGAAGCTTCTGATGCAACGATTATACGTCGTTATAAAGAATCACGCCGTCGTCACCCGATGGCACCCAATAGCAGAATTAGTGAAGGAATTGCAAAAGAACGGGAACGTTTGGCGAGAGTGAGAGCTAGAGCAACACATATTATTGATACTTCTGATATGAAGAAAAGCAGTTTAAAAGAAAAAATTATTCGTTGGTTTGGTAATTCTTCAGAATCTAATTCTATGAATATTACGGTTGTTTCTTTTGGGTTTAAGCATGGGATGCCGCTAGATGCCGATCTGATGCTGGATGTAAGATTTTTGCCGAATCCATATTATATTGATTCTATGCGTCATAAAAGTGGTGCTGTGCCAGAGGTCGCTGAGTATATTTGGAAATGGCCGGTAACAAAAGAGTTTGTTGCAAAGCTAAATGACTTAGTAGAGTTTTTGGTGCCAAATTATATTAAAGAAGGTAAAAGCCAGCTAGTTATTGCAATTGGTTGTACGGGTGGAATGCATCGATCAGTATTTATTGCGAATAGAGTCTATACGTTGCTTTGTAATAAAGGCTATAGAGTAAATATTGAGCATCGTGATGTGTTTAAAAATGAAGGGGTTGAACACCCACAAATAACTGCTGTAATTGATTGAGGTGGAGTGCAATGCACTTATTGAAATGGTTGTATCCGGGAATGAAGTTTAAAAGATGGCTGCTCTTATTTTCACTTGGTACGATTGTTGCAAGTGTTGGAATTGCGATTGTTTTTAACTATAAATACATTGGCAATCTAGAAGAGTTTATTTTCCGCACCGTTTATATGATGACTGGAACGTATTACTATACAGTTACGGCAATCGTAGGGATAACGGTTATTTTATTTGGATTGATTACGATGCTCTTTGCAACGAGGATGATTATTCGCTCGGTAATCAGTGTGTTAATTCCTGAAAGTTCAGATAAACTGGTAGATTTGATTTTTGAAAAACGAAAATTAAACCGCGGCCCAGCAGTAACGGTAATCGGCGGGGGAACGGGTTTATCTGTTTTATTGCGGGGGATTAAAGGGATTACAAATAATATTACTGCCGTTGTAACTGTTGCCGATGATGGGGGATCATCTGGAAGGTTACGTGAAGATTTGGGTATGATACCGCCAGGCGATTTACGGAATTGTTTAGTTGCTCTGGCTGATACAGAGCCTCTGATGGAAAAATTATTTCAGCATCGATTTGGTGGACATGGGGATTTGAAGGGACATAGCTTTGGAAACTTATTTATTGCCGCCATGACTGAAGTTTTGGGTGATGTAGAAATAGCTTTGACTGAAGCTAGTAAAGTATTGGCGGTAAAAGGACGCGTTTTACCAGCGAGCACACAAAGAGTGCGTTTAGTTGCAACAATGGAAGATGGAAGTATCGTTGAAGGGGAATCAAAGATCCCTCTCGCGGGAAAGAAAATTAAACGCGTTCATCTTTATCCGCCTGATGTAGATCCTGTACAGAGTTCAGTAGATGCAATTTTGAATGCAGATGTAATTATTTTGGGACCAGGAAGTTTGTACACGAGCATTATGCCGAACTTATTAGTTGATGGTATCGCTGATGCTTTACGTAGCAGCAGTGCAGTGAAAGTTTACGTGTGCAACGTAATGACACAGCCTGGGGAAACAGATGGTTATACTGCATCTATGCATGCAAAAGCTATCCTTGACCACGTTGGTATGGGCGTTATTGATTATATCATCGTCAATTCTCATGAATTAGGCAATGATGTAAGACAAGTATACGCAAGAGAAGAAGCGTATCCTGTAAGAGTAGACGAAGAAGAAATAGAGTCTTTAGGGATTCGGACGATAAAAGCCGATATCGTCAGTGAAACGAATTTGGTTCGTCATGATCCAAGAAAGTTGTCGCATATTATTATGAAAATGATTTATAAATTTAGAACGGGGACGGATAAGGTAGGGTTATTTGATTATTACTTTCTTAAAGAACAATTAAAGAAAGAGAATAAAGAAAAAGTTAAAAAGGAATGAAGCATAATGCCATCGTTTTCAACAGAGGTTAAAAATGAATTGGCGCGGTTTATCAGTGATACAGAATGCTGTAAAATTGCTGAACTTGCTGCATTGATGCGCATGGGTGCAACAATGTTGATTGGTGGTAGAAATTTTGGCTTAAATTTTACTACAGAAAATGCTGCAATTGCGAGGAAAACGTTAACGCTGTTAAAAGAAAGTTATCCAGTTGAGACTTCTGTAATGGTGAGCAAGGCGCGTCGGTTAAAAAAGAATAATCATTATTTTATCAAAGTTGCACCATCTCCGCTTGTGACTGAATTGTTGACCACATTGGGAATTATGCAGGGAGACAACCTTAATGTCGGGAAAGATGTTGGCATTTTGCGCAGGGAATGCTGCCGACAATCCTATTTAAGGGGAGCATTCCTTGGCGGAGGTTCGGTAAATAAGCCAGAGAGTGATTATCATTTAGAATTAGTTACAGGAAATTATAGTTTTGCGCAAGTTCTAGTTTCTTTATTCAAGAAATTTGATTTACCAGTTGGTATCACAGACCGTAAGAATGATTATATTATTTACTTAAAAGATAGTGATGCTATTATGGATTTTCTGGGCATCATTGGAGCTGAAGGAGCTTTAGTTGAATTTGAAGTTGCGAAAAATGTAAAAGATGTTCGTAACCAAGTAAATCGTTTAGTGAATTGTGAAACGGCGAACCTTCAAAAGACAGTAAATGCAGCTTGCAGGCAGGTGGAGAGAATCAACTTAATTAAAGAAAAAATCGGCTTAGACAAGCTGCCAGAAAATTTGCAAGAGGTTGCGAAGGTGCGCTTAAATTATCCGGAAGCAACATTGCAGGAGCTAGTAGTAGTTATGGGAAACACAGTGGGAAAATCAGGGATAAATCATAGATTGCGCAGATTAGAACAAATCGCTATGGAATTAGCAGAAGGTGACATTCATGAAAGTAAAGTATAAAATAACGGCAATTGCGTTAGCTGTTGCTTTCGCCATTGGATTTGGAGTATTAGGGAGCATTCCAGCGGATGGAATACCCATTTTGGCTTATCATATGGTGAGTGATGAAGATAATCATTATAGTATTTCAATCGCTGACTTTGAAGAGCAAATGAAATATTTAAAAGAAGAGGGCTACGCCCCGATTTCTTTACTTGAATTTGCAAAAGCGAAAAAAGGTAAATTTAACTTACCGGAAAAACCGATCATTATTACTTTTGATGATGGATATGTAGATAATTATACAAATGCAGTACCTATCATGGAGAAATATGGTATGCGTGGTACGATTTTTATGGTAGTGAATGAAATTGGTAAAGAACGTTACTTAACGCTTGATCAATTAAAGGATTTGGAAAAACGTAATATTGAAATTGGTTCGCATACGGCTAATCATTTGCCTTTAGCAACGTTATCTAGTGAAGAGAAAAAATCAGAAATAGATAAATCAAAGCTACTTTTAGAATGGAAAGGGTTAAAAACTGTATTTTTTATGGCATATCCAAATGGAAGCTATGATAAAGAAGTTGAACAAATGTTAAAAGATGGTGAATATTTGGGTGGACTTACTGGAGATACAGGCCTTAATACTTTTGCAACAAATCCTTATCAACTGCATCGAATTAACATTCCACAACCGTTTTTTGGATTGACGGAATTTAAATTGCGTTTTATGAGAGCAAATGTTGCTGCGCATATGGGTTGGTAATTATGTAAATTTACCAATGCGTCTTTCATTTACAGGAGAAAAAGAACATTATATAATATAGGCAGTTTGTAAAGAGGGGAGAATTGTAAAAAGGATGGGGTTTTTTGTTAAAGTGGTTTTGGCTTTATTTATATCAATGACTTGTATTAGTTCAACATTTGCTGAAGCTAGTCAGCATAAAAATGTAAAACGTGTGGACCTTGTCAATGTGAATGAATGGGAAGTAAGTTCTGCTGATACTGGAGGAACGCTGTTATTTTCTGATAGCCCAGAGGAAGCTAAAGAAGATGGAATTTTGTATACTGATAAAGTAGAAGGAAAGACAAGACTTTTTTATTATCATACAAATGCAACGAACAAACCTAAAAAGGTTGTTGCAGTAATGGAAAATCTAACGGATGATAAAGTGAGTATTGTTGTTAACCGTTATGCATTGACAGGACCGAGTAAAGATTATTTATACGTTGGAAAAACTGCCCAAAAAGATTTTTTTGATGGTAAATATATGACCTATGTACATTTAAAAGCAAATCAAAGTAAAGTAATTCATCCAATGATGGAGCAACAAAAAATTGATAAAGATGAGCTAGTAAATGGAATTTTTGAATTTGAAGCAAAAACACCTGTAAAAGTTACAGTTGCAATTATGCCAATGAATGCAGATCCAATAGAATTTTTAAAAACTGCGAAAGTTTTACCACGAGATAAGCATGGTCTTCGTGGGACTTTTACCGGAATGGATAGAGTTATTAAAAGTGAACGCGAATATGATCCTAAAAAAGATGGGATTGTTTCAATTACATTAGCAGATGGGAAAATTGATCAATATCGTACTGGTATTGATGCTACTGATGGAAGTATTACAGAGAATTACGGCAATTATGGAATTTTATATAAAATCAATATCCCGACAAAAGGTAGAGCCAGTACAAATTATTACCTCTGTCCAAGAGGCGGAGTTTATGCTGGCGCCATTGGCGTGAAAGACAATGTGTTTAATGATATGACAGTTATAGAAACTCCGAGTGAAAAGCCGTTTTTTGGAACGGAGAAAAAGGTAGATGAAATTGCCTATTTGGGGAAATATGAAAATAGACATCCTTTGTGGATTGAGTTCTCTCCACCAGGAGCATCTAACTTACCGGTAAAACTTATTTTGGCACCGGTTGAATGAATTTCCCTTGCGAACTTAAGTAAAAAAGGCTAAAATAAATGAAGTATCATGATTTTGTTTTAAGGAGGACTTTTACTATGGCTAAACGTATTACAACTGTGAACAAAGCTTCACTACAAAGCACAGTACATACTGGCGGTTGCGGAGAGTGCCAAGCATCTTGCCAATCCGCTTGCAAAACTTCCTGCACAGTGGGAAACCAAGTTTGCGCGAAGTAGTTATCTAGTAGCGGGGACAGATGAATCGCGGGCAGCTGAAAAGCACTCATCTGCGTCGTTGCTCCTCATGGGTTCGGTCGACGTACAGACGTACGAATTCCTCACGCCATTGCGGTGCGCCTAGCATCTAAGCACTTTTCAGCAGCCGGCAATTCATCTTCGTGCTAGTTTATAATCTTTTAAGGGGATGTTGCATTTTGCAACATCCTTTTGTTTTGTGTGATGATAAAATCCAAAGCCTTCTAATCTTCTGTTTATAGGGGCGGTACTGTCTAAGAAAGCAAATGGTTGAAGGAATTTGTGGTATAGATTAAGTTTATATATTTGGGAGGTAGTTTTTTTCATGGGAGACAAAGAAAGAATTCATAAGTTTTACCTAAATGGCATGTATATTATGTTGGATATTAATAGTGGTGCAGTACATGTAATTGATAAAATGATTTATGATATGATGGATATTTACGATGGAACGAACGGCGATAAGGTTGTTGAAATGTTAAGTAATCGATATGACAAAGCTGATCTTATCGAAGCAGTAGATGAGTTAGGAACACTTGTTGAGCGGAAAGAATTATTTGCACCGGATTTAGATGTACCGCCAACCTTTAGTGCAAAACCTTTAGTTAAATCGCTTTGTTTACACGTAGCGCATGATTGTAATTTACGTTGTAAATACTGTTTTGCGGGAACTGGTGACTTTGGTCATGACCGTAGCTTAATGAGTAAGGAAGTTGGCGAAAAAGCAGTTGATTTTATTATTGAAAATAGTGGGCAACGTAAACATTGTGAATTGGACTTTTTCGGTGGCGAGCCGTTAATGAACATGCCAGTAGTAAAGCATGTTGTTGAATATGTTCGTAAAAGAGAAAAAGAAACGGGAAAAGAATTTAAATTAACGCTTACGACAAATGGCGTATTATTAAACGATGCAAATATTAAATATTTAAATGATAATAATATTAGTCTAGTATTAAGTTTAGATGGTCGCAAAGAAGTACATGATAATATGCGACCGAATGTTGCTGGTAAAGGAAGTTATGATGGGATTTTAGCTAACTTTAAAAAGCTAGTAAAAGCCCGCGATGGACAAAATTATTTCTTACGTGGAACGTTCACAGCGTACAATCTCGATTTTACCACGGATGTACTTGATATGGCGGATAAAGGATTTACCCTATTATCGGTAGAGCCTGTAGTTGCAAAAGATTGTGACTATGAATTAAAAGAAGAACATTTGCCGAAACTGTATGAAGAGTATGAGCGCTTAGCTAAAGAATTTATTACACGTAAAGAAAATGGCGAAGGGTTTGAATTTTTCCATTTTAATATGGATATTAATAATGGCCCATGTGTAGCCAAACGTTTAAGCGGCTGTGGCGCTGGTCATGAATATTTTGCAGTTGCGCCAAATGGAGACTTGTATCCATGTCATCAATTTGTTGGTCGTGATCAGTATTTGTTAGGGACTATTTTTGAAGGCGTAAAGAAGAAAAAGATGATTGAGCATTTTAGACAAGCACATGTCTTAAATAAACCTGAATGTAGTAATTGCTGGGCTAGATTCTACTGTAGTGGTGGTTGCCATGCAAATGCGGATTTATTTAGTGATGATATTAAAAAGCCTTATAAAATTGGTTGTGAATTACAGAAAAAACGGATGGAATGTGCTTTGATGATTCAAGCGTATTTGGCGATGAAATAATAAAAGCTTTCATTTAGATAGTAGAAGTGCTATTTGTACCGTGGATGTTCATAATTTGCATTTATTTGAAGATTATTTTTGTAATGATGTATAAAAAAAGATTTTTATGAAATGATATACTAGGGTTTTTTATTTTTGTAATTATTTTTCATAAAATTTCGTGTTTTTCTTACAAAAAAACCTTGCATGAAAGAAGAATAAAGATTATGATTAATAATGGTTCTAGGTACTAAAAAAAATAAATTCTTTCATAAAATTCAAAAAAAATATCGTAGTAAAGCAGGATATTTTAATTGAATGAAGAAGAATTAGAAGGTATAGTTTAATGAGGTTTTCGTCTGAATTGTATTGACAATGATTGTGATGAATTGTCAATTTATATTTTAAAATTGATGTTTCATTGTTGGCATACATATTCAGTCAATAATAAAATTCTGAGAAAGCTCAGAAAACTTTTTAAAATTTTTAGGGGGTATTTACACAATGGCAGTAAAAGTAGCTATTAATGGTTTTGGCCGTATTGGTCGTCTTGCATTTAGACAAATGTTTGGAGCTGAAGGATACGAAGTTGTTGCTATCAATGATTTAACTAGTCCTAAAATGCTTGCTCACTTATTAAAATATGACTCTGCACAAGGAAGATATGCTTTAGGCGATACAGTAGTTGCTGGTGAAGATTCCATCACTGTTGATGGCAAAACAATTAAAATCTATGCAAAAGCTAATGCAGCTGAATTACCTTGGGGTGAAATCGGCGTTGATGTAGTTTTAGAATGTACAGGCTTCTATACTTCTAAAGAAAAAGCTTCTGCTCATATTACAGCAGGTGCTAAAAAAGTTGTTATCTCTGCTCCAGCTGGTAACGATCTTCCTACAGTTGTATACAATGTTAACCATGAAATCTTAAAAGCTAGCGATACAGTAATTTCTGCTGCTTCTTGTACTACAAACTGCTTAGCTCCTATGGCTGATGCATTAAACAAATTAGCTCCTATTCAAAGTGGTATCATGAGCACTATTCATGCTTACACTGGTGATCAAATGGTTCTTGATGGTCCACAAAGAAAAGGTGACTTAAGAAGATCCCGTGCTGCTGCAGTTAACATCGTTCCTAACTCTACTGGTGCTGCAAAAGCTATCGGTTTAGTTATTCCTGAATTAAACGGTAAATTAATTGGTTCTGCACAACGCGTTCCAACTCCAACTGGTTCCACTACTATTTTAGTAGCAGTTGTAAAAGGCAAAGTAACTAAAGAAGAAATCAATGCAGCGATGAAAGCAGCATCTAACGAATCTTTCGGTTACACAGAAGAAGAATTAGTATCCAGTGATATCGTTGGTATCAGATACGGTTCTTTATTCGATGCTACTCAAACAATGGTAGCTCCTATGGAAAATGGCGATACTCAAGTGCAAGTTGTTTCTTGGTATGACAATGAAAACAGCTATACTAGCCAAATGGTTCGTACTATTAAATATTTTGCTGAACTTGCATAATTTTTAAAAATATGATCTTTAAGGTCCGGCCTTGTTGGGCCGGACCATTTTTAAATTTAGGGAGGCACATAAATGCTTAACAAAAAATCTATCGTTGATATTGATGTCAATGGCAAAAAAGTTTTTGTTCGTGTCGATTATAACGTACCAATGGATGCTGAACAAAATATCACAAATGATACAAGAATCAGAGCTACATTACCAACTGTAAATTACTTACTAGACCATAATGCTGCTGTTATTCTTGCTTGTCATGTTGGTCGTCCGAAAGGAAAACCCGTTCCTGAGTTCTCCGTTGCGCCAATTGTAAAACGCTTAAGCGAATTACTTGGCAAAGAAGTAAAAATGGCTCCGGATTGTGTTGGTGAAGAAGCAAGCAAAATGGCTGCTGATTTAAAACCAGGTGAAGTTTTATTATTACAAAACCTTCGTTACCATAGTGAAGAAGAAAAAAATGATCCTGAATTTGCAAAACAATTGGCTTCCTTAGCTGATATTGCGGTGAATGACGCATTTGGTGTGTCTCACCGTGCACATGCTTCTGTTGAAGGAATTACAAAATACATTCCTACAGTTGCAGGTTTCTTAATGGAAAAAGAAATTAAATTCGTAGGTCAAGCTGTAGCAAATCCGCAGCGTCCTTTTGTTGCTATTATTGGTGGGGCGAAAGTTTCTGATAAAATTGGTGTAATTTCTAACTTACTTGAAAAAGTAGATACATTAATTATCGGTGGTGGTATGGCACATACTTTTGATGCTGCTAAAGGATACAAAATTGGAGCATCTCTTTGCGAACCAGATAAAATCGATTTAGCAAAAGAATTGATCAAAAAAGCAGAAGAGAAAAATGTAAATCTTGTTTTACCAGTTGATATTATTGCAGCTGATAAATTTGCTCCAGATGCAAATACACAAATCGTTGATGTTAAAGAAATTCCAGAAGGTTGGTTAGGTCTTGATAGTGGTCCTAAAACTTCTGAAAAATATGTAGACGCTTTAAAAGGTGCAAAAACTGTTGTTTGGAACGGACCTATGGGAGTATTTGAAATGGATGCTTTTGCACAAGGGACAAAAGATGTTGCACAAGCTGTAGCTGATTCTGGTGCGACTAGTATCGTTGGCGGTGGAGATTCTATTTCCGCACTTAAGAAAACTGGTCTTTCCGATAAAATTACACATATCTCAACTGGTGGCGGTGCAACATTAGAATTCTTAGAAGGTAAAGTATTACCTGGAATTGCTGCACTTGCAGATAAATAAGCGATTAAATAATATCAGCAACAAATAAATTTAAATAAAATAAAAATTATTAGGGGGATTATTCACATGCGTACACCTATTATTGCGGGTAACTGGAAAATGCACAACACTATGGAACAAGGTACTAAATTAGTAAAAGATTTAGCTGCTTTAGTAAAAGATGCAAAAGCTACTGTTGTAGTTTGCGCTCCTTATACTGCTCTTCAAGCTGCGACTAAAGCTGCTTCTGGCACAAACGTTCACGTTGGCGCACAAAACGTACATTGGGAAGAAAAAGGTGCTTTCACTGGTGAAATCTCCGTACCTATGTTACAAGAAATTGGCGTTGAATACGTAGTTATCGGTCACTCCGAACGTCGTGAATATTTCGGTGAAACTGATGAAACTGTAAATAAGAGAGTAAAAGCTGCAATCGCTGGTGGGATTGTGCCAATTATGTGTTGTGGTGAAAGCTTAGAAACTCGTGAAGCTGGTACTACAAATGAATTCGTTGGGGCACAAGTAGAAGCTGGTCTTGCTGGTTTAACTGCTGAGCAAGTTTCTAACCTTGTAATCGCTTACGAACCAATTTGGGCGATTGGTACAGGTAAAACTGCAACTTCTGATCAAGCAAACGAAGTATGCGCATTTATTCGTGGCGTTGTTGCAAAAGATTTTGGTAAAGATGCTGCTGATAAAGTTAGAATTCAATATGGCGGTAGCGTAAAACCTGCTACAATTGCTGAACTTATGGGTAAAAGCGATATTGATGGTGCTTTAGTTGGCGGTGCTTCTCTTAAAGCAGAAGACTTCAGTCAAATCGTAAAATTTTAATTTAGGTGGAATGAAAGAAATGGAAAAATTAACTGCACCTGTGGCGTTAGTTATTCTTGATGGCTGGGGTATTGGTAAAGCAGATGATCCTAACAATGCAATAGCTGTAGCCAATACACCAGTAATGGACGGACTTCTTGCAAAATATCCGAATACTTCCCTAGCTTGTTCTGGCGAAGCTGTAGGACTTCCAGATGGCCAAATGGGAAATTCCGAAGTAGGTCATTTGAATATTGGTGCAGGCCGTGTAGTATATCAAGAGCTTACTAGAATTACAAAAGCTATTCGCGAAGGCGAATTCTTTGAAAATCCTGTACTTTTAGATGTAATTGCAAAAGCAAAAGTTGCTGGTGGGGCATTACATTTAATGGGGCTTTTATCTAATGGTGGTGTGCATAGTCACAACACCCATTTATATGCATTATTGGAACTTGCAAAAAAACAAGGGGTTAAAGATGTTTATGTACATGCTTTCCTTGATGGGCGTGATGTTCCTCCATCTAGCGCAGTTGAATTTATCGAAGCGCTAGAAGAAAAAATAGCTGAAATAGGTGTAGGCAAAATTGCAACTGTATCAGGACGTTACTATGCAATGGATCGCGATAAACGTTGGGATCGTGTTGAAAAAGCATATTTAGCGATTGCGTGTGCAGAAGGAAATAAAGCAACTACAGCAGTAGAATGTGTAAAGAATTCCTATGCAGATGATAAAACAGACGAATTTGTTGTGCCTACAGTAATTGGCGATTATACTGGCATGAATGCAAAAGATGGCGCAATCTTCTTTAACTTTAGACCAGACAGAGCTAGAGAGTTGACACATGCATTTACGGATGTAGAATTTGATGGTTTTGCTCGTCAAAAAGGTTATATGGAAATTGCCTTTGCAACAATGACACAGTATGAAAAAGGTCTTAATGTAGAAATTGCTTATAATCCACAAACTTTAACAAATACATTTGGTGAAGTGTTAAGAGATAATGGATTAAAGCAGTTGCGCATTGCAGAGACTGAAAAATATGCTCATGTAACTTTCTTTTTCAATGGTGGTGTAGAAGCTCCACTTGAAAATGAACAACGTATTTTAGTACCTTCACCAAAAGTTGCAACTTATGATTTACAACCAGAGATGAGTGCAATTGAAGTCACTGATAAAGTTGTTGCTGAAATTGAAGCAAAAAATCATGATGTGATTATCTTAAACTATGCAAATGGTGATATGGTAGGGCACACAGGTGTAATTCCTGCAGCAATTAAAGCCGTTGAAACTGTAGATACTTGTGTTGGTCGTTTGGTAGACGCTATGCTTAAAATTGGTGGTACGGTATGCATTACTGCCGATCACGGTAATGCAGATCAAATGGTTGATCCAATCACTGGTGGACCATTCACTGCACATACAACGAACAAAGTACCGTTTATCGTTGTTGGAAAAGACAAAATTGGCAGGACTGTAAACAATGGTCGCTTAGCTGATATTGCACCAACAATTCTTGATATTATTGGTATTAAAGTTCCTACTGAAATGACTGGGAAATCCTTGCTAAAATAAGATGAATTAGTAAAAAAGAGCGCTAGAATGAGGTTTATTTTTCTAGTGCTCTTTTTGTATAATATTCATTTCTTTTGTTGATTTTTCATACTCTTTGCTATATGCTTAATTTTAGAGAGAAGTTTGTATAGGATTATGGGGCATTATGGTGAAGAGGAGATGATTGATTGAATATTGCTTTTTTTCTAATACCCAAAGAAGAAGTTGTAACTTTAAATGTGAATTCAAATATGCGGCAAGCATTAGAAAGAATGGAATATCATCGCTATACTGCGGTTCCCATTATTGATGATAAGGGAAGATATGTAGGAACATTAGCTGAGGGAGATTTATTATGGAAGTTAAAAAATACGCCTGGATTGACGTTTGCAAAAACTTCGCATATTAAAATCACGGAAATCAATTGGCGAATGACGAATGCACCGGTGAAGATTGATGCTGAAATTGAAGATTTACTTACACTCGCGAGTGCGCAAAACTTTGTGCCTGTTTTAGATGATAACGGTATTTTTATCGGGATTATTAGACGGAGTGATATTATTAACTACTATGCAAAAGAGATTTTAAATAAAATTGAAGAATAAAAAAGATCTAAATCGCTAAAAGCGATTTAGATCTTCTATGCATATAAGTCAAGAAATATTCCAGGCATGAAGCTGTTTACAGAACTGTTTAGCAGCTTAGGAAATGAAATTAAATTTGTAGAATTTGCGATAGAAGAATCCGCCTTAAGTGCGGTCTTGTTCGCTAATCCATTGCTGCCACCTAACAATTCATTTACTTTTCCTAAATCATTGGTTAAGGCAGTCATTAGTTTGTTTTCGTCAATCGTAAGAGTTCCTTTATCGTTTACACTAATCCCTATGGAGGTAAATGCACGACTGTTATATTTCGGCGAAGCAAAGGATTCTGCCAGGTTGGATATTTTATTAGATAAGTTACTATTCGCATTTAAGACATCTACAGTTTTATTATAATCTGATGCAAAGTTTTTAACTTTGGCTATTATTGTATCAGCTGATGCTGTGGAATCTGATAAGGTATTATTCAATGCAGTAGAAGAATTTTTTAAATTTTTCATTGCGGGCAAATAATCATTATAAAAACTTGTTGAAGTTTTATTATATGTATCTAAATCACTAAGTAATTGTTTGTGTTCATTTAAACGATTTGATAAAATATCCTGTAAATTTTTATAATTTAGAGTGTTGTTAGTTGAACTAAATAAAGAATTAGTACTTGAACCTTGATTTAAAACATGATTAAACAATGCGTTATTTTGTGATGTATGAAAAATTTTATAAAATATCTGACTCATAGAAGCAACAGAATTAACATTCATAATTAAAACTCCTTTCATAAGTATTTACAAACCCTTCTTTATACTATTTGTATAACACATTTTGTTATAAAGTGCAAGAAGAGTTTATTTAGAGAGTTTTCACTTAGATATTAAAGGTTGTTATAGTTTGTAATAGTACTACTTTTACATAATATGCAATATGAAAATGCATACTATGGTTGATATCAAAGTTTTTTTAGGAGGTAAGAAAATGAATAGAATAATTGAAGATGTATTTGCACGTGAAATTTTGGATTCGCGTGGAAACCCCACGGTTGAAGTTGAAGTTGTACTAGAAGATGGAACAATTGGCAGAGCATCTGTACCATCAGGAGCATCTACTGGAATGTATGAAGCTGTAGAACTTAGAGATGGAAATAAAGATCGCTATTCAGGAAAAGGTGTGCAAAAGGCAGTTGATAATGTAAATTTGATTATTGCACCAGAAATTGTAGGTTTTGACTCAACAGATCAAATTGGTATTGACAAATTACTTTGTAAACTAGATGGAACAGAAAATAAAAGCAAATTAGGTGCGAATGCTACTTTAGGTGTATCAATGGCAGTTGCACATGCAGCAGCGAAATCGTTGGATTTACCATTATATCAATATCTTGGTGGTTTTAATGCGAAACAGTTACCTGTGCCAATGATGAATATCTTAAATGGCGGTGAGCATGCTGATAATAACGTCGATATTCAAGAGTTTATGATTATGCCGGTTGGTGCAAAATCTTTCAGTGAAGCTCTGAGAATGGGGGCGGAAATCTACCATCAATTAAAAGCAGTGTTAAAGTCGCGAAACCTAAATACAGCAGTAGGTGATGAAGGCGGATTTGCTCCTAATTTAAGCTCTAATGAAGAAGCACTTAAAGTTATTGTTGAAGCAATAGATAAAGCTGGCTATAAACCGGGTGAAGAAGTAAAGCTTGCTTTAGATGTTGCAGCATCAGAAATGTATAAAGATGGTACTTACTATTTGCAAGGTGAAGGTGTACGTAAAACGACATCTGAAATGATTGAGTATTACGAAATGTTAGTTAATAAATATCCAATTATATCAATCGAAGATGGTATGGATCAAAATGATTGGGATGGGTGGCGTCAGCTGACAGAAAAATTAGGTAGCCGTGTTCAATTGGTTGGTGATGATTTATTTGTTACAAATCCAAAACGCTTAAAACAGGGAATTGATAGTAAGACTGCAAATTCTATTCTAATTAAAGTAAATCAGATCGGGACGTTAACTGAGACTTTTGAAGCGATGGAGATGGCAAAGCGTGCAGGGTATACATGTATTGTTTCCCATCGTTCTGGAGAAACGGAGGACTCGACGATTGCAGATATTGCTGTTGCCGTAAATGCGGGACAAATTAAAACAGGAGCACTTTCAAGAAGTGATCGCATTTCCAAATATAATCAATTATTACGAATTGAGGAAGAATTGGATTGTTTGGCCGAATACAAAGGTCGATGTGTATTTTATAATTTAAAATAAGTTAGAAAAACTACTGGAAATTATAATGGACTTAAATCGTTCATATAAAATTCAGTAGTTTTTTCTTTAAAAATATAGGAAATATGTCTCGTAAAATAGAGGAAAAATCAATTAAATGTTTAAATAAAGTTAATATATATTAACTTTATTTTTATTTGCATGAGGTGTATCATGAATAATTTGAGGTGATTTAATAGAAATAATTTGCTGATTTTTGCATATAGTATAACGAGTATGGAGGAGGCATAATCGTGGACAAAAAAGTAGTATTGTATCAAGCCTTTATTACATTCATTGGTAGTGGTATTGGTATCTTTGTTTATGGTGCGACAAATAGTATCATTTTAGCTCTAGGGGCTGCTTTAGTAGTTGCAGTGGGAGCAAGTTTGCTTATGGGACAGAGCTCTTGCGCACAACATAGTGGGAATTTAGAGCCTTCGATTGTTAAGCCAAAAGAAGTCAAGAAAGATACAAACGTAAAAGAGCTGGATCCTGAACAAGATATGTTAGGTATGGCAGAAGAGTTGGGATTTTCAGCGCAACAACTTGTTTGGGGTGTATCGCAATATCAAAATGTTTTACAACGTTTAGGTAAGTTATCTGATGAGATTAGTCGTAATAGTGAAATTAATGCAAGTAATATCGAAGAAGCTACTGCTGGTGTAGAAGAGATTGCTTCTGCAGCCACTACTGTTTCACAGGCATCCCAAGATAGCTTTTCGCAATGTCAGACTTCTTCCCAGATTGCGCGCAAACATCACGCACAAATTGAAGAGGTAAGTCAATCTATGTTGAATGTTGTACGAGTAGTACAAACTGCAGTGCGTGATATTGATGATTTAAATATTGCGTCGAGCAAAATTACAGATTTCGTAGAAAAAATTCGTGGGATAGCAAGTCAAACTAATCTATTAGCATTAAATGCTGCAATTGAGGCAGCTAGAGCAGGCGAAAACGGTAGAGGCTTTGCAGTCGTAGCAGAAGAAGTTAGAAAATTAGCTGGTGAAAGTGAATTAACGACGAAAGAAATTGAAGATATAGTTCGTGAAATTACTGAAAAAACGGCAGAAGTAACGCGTAATATGCAAGCGGGAAATACTGAATTGCAGAATGTAGAAGCTTTAGCGAAGAGTTCGGCAGACGCGATTAATGAAATTGTCAGTGATGTACAAGGTATTGAGAAAAATGTAAATCATTTGTGCAATCTAGCTGGTAACCAAAGAGATACAACAGAGCAAATGGCAAAAGTGATTGAGACAATTGGCCATGCAACTGTACATATTGCGGGAAGTACACATACTTCATTAGAAAGTGTGAACAGTCAAGAGAAAAATATCGAAGAGATTTTTGGACATGCAAAATCCATGTTGTCAACAGCGGAAAAAATGCAAAGAATTGCTAGCCGTTATAAGCAATCAGATGAAATCATTTTTGGTGTAAATCCTTTCGTTTCTCCACAAGCGATTAAAGAAAACTATGTACCTATTTTAGAACAAGCGGCAAAAAGTATTGGCTGCAAAGCTAGAGTAATTATCGTTTCGGACTATGATGCATTGGGAAAAGCCGTAGAGCAAAAAATGGTTGATGTCGGCTGGTTTTCACCATTTGCTTATGTTTCGACGAAAGAAAGAGCCAATATTATCCCAATTGTAACGCCGATTGTAAACAAGGCAACTTCTTACTTAGGATATATTGTTGCACGTAATGATAGTGATATTGATAGTGTTAATCATATGCAGGGAAAACGTTTCGGCTTTGTTGATAAAAAATCAGCATCCGGCTATGTATATCCAAAGGCTTTACTCGTAGAGCAGGGAAAAAATCCTGATACATACTTTGCTGAAACCCACTTCCTTGGCAGTCATAATCGGGTAATTGAAGAAGTCCTTAACGGTGGGATTGATGCTGGAGCAACTTATTCTGAGGCTATGGATGCAGCGAGAAAGGCTGGAGTTCCAGTAGATAGACTAAGAATTATTTCGCAAACAGAGCCAATTCCAAAGGATGTTATCGCTGCTTCCCCTGGATTTGATGAAGAAATCGTTGAAAAACTTCGCAAGGCTTTCGAATCGCTTTCAGAAACGCAGACACAATGCAGCAAGACAAAGATTAATGGATTCGTAAAAACTAACGATAGTGATTATGAAGTGGTAAGAAAAGCTTCATCGTTAGTGCAATAGTTGTAATATATATTGAAGAGACTCAAGACATTTTATATGCCTTGGGTCTTGTGTTTATATTGCAGAAAAATAAAAATTTTGGATGTTTTTAAGCAAAATTTGATTGAAAATTATTTTCATAATATTTTGCATTTTACCAGAAAATATTGTGTATTTATGTCAAAATTATAGTATAAAAGTATTGCTCTATTTACATTATGCGATTATAATAGTATTGGCGTGAAATTTAATAGCGTCGGATGAGAACTTGAGAATCCGAGTAAAGGCATGAAGAGTGCCTTTTTTGGGATTGCTTATTTTGCCGGTTGCAGTAAAATAAGCCAAGTCATAATTTATCAGAGCAGTCCCTGTTGGTGAGATATGCGCCAGTGTAAGGTGGATTGTTCTATTTTTTTACAAAGGAGAGTCGGATATGCAAAAAGCAACAGTTGTAGTAATTGGTGGTGGAGCTACTGGGGTTGGGATACTCCGTGACTTGTGTATGCGTGGAGTAGATACAATTTTGGTAGAACGTGATGATTTGGGCTACTGGACTAGTTCGAGATATCATGGATTACTTCATAGTGGCGGTCGTTATGCTGTAAAGGATAAAGAGGCAGCAAGAGAATGTATTGAAGAAAATATGATCTTACGCAAAATTGGTAAACACTGTGTAGAAGCTACAGAAAGCTTATTCATTCGTACTCCGGAAGATGATGAAGCTTTCGAAGAAGAATGGGTAAAAGCTTGTAAAGAATGTGGTATTTCTGCGATTCCTATTTCTGTAGATGAAGCTTGCCGGTTAGAACCAAATTTAAGCCGCAAAATTTTATCTGCATATCGTTGCCCTGGTGCTGCGATTGATGGTTTTAGAATGACATGGCAAAATGTTGCCTCCGCAAAAAAATATGGCGGACGTTGTATGACTTATACTGAAGTTATCGGTATTGATGTACAAAATGGTGTTGTTCAAGGGGTTACAATCAAAGATAGATGGACTGGAAAAGTCGATAAAATCGCTTGTGATTATGTAATCAGTGCTGCCGGCTCTTTTGCAGGTCGAGTTGCTGCGATGGCAGGTCTTAACGTAAACGTTAAACCAAGTAAAGGTACTTTGATTGCATTCAATCATCGTATTTGCGATCGTGTAATTCATAGACTTCATAAGCCTTCTGATGCTGATATCTTCGTTCCACATGGTTCTATTACAATTTTAGGTACTAGTTCCATTGATAGTGCGCCAGAAGATACACATACTGAAACAGATGAAGTATTAAAAATGATGGAAGTTGGTAAAGCAACTTTTGAAAATATTTATGATTACCGTATTTTACGTGTATTTGCGGGTACTCGTCCACTTTATAGTGCTGATCCTAATGCTGGTGGTCGTAACGCTTCCCGTGGATTCGTTGCCCTTGACCATGCGCATGATGGCGTAAAACACTTTATGAGTGTATGTGGTGGTAAATTCACAACTTATAGATTAATGGCTGAAAAAGTATGTGACATGGTTTGTGCTCAATTAGGTGTTACTACAAAATGTCGTACAGCTGAAGAAAATTTAGTAGATGATCCAACTCCTGCTTTGATGAGCAGAGCAAAAAAAGTATTCCCAACGTATGGTGCTGAACTTGCAGCTTCCAGACTTGGTAATGAAAAATTAGAACGTGTAATGGATCGTATGGAATCTAAACCGGAAACAAAACAATTGGTTTGCGAATGTGAAAACGTTACACTTGCAGAAATTCAAGAAATTGCTGCTGAACCAAGCAGTCATACAGTAAGTGACGTACGTCGCAGAACTCGTTTAGGTATGGGGACTTGCCAAGGGGCTTTCTGTGCTTACCGTGCAGTTGGTGCGTTAGATAATGAAGAATTCCCTTGGGCAAAAGATACAACTTTCTTGTTCAAAGAATTTATCGAATCCCGCTGGAAAGGTATCCGTCCTGTTCTTTGGGGCAATATGTTTAGAGATACTGAACTTACGCGCGGAATTTATGATGCGACTTTAAACATAAATGGAGCGATGATTAACGATGAGAAATAGTGATGTATTAGTAATTGGCGGCGGTTTAGCAGGTTTAGTAGCTGCATGTGTGGCAGCTGAAAAAGGGAAAAAAGTTCAACTTCTTACGTATGGTGCTGGTACATTAACTATCGGCGGTGGTATTATTGATGCAATTGGGTATACTGATGATGCAAAACCAGTTGCAAAACCAAGCGTTGCTTTAGCAAATGTAGCAGAATCACATCCTTATGCCAAAGTTGGTAAATCAGTAGTAAGTGCAGCTTTCAATGCTTTCAAAAAAATTACTGAAGCTGAAGGTTATGCTTATATTGGTGAATTAGATCACAATCAATGGATTCCGACGGCTGTTGGCACATTCAAACCAAGTTGCTTAACTTCTAAAACTATGGATGTTACTGTTTTAGAAAATGCGAAAGAAGTATTAGTTGTAGGTTTTGATACTTTAAAAGATTTTTATGCACATATTGTGGCAAAAAATTTACAAAAATTCTATGGCGATAAAAAATCCGTTAGTGAAACAGTTGTGAATTTAAATTTCGCTGGACGTGATGTAAACGCTATGGACGTTGCTCGCTGGTTAGATTCAGCTGAAGGCCGCAATGAATTTGCTGCTCAAATTAAAGATAAAGTTAAACCTGGTATGGCAGTTGTGGTACCTCCAGTGCTTGGAACTGCTCCAGATTATAAAGTTTTAGAAGCTTTAGAAAAAGGCCTATCTTGCAAATTTATTGAAGTTTCAGCTATGCCTCCATCTGTAACAGGCTATAGATTACGCGTTATGCTTTTAAACTATGCTAAAAAATTAGGCGTTAAAATTATTGAAAAAGCAAAAGTAACATCTTCACATATCGAGAACGGTAAATGCGAATATGTTGTTACAGAAGGTTTTGATAGAGAACGTAAATACTATGCAAAAGAATTTATTTTAGCTAGTGGTGGCGTTTTCGGCGGCGGTTTAAAAGCTGAAATTGGTAAAATGGTTGAGCCTGTTTTTGGTTTACCAATTCCTGCACCAACAGTACAAACTGATTGGTCTAACAAAAACTTATTCTCTGAAGAAAAACAACTATTTGCGCAATTGGGTGTTCTTGTAAACAGCTCACTTGCACCAGTTGACGGTGAAGGAAATGAACTTCTTTCCAATGTTAAAGTGGTTGGTCGCAGCCTAGCAGGTTACGATTATTGCTTTGAAAAATCAGGTAATGGTGTAGCGATAGCGACAGCTTATAAAGCGGCTATATCTTTATAAGGGAGTGCAGATGATAAGATGACTAAACATTTAATTGATCCAGATAAATGTACCGCTTGTACTGTGTGCGTTGCAAATTGTCCTGTAACTGCAGCTACAAGAGAATTCCGCGGACCTAAAATGACTGGTCCTGCTTTTGAAAGAATGAGAAAGTTAACAGATGGCGACGATGTTATGCTTGACTATTGTTCAAACTGTAAAAATTGCGATATGTCTTGCCCATCTGGTGTTCCTGTATCGACACTAAATATGCTTGCTCGTGCTGAATACTATAAAACTCATAAACGCAAAACTCAAGCTGACGATATGCTTGCACATAGCGAAAAAATGGGTAAATTAGTGACTTCTATTCCATTTGGTTCTAGCCTAGTTAATATGGGAATGTCAATTGGTAAAGGTCTTGGCATTATGGAAGCAATGGGAATTGCTGCTGATGCACCAACTCCTGCTTTTGCTAGTGAATCTTTTATAAGCAAATTCAAAAAAATTAAACAAACTAGCTACCCTAAAAAGGTTGTATTCTTCCCTGGTTGTTTCATTAACTATAACCAACCGGAAGTTGGTGTAGATCTAGTAAAAGTATACCAAGCTAACAAAATTGAAGTTATCGTTGATGACGCATTCGTTTGCTGTGGGTCTCCATTAGTTGTTGGTGGATATTTAGATGAAGCTCATGAAAATGCAAATAAAAATATTGCCTTAATCAAAAAATGGATTGATAAAGGGTATGATGTAATTACTGCATGCACAAGCTGTGGCTTAATGCTTAAACAGGAATATCAAGAGTTATTTCATTCTGAAGATGCAGAAAATAACGCAAAACACTTGTACGATTCTATTGAATATCTTGAAATTCTTCATGAAGAAGGCAAGTTAAATACAAACTTTGCACCAATTAACGAGAAATTTATTTACCATGCAGCTTGCCATTTACGTGCACATGGTTTTGGTTTGCCAAGTCTTGAAGTGCTTAGCTTGATTCCAGGTCTTGAAATTGAAAATGCCGATGCTGGTTGCTGTGGTATTTCTGGTAGTTATGGTTTTAAAAAGGATAAGCGTCCTGTTTCTCTTAAAGTTGGTGAAAAATTGTTTAATCGTATTAAACAATCTGGTGCAAAAACAGCTCTTTCTGAATGTGGTACTTGCCGTTTACAAATGACAAGTGGTAGTGGTTTAGAGTCGTTGCATCCATTGACTATTTTAAGCAGGGCGTATAGCAAATAATAATTGATTAGTATTGCGGTTGGTCATGGCTTTAAGTGCTTGCTTAAAGCCATGATGTAATATAATAAGAATAAATTTATAAAAATAGGTAGGGATAGTTTAAAATGCTAAAGAAAACGAAAATTGTTTGTACTATGGGTCCTAGCGTAGAAAAAGAAGGAGTTATTGAAGCGTTATTGCAAAACGGAATGAACGTTGCTCGTTTCAACTTTTCTCATGGTGATCATGCAGAGCATCTTGATCGCATTAATAAAGTAAGAGAAGCTGGTAAAGCTACTGGAAAAATGCCTTCTTTATTATTAGATACAAAAGGGCCAGAAATGCGTCTTGGTAAATTCGCTGATGGTAAAGTACAATTAGTTGCAGGCCAAAAATTTACTTTAACAACTGATGATTCAACTCCTGGTACAGCAGAACGTGTATCCGTTAGTCATAAAGAACTTTACAAAGAAGTAAAACCAGGTAACACAATTTTACTTTCTGATGGTCTAGTTAGCTTGACTGTAGAAGAAATTAACGGTACAGATATCGTTACAACAGTTATGAACTCTGGTATCATGGGAACTTTAAAAAGAGTTGCAGCTCCTGGCGTAGCTGTTAATTTACCACCGATTTCCGATCGTGACCGCCAAGATATCCTTTTTGGTATTAAAAATGATATGGATTTCATTGCAGCTTCCTTCATTCAACGTGCTTCTGATGTAAAAACAATTCGTGCATTAGTTGAAGAAAATGGTGCTAGAATGGAAATCATCTCTAAAATTGAAAACATGGAAGGCGTTCAAAATATTGATGAAATCATCGAAGCTTCCGATGGAATCATGGTAGCTCGTGGTGACCTTGGTGTAGAAATTCCAGCTGAAGATGTACCATTAATTCAAAAAATGATCATTGAAAAATGCAACAAACTTGGTAAACCAGTTATCGTTGCAACTCAAATGCTTGAATCCATGATTAACAATCCTCGTTGTACGAGAGCGGAAGCTAGTGACGTAGCAAATGCAATTATGGATGGTACAGATGCAATCATGTTAAGTGGTGAAACTGCTTCTGGTGACTACCCTGTAGAAGCTGTTCAAACAATGAATAAAATTGCGCATCGTATTGAAAACTCTTTACAATACAATGAGCTTCTTACAAATAAAGGTATTGAAAGACAAGCTAACACTACAGATGCAATCAGCCATGCAACTGTACAACTTGCTTATGAATTAGATGCTTCTGCAATTGTAACTCCAACTGAAAGTGGTTACACAGCTCGCATGGTATCCAAATACCGTCCAAAAGCTGGTGTTATTGCTGTAACTCCTAATGCAAAATCACAACGTTTATTAAACTTACGTTGGGGCGTATACCCAATCGTTGGATCTTGCTGGAGCAGCACTGACGAAATGATTGAAGGTGCAATGAAAACTTCCATTGAAGAAGGCTACTTGAAAAAAGGTGACATTGCTGTTGTAACTGCTGGTATTACTTTAAGTGCCGCTGGCAACACAAATATGATTAAAGTTCATACAGTTTAATTTTCTAATCTTTAGCGATTTATTAAAACTTTGGATTTTGTAAAATAAACATAGAAAAGCTGCATTCGCTTTAAACGAATGCAGCTTTTTATATTGAAGTGAACTTGTAGTGAGAAAGATTTTATTCGTGCTTTGGACCGGCATTTAAAATCTCGTCGGTCATTTCACCTTTGAATTTTACGACATTTTTGTTAAACAATTCAGCAAGTTTTTTTGCTTGTCTTTCATAAGCGTCCTTATCTTCCCAAGTATTGCGAGGATTTAAGATAACAGAAGGGACATCTGGACAATACTTAGGAATTGCAATATTAAAGATAGGGTCAAGTTCCCATTCTACACTATCTAATTTGCCATCTAAAGCAGCAGTTACCATTGCTCTAGTGTAAGGTAGGTTCATGCGTTTTCCAATGCCATAAGGACCACCGGACCAGCCCGTATTAATTAAATAAACATCAGTGTTGTGTTCTTCTATTTTTTCTCCTAGTAATCTTGCATATTTAAGCGGAGAAAGTGGAAGGAAAGGCTCGCCGAAACAAGTGGAGAAGGTAGCTTGTGGTTCAGTGATGCCGCGTTCCGTACCAGCAACTTTACTGGTGTATCCGGATAAGAAATGATACATTGCTTGCTCTTTGGTTAATTTAGCGATTGGAGGAAGTACACCAAATGCGTCAGCTGTTAAGAAAATCACAGTCGAAGGATGTTCAGCAACGCTAGGGATAATTGCTCCTGGAATAAAATCAAGTGGATAAGCCGTTCTTGTATTTTCCGTAAGTGAACCATCATCAAAATCAGGAATACGCGTTTGCGGATCAATAATGACGTTTTCTAGTACGCTTGTAAATTTTATTGCATTCCAAATTTGAGGTTCAGTTGCTTCTGTAAGTCTAATACATTTTGCATAGCATCCGCCTTCAATATTAAAAATCCCATTTTCGCTCCAGCCATGTTCGTCATCACCAATCAGATAGCGATTTGGATCTGCTGATAAAGTTGTTTTACCTGTACCGCTTAGCCCAAAGAATAAAGCAGATTTACCATCTTTACCAACGTTTGCTGAGCAATGCATTGTCAAGATTCCTTTTTGCGGTAATATGTAATTCATTACGGAGAAAATGGATTTTTTCATTTCTCCCGCATAGCGGTTACCGCCAATTAGAACTGTGTGGGTGTCAAAGTTTATAATAATAAAGCATTCCGAGTTTGTTCCATTTACTTCAGGTACCGCCTGTACACCTGGCAAACAAATTACAGTGAAATCTTCAACCTCTTTCAATTCCTCTGATTTTGCTTTAATAAATAATTGTTGTAAAAAAAGATTCTGCCATGCAAACTCAGTAATGAAGCGAACTTGAAGACGATTTTCAGGATCAGCACCTGCGAAACCATCGCCAACATATACCTGATGATCTCTTACATAGTCTGTCATAATTTTGTACAAACTATCGTAAGTTGCTTCACTGCATGGTGCATTATTTGTCCAACTAATTTTGTCGTGAACAGCTGCCGTATCAACGATAAATTTATCTTTAGGTGAACGGCCTGTGTGCTTTCCTGTAGTAACGCAAAGCGCACCTTTGTGAGAAATAACCCCCTCTTTGTGAACTACTGCTTCCTCCATTAATTCAACATAAGTAAGGTTGCGTTTAATTTTACGAGCTCCTTTTAAGAAATCCTTGCTTCCGCCGCATGATAAGTTAGTCATATAAATCATCCTTTCCCTTAAACCGTAATGGTAAGTATATACTAAAAGTAAATAAACTTGGGTAATCTGATTTTATACTATATCTAAATTTCAACAAAATTTATGATTCATTTATCATTGCCTCTTTATATATTTGTTAAATTTCAACAAATATTTTAAAATACCTTCCTAATTTTCTAAAAATATTTAGATTTTTTTAAATATTCTAACAATTATAAATTTAATTTATTATTACTAAGTAGTACCTTAAGAGAAAATAATCGTGAAAAATAAATCTCATTGATTTTTATTATTATAAATTATGTTCATGAATTTATAAATAGAATCAATTGTTTATAAATTTGTTTTATTAAAAATTAAATTTATAAATTTTATGAATAGGGAGTTTTTTTATAACTAAAAATGCAAAAAAGAAATCATTAAATTCTTGATTATGCGGTTCTATCTCTTGCTAATATTCATCTTTATATGATAGAATAAATAGGATTAGTTTAAGGGAGGTGCAGGATTTTGACCACAACATTAATGGTAATTGATGCTATTATTTGTTTAGCGTTAATTGTAAGCGTAATTTTACAATCTAGCAAAAGTTCGGGTATGGGCGGTTCAATATCTGGCGGTGCTGACGCTGTATTTGGTGGCAAAGCTAAAGGCATTGATGCTTTATTAGCAAAAACGACAATGGTTTTAGGCGCACTATTCGCAATTATTACATTGATTATTGCAAAAATGCAAGCTTAATAGATATTTTTACTTATGACGTCCTGCATGATTTGTGCAGGACGTTTTTATATATGGCGATTTTTGTTATGAAAATTAATTTAAATAAAGTATAATAATATATATTGTAATGATAATTTAAGACGATAAATCTGGGGGAAGATTTTGTGGCAATATTAAAAGGAGCTGAACCTTTTTTATTATACGGTAGTGAAAAAGGGGTGTTACTTATTCATGGGTTTACTGGTTCGCCAGCGGAGATGGTTTTACTAGGAAAACATTTAAATGCTTGTGGATATACTGTTTTAGCACCTCGATTATCTGGACATGGGACCACACCGGAAGAAATGGAAGTCACCAATTGGGCAAATTGGTATAATTCTGTAAGAGATGGATATCATTTATTAAAAGGAATTTGTACATCTATTTCTGTTATTGGATTATCCATGGGAGGATTACTTGCGATTAAATTAGCAATAGATAATGATATTGATAGAGTCGTGGCACTTAGCTCTCCTATTTATATTATGAATAAGGCAGTGCGTTTTATTCCAGCTCCAAAAGATTGTAAGGGAAGATATGTGCCGAAAAAAAGACGACAAATCCAAGGTGTTGATTCGATTTATACAGTTGCTTATAATAAGATGCCATTGACAAGTGTTCATAGTCTATTGGCGTTAATTCGCCATATTGCTAAGCATTTACCCGATTTGCAAAGACCATTTTTAGTCGTGCAAAGCAAAAATGATCATACTGTAAAATATCATAGTGCAGCATATATTTATCGTTCGGCTGGGAGTAAAGAAAAAGAATTATTTTGGCTTGAAAACTCAGGCCATTTAGTTACTTTAGATACAGAGAAAGAAATTGTTTTTGCTAAGATTGTAGAATTTCTTGACAAAGACCGCAGTAATCCTATTTGAGTTTTTTAATGAAAAAAAGTTTTGGGGGACAAAACGATGCTACAAGAAAAAATTCTTGATTTTATGAGACATGAAGCCTATAGACCTCTTAGTGCGGAAGATTTAGCAGAAGCTTTAGAAATAAAAGGGGAGGAATTGACGGAATTTTGGGTTTTGCTCGATCAAATGGAGCATCATGCGCAAATTATTCGCACGCGCTATGATAAATTTGGTGTACCCGAGCGCATGAATCTAGTTGTTGGAACGCTTAGTATGACCAGTAAAGGATTTGGCTTTGTAATTCCTGATGTAAAAAATAGTGAAGAAGAGACGGACGTATTTATTCCAGTTTCGGCGCTCAACAGTGCGATGAATAATGATAGAGTTGTCGTAAGACTCCATGGAGCTGCTGGAATTGGCAAAGCACGTGAAGGCGAAATTATCCGCATTATTACAAGAGCAAACAAAAGAATCGTTGGTACGTTTGAAAGTAGTAAAAGTTTTGGTTTTGTTACGGCGGATGATCCTAAAATAGGACAGGATATTTTTATTCCGAAAGCCTCTTTTAATGGGGCAAAAATTGGTGCAAAAGTAGTTGTTGAAATCACAAAGTGGCCTGAAAATAGAAGAAGTGCAGAAGGAAAGGTCATTGAAGTTATCGGGTATATTGGTGATCCGGGGATAGATATTCTTACTGTCATTAAAAAGCATGATTTGCCGTTAGAATTTCCGGTGAAAGTCGTCAAAGAATCAGAAAATGTTCCAGAAACAATTGATCAGGCAGAAATCACAGGACGACGTGATTTACGTGAGTTCAGTATCGTTACGATTGATGGCGATGATGCAAAGGACCTAGATGATGGTGTTTATGTTGAAAAGCGCGAGGATGGAACGTTCTTTCTTAGTGTGCATATCGCGGATGTAAGTTACTATGTCAGAGAAAATACCGCACTCGATTATGAAGCAAAAAATCGTGGCACAAGTGTTTATTTAGTTGATAGAGTAATTCCCATGTTGCCCAGAAGGTTATCTAATGGAATATGTAGTTTAAATGCCGGTGAAGATCGCCTAGCAATGTCGATTGAAATGATTATTGACCCAAACGGTAACGTTAAGAAATATGAGATTTTTCCAAGTGTTATTCAAGTATATCGTCGACTGACGTATAATATAGTCCGTAAAATTCTCGTAGATAGAGATGAAGCATTAACGCAAGATAATCAAGATATTTTACCAATGCTCCACAATTTAGAAGCGATTTGTCATGTACTTAGACAACGGCGAATGAATCGTGGTGCAATTGATTTTGACTTCCCAGAAATTAAAGTAAAATTAGATGAAGCAGGAAAACCAGTTAAGCTGGTAAAACGGGAAAGAAACTTAGCGGAATCTATAATTGAAGAATGTATGCTTATTGCCAATGAAACGGTAGCTGAGCATATGTTTAAATTAAAATTACCGTTTATGTATCGTGTACATGAACAGCCGGGCTTGAGTAAACTTGAAAAATTAAAAGATTTGTTAAAATCCTTTGGCTTAAGCTTACCAAGTCTAAAAGAGGGCGAAGAAATTCAGCCAGCAATACTCCAAAAGATATTAAAGGCTACAGCTGGCAAACCGGAGGAAAGAATTATCAGTACGGTCATGCTTAGATCTCTTAAACAAGCACGTTACGAGGCGCAAAACCTTGGACATTTTGGCTTAGCGGCAAAGTACTATACACACTTTACTTCGCCGATTCGTCGTTATCCAGATTTAATTGTTCACCGATTACTAAGAGAAAACTTCAATGGCTTATTGAAACCAAAGCGTCAAGATAAACTAAAAACTATTTTACCTGATATTGCGCTATCTTCATCACAACGTGAACGTCTTGCGGCAGAAGCAGAACGTGAAACTGTTGAAATGAAAAAAGTTGAATATATGCAACAATTTATTGGGGAAGAATTTGATGGAATAATAAATGGCGTCACAGCGTTTGGTATATTTGTAGAGCTTGATAATGGAGTAGAAGGTCTTGTCAGAGTTTCCAGTATGGAAAATGACTATTATCAATATGTAGAGGAACAATATGCACTTGTCGGTGAACGGACAAAGAAAGTTTATCGCCTTGGTGATCCAGCAAAAATTATTGTTGTGAATGCAAATGTAGAAGATAAAACAATTGACTTTATCCTGGCTGATAATGGAACCTTTAGACCAGTTGCACCAAAAAAAACACGTTCACCTATTCGGAACCTAGAAATACAAGAAGAAAAGCAGGATGAACGCAAAGAAAAATCGAAAAAGAAAAAGAGTGGTGCAAAATGGTATGAATCTGCACCGAAAGGAAAAAGTCGCTCAGATAAGAAAAAATGTAGTACCGTCAAAAGAAAAACCAAGACGAAAGCAAAGAAAAAATAAAACCTATTTGGCATAGTGTAGATAAAATAGGCTGATATTTCAAAGCTAATAGTAGAGGGTTTTCGGGCGATTGAGTTATGGAGTGAGAATATGGGTAGAGGAAATGAAGGAATTAAAATTGCTACAGAAAATCGTAAAGCGAGACATGATTATCATATACATGAAGTCTTTGAAACTGGAATGGTTTTAACGGGAACAGAAGTAAAATCATTACGAGCAGGAAAAGCAAATTTAAAAGATAGCTTTGCACAAATTAGAAATGGTGAGATTATGTTGCATAATATGCATATCAGTCCATATGAGGAAGGCAATATCTTTAATCACGAACCGCTTCGTACGCGTAAACTCTTGATGCATAAGGCTGAGATTATTAAACTATTCAGCCAAACGCGAGAAAAAGGGTTTACCTTAGTTCCCTTAAAAATATATTTTAAAAAAGGGAAAGCAAAGCTAGAATTAGGATTAGCTTCAGGGAAAAAGAACTACGATAAGCGTCAAGATTTAGCTGAACGCTCAGCTAAACGAGAAGTAGACCGTGCACTAAAAGAACGGCAAAGAAGTTATTAAAGAAAAATGGGGGTGTATTTATAAAAATACACCCCCATTTTTATATCTTATTGATAAATTATTATAAAAAATTAAAGTTAAAAGAAGAAAAAGGAATTATATATCCTTGTGTAAAATTGTCTAGTGACTCGGCAGACAATTTTCTGTTAAATATTCAAATTAATTAATAAATAGTATATAATAAATAATTATATACTGTTTATAAAGTAGAACTTTGTTTATCGTGAAAAGGTTTATTTTAGATAATGGATTTGTGTGATGGTAAATGCGGAAAATCTTCTGTTTAATTTATAGAAATGGAAGGAGAAAATATGCACAAGTTATCAATAAAAGCTTTGAAACCTGGGATGGTAATTGGGCGGAGCATTTATAACCCGGAAGGATGTTTTTTGTTAACTCGTGGGCAAGTACTAACAATAACATATATTCAGAGATTAACACGATTGAATATTCCCTCTGTTTATGTTTTATCTGGGAATCCTATATTAGACATTTCTCCCGAAACTGATGATATCGTAAAAGAAAAGACACGTACTCACGCATTGCAAAATGTTTTTGCGGTTTTTAATAATTGTCAATTGACGGAATCAATCAATGTTGATTTCATGAAGCAGACAGCGTCTTCAATTGTAGAGGATTTGATTTCTAATCACAACAACTTAATTCAAGTTACAGATATTCGTCGCTATGATGATTATACATTTTCGCATTCAGTAAATGTTGCTATTTTATCTACGATGCTTGGCACGATGAGAAACTATACGAAATCACAGTTAAACATCCTTACTCTTGGTGCGTTACTTCATGATATAGGTAAAACGAAAACGCCTATAGAAATTTTAAAAAAACCTCGTAAATTAGTTCCTTTTGAAGAAGAAATTATGCGTCGACATCCCCTTAAAGGTGCAGAGATACTAGAAAGAGCTTCACTAGCTTCAGATATTCCGATTTATATCGCTCAGCAACATCATGAAAAATGGGATGGGACGGGTTATCCGCATCAACTGCAAGGTGAGGAGATTAATGAATTTGCAAAAATCGTGGCAATTGCTGATGTATATGATGCCTTGACTTCAGATCGCCCCTATAAAAAAGCATATAGACCTGATTTGGCGTTTAATATTATGACTAAATTTAATGCGAGTCATTTCGATGCGAATTTACTAAAACTTTTTTTTGATAATGTAGCGATTTATCCAGTAGGAACGATATTGAAGTTAAACGAAGGATCTTATGCAATTGTTGTTCATGTACAGACTGGTAGAACGCAAACTCCAATTGTACATATTATTGCAGATAAAAATATGAAACCATTTAAAAATCCAAAACGAGTAGATTTATATCAAAATAGAGATTTACAAATAGAATTGGTTCTTGACGAATATGAATTAATGGGAATATTTTCTGCCTTTAATCGTATTTAAAATTGATACATATTATCCCTTCCTAAAGTTTACAATTGAAAAATTTTTTTAGATGTGATATACTGTCATGTACAGTAGAAGAAAAAGAATACTGTACACTACTCAGTTGGGGACGTAATGGTTTCGACGGGGGTAGTTGGTGCATAGGTAGCGAGTCGGGGGGTCATCAACCCGTTAGTAAGGTGAACCTTTTATATTAAATATAAAAGCTAACGAAGATTACGCTTTAGCAGCTTAATGCTAACCTCTCTCGGTCTAATCCCGCGGGACTGAACAGGGGCAAATAGTGGGATACCTGAGAGCCAATTCTCGGAGGCTTGACTGGGAAATTTTATCGAGATCGAACCAATGAAGCCAGTTTGTGAGCGTCGGCGGTTTTAAATTCAAAACACAAAATGCACTCGGAGAAGCCTATGAAACAATACTTTCGGACAGGAGTTCGATTCTCCTCGTCTCCACCAGCAATAATGCGATTTGGAAAATTGCTTTAGATATAAAATCAGGCGTTAAGACTTTTTTGGTCTTAACGCCTTTTTGGTGTGGAAAGCGGAAATATTTCTCTAAAGCAGAATGAGTATAGGATATAATAAAAAGAAAACTATAATATTGCTAAAATATTTAATAGTTTAAATTTGGGGTTATAATAATAAGCTGCTAAAAAGGGGAGAGTATTAATGAAGTACTTAATAGAAAGAATGACAGAAAATCATTGGGAAAGAGTAAAAGAAATTTATTTACAAGGGATACATAGCAATTTAGCAACTTTCCAGACGGTTGCACCAGAGTGGGAAATTTGGAATTCTGGGCATATTAAAGATTGTTGTTTTGTGGCAATTGTAGAGGGGAAAGTTGCAGGATGGGTGGCAATGAGTTTAGTATCATCACGTTGCTGTTACCAAGGAATTGGTGAAGTTAGTTTATATGTTGATGAAGTTTTTAAAGGAAAAGGAATTGGTGCATTCCTATTGAACTATTTAGTGGTAGAATCGGAGAAACAGGGCTTCTGGTCACTATATTCTGCAATTATAAAAGAAAATGAAGCAAGTATTCAACTGCATAAAAAGTGTGGATTTAGAAAAATTGGAATACGTGAAAAGCTTGCTAAAATGAAAAGTACAGGAAAATGGCATGATGTCGTTCTTATGGAGC